>JBCCRX010000034.1:0-26839 GCA_039201015.1 Bacteroidota bacterium | reverse complement strand
TTGTAAATCAGATTTTTAGATGGCATTTCTGAAATTTCTTAATTTGAGAATCAATCCTATTATGAGAATAATCTATATTTTTGTTAAAAAGGATGTCGTTTTTAAATACTAAATGCCTAGGTACATCATTAGTAATTTCTTGATTCAGAATTCTCAGAGAGGTACAAACTTTGTACCCCTTTGGATTTAGAATTTAGAAATGTCATTTTTTGCTCTGAACTGCAAGAATAATTCCTAAATTAGGTTTTAAAAATGACATTTCTCGCTCCTGATTGCTAAAATCTTCCATATCAGAAATTGCTGGTATGCCATATTTAGCTCCAGCTATCTGAACGTAATTTTAACGAATATGTATTTTGTGAATTTATATTCGCAAAACCAATGATATGCAAATAATAAATATTGTGACTTATTCTTGAAATCACTCAAACAGTAGATTTAATTTTCTTCTTCGGACGAAAACAAGTTTAATCATTTAATTTAAGACACTGATAATCAAAAAAATAGCCCTACTATTCCTCCATACCTTACACTACTGGACATTTTCAAATTTAGGTGTAAACGACCTCATTTCTTTTAGTGGAAAAAGTGCTGAAAAGACGTTAAGAACAAAATACTGTATGAGCCAAAACAGATTCAAATAGGAGTTTAAAATAGGCGCAATCGTAAATTAAAGTACTGAAAATCCATCGTTAGGGCGAGTTTATTTTGTTTAGTCTTTTCAGCACTTTTGGAACGTTAAGAAAGAAATTAAGTCTTGATTTTTTTGTTTCTTTTTGCATCAAGACAAAAAGAAAAGGCTGATTTTATCAAAATGTCTAGTAGTCTATCCATACCTTCAGTGGTTTAAATAGAACAGGCACTCAGTAGAATTCAGTATTTCTGAATCCATTTTTTCTTACCTTATCATTCTCCAGTACTATCTTCTTGATTGTCCAGACTACTTTCTTCCTCCTGTTCTTTTGCTTCGTTTGTTTCTTCTAAAAAGCCATGCTTTTTCAATTGAAGATACCATTTAATCACTCTTTTAATGTCGCTGGTATAGACCTTATTTTCATCGTGTGTGGGCAGTATATCCGTAAAGTACTCGCGTAATACTTTGCTCGAAGAATTAGCATCCACGGGAGGATTGTCTTTTTCCTGTTCCATCATCTTCTTGAATACTTTGTCGATATCCAAGGCTTGCCCATTATCGAGATAAATCCCTACCGTATTCATGGGGGTGAAATTGTGGCGGCGAGAAGGAACAAATTTCCGTTTGCCCGTTTCAATATTTTCTACAATCAGCCCATTGCCTTTATTGACAATCATAGTGAAAACACCATTGGCGTTAGCCCCTGTGATTGCAACTATTTTTTCTAAGTTCATGTAAAGTAAGTTTTGCGTATTTGATTCCTCACGTTTCGCTGAAATCTATTTTGAAAAAATGAATTTGCAACAGAAGTGCTACATACAATTGAAATTTTTCTGCGAAAAATTTCAATTGCCCCTCTAGACAGAGAGAAAAAATCAAAATTTTCAATTTTGATTTTTTCTCTCTGTCCAAGAGTCCTTTTTTATTGTACAAACAGTATTAAATTTTGATTTTTTGATTTTCAAATCAGCGAAACGTAAGTGATTTATAATAAAAGCACAAGATACAAAGGCTACATTTGCTAGAGCAAGCCTTTCCCAAAAACTTTAACAAGCTGTCGGAAGCAAAACACCGTCCACGGAGATGATACGATCCAATCGAATCAATTCCCTGTGTTCCAATTCCATAAATTCTTCTTTGTCTTTTGTAAATAGATTAATGATTCGGCTAACTAACTGTTGTTCTTCTCCATTTGCATTAAAAAAATTGATAATACATTCTTTTTTGAGGGTAGCAGAAGCTTCTAAAATATCGTAGAAGTCGCAACTAATGGCTTTGTAAGTACTCGTTTTCATGTCGAAACGCATAGTTTTTTTTATAAAATGTATTAAATAAACGCTTCCGTTTTGCGTTAGAATGTAACAGGAAAAATACCAATGTGGTTGCTATCTTATCACTCCCTAGGCAAACAGGTACGTCTATGCTATCATTAAAACATTCACATGAAGTATCTCTATTTGCTGTATTTCTTTAATCTTCTATCTATCGTAGCACTTGCTCAATCAACTGCGGAGGAAGTAGAAAATATTGTACCCAATCCGAGTTTTGAAGAATACTCCAGCACACCAATTGGCTGGTATTATCGGGGGGCGCATTTTTCCAATGTGATGCGTTACTGGTCTTCTGCCACGGCTGCTTCTCCAGATGCTTTCGGACCTAAAGTAAGAGTTCCAGAACATTGGGCAGATAAAGGTTTTGGCGATCAATACGCACACAGCGGCGAATCCATGGCGGGCATCACCATTTATGGATGCGACAAAGGAAAACCACACTGTAGGGAATACGTTCAAGTGCAGTTGTTAGAACCACTCGTGCCTGAACAAAGTTACTACATTGAGTTCTGGGTGGCCGCACTGCCTCGATCTTTGCAAACCAATAACATCGGCGTTCATTTTATGAGTGGAAAAGCCAATGTCCGAGTGGATGAACCGATATTTTTAGAACCCCGTTTCAACCAAGAAGAAATCGTGACCAGCAATGATCACAATTGGACTAGAATATCAGGACAATTTACTGCCGAAGCAGCGGCAGATTACATTTTGGTGGGCAATTTTTTCCCAGACAGCCTTACGCAGTATCAACTGCCCGAAAATGAACAGCCGCTAAAATTTGCTTACTACTACTTGGATGATTTTGTACTAAAAAAAGTGCCACCCATATTAGAAGTACCACTTGCCCCCGACGATTTGAGTCTCCTCAAACTAGAGCAAGGTCGTATCTTTCAGCTCAAAAATATTTTCTTCGACACTGACAAAGCAGAACTCCTTCCTCGCTCCTATCAAGAACTCAAAAAGCTGCTTCGCATCATGCGAGAAAATCCTGAAATGGAAATCGAAATTCGAGGACATACCGATAGTCAAGGACGCGACAGTTACAATTCTTACCTTTCTAGGAAACGAGCAAAAGCCGTCGCCAGCTATCTTTGGGAGGAAGGCATTGCCATGCAGCGCGTACATTATATCGGTTTGGGTAGTGGTCGTCCCGTAGCTTCTAACGATACAGAACTAGGTCGGAAAATGAATCGGCGCGTAGAGTTTTTGATTTTGAAGAAATAGCCTTTTTCTGAAATTTGAGTGTCTGTATGAGTGAATTTTTGTTTAAGTGTTGATGATGTTTAAGCTGTTTATTCGACGATATACAAACTGTCAAACATCCTTATTCGCCAATTGCCCACAGGCGGCATCTATATCTTTCCCACGGCTTCTGCGCACGGTGACCGATACTCGTTTTTTATTCAAATAAGCAGCAAAACGATCCAAACGATCTTCGGAAGATTTCATGAAATCTACACCACCGATTGGATTGTATTCGATGATATTGACACGAACGGGAAAGCGTTGGCAGAGGCGCACGAGATTGGCAGCATCTTCCAAAGAATCGTTGAAATTTTGGAAGGTAATGTATTCGTAACTGATGCGATTGCCCGTTTTTCGATGAAAATATTCAAGGGCATCCATCAGGTGCGCTAGATTGTTTTGCCCATTGATTGGCATAATGGTATTGCGCTTAACATCATCAGCGGCATGGAGCGAAAGGGCAAGATGGAAACGGACTTGGTCGTCGGCTAGGCGTTTGATCATTTTAGCGATACCCGCTGTACTCACCGTGATGCGTTTGGGAGACATTCCTAATCCATCAGGCGAAGTGATTTTTTCGATGCTCTTCAATACATTTTTATAAGCAAGTAAGGGTTCTCCCATGCCCATATAAACAATATTGGTCAAAGGATGTCCATAGCGCTCTAGACTCTGCTGATTCACCAACAGCACTTGATCGTAAATCTCCGAAGCCTCTAAATTACGAATGCGCTTCATGCGACCCGTAGCACAAAAAGAGCAACTCAAACTACAGCCTACCTGAGAAGAAACACAAACCGTGTAGCGACTGTCCCTGTGCACAGGAATCAAGACCGACTCTATCAAATGTCCGTCGTACAATTGAAAGCGGTTTTTGATCGTACCGTCATTGCTGTGCTGTACTCTGTCGAATTGAATTGGATAAATTACAAAGTTTTCCTTCAGTTTTTGTCGTTGCATTTTGGAGAGATTGGTCATCTCTTCAAAGGAATGCGCGCCTTTTTTCCACAACCATTCATATACCTGTTTCGCACGGAATTTCTTTTCCCCATGCTCCACGAAGAATTGCTGTATATCTGCCAGACTTTTATTCCTTATATCCGTTTGCATCACTGCTTTCTAAATATTAGGTGATAGGTGTTAAGTGTTAGGTCTTAGGTACTAAGTATTAGGTGATAGGTATTAGGTACTAGGTCATATACGCTACACTACTCAATACTTAGTACTTACTACTTAGTACCTACTACTTACCACCTATCAAAACACTACTTTTTTCTCCAAAATCTCTTCGCCTCTTTTGATGACGACCGTCGTGGCATCGCCTTTTTCAAATTTACTCAATCCTTCCATGTAGTCATAGATATCTTTCACGTCCGTCAATCCAATTTTGATGATGATATCACCGTCTTCCAAGCCTGCTTTTTGGGCAGGACGATCATCCAGTACCACATCTATGCGCATACCATTTCCGTCAGAAGCATAATCGGGCATAACCCCTAATGAAACCTTGAAACTCGCAGCACGACGATTGCTTTCCTCTTTGGTTTTTGTAAATTCGATTTTACCCGCACCATTTAATTCCACTAGTAACTCAAACATCCAATCCGCGACCATTTGGATGCCTTCAAAATTGATAAATTCGCTATCATCATTTGGTTTATGGTAGTCGTCGTGTGTACCTGTGAAGAAGTGCAGCGCAGGAATATTTGCCAAATAAAAAGAGGTATGATCCGAAGCTCCTACGCCACTATCCGAAGTTGTGATTTTTAGATCAGGTGACTTTATTTTTGGAAAAGTTTGCTTCCAAATCGGAGAGGTGCCCGCACCATTGATGAGTATTGATTTGTCCTCTTCCAATCGCCCGACCATATCCATATTGAACATGAAACTCACCTTTGAAAAGTCAATTGTTGGATTTTTGACGTAGTGCTTTGATCCATACAAACCCATTTCTTCACCAGAAAAAGCAATGAATAGATAGTTGTGCTTTTTGAGTTTGGATTGTTGCAAGCGTTCTGCCAGATAAAGTAAGGCAGCCGTTCCGCTGGCATTGTCATCTGCTCCATTATAAACGTCGGTATTGCCTGGCGTACGCGAACCAAATGATCCTCGACCGATATGATCGTAATGCGCACCGATAATAACTGTCGTAGCAGCTTTGTTGTCGATGAAACCAACGACATTTTTTCCTTTTCTTGCCTCTCCTGTGCTAGAATGTGGATTGGATGTATAATTAAAATTGAAGGTTTGCAGATAGGTTTTGTTGTCTCCTTTGGGCTGCAATCCAATTTCTTTAAACCGATTGACCAAATATTCTGCCGCTTTTTCCTCTCCTGCTTTACCCGTTTCGCGTCCTTCCAAATAGTCGGAAGCCAAATAAACAACATCTACTTTGATGTCTATGAGCGACTGCGCTTGAGAAACGCCTATCGCTATAAACAGAAGTGAAAAAACAAAAATGATATGCTGTATAATAGATTTCATTGCTTTAGATTTATCAGTTACATTGTTTATAGCGTTATTTTATTGCATCATTCACTTAACATTTGAATGTCGTCAGCTTAAGCTCTACATGCTGGTTTACTTTCTTACCCAGCCGTCATTTTTTAAACGGATGAATTGACCGACTCGTGAAAAACGGGCCTAGCAAAATCCTTAAGTTGACCACATTCCACTTAACACTTACTATCTAACACCTTATTACACTGTAAACTAAGTTTATTTTAATTTTGAGAAGCGAGAAATTCCCTAGAATTTCTCGCTTCAAAAAACCTATCTGCCGCCGTCTTCGACGGCGGCGAAAAAGGGGTGAGGGAGAAAAAAGGGTTTTAGAAAAACCCTTTTTTCTCCCTCAAACTCCCCTGTTTAAAATACAAAGAAATTTAGTTTACAGTGTACTTATCACCTAATTAAAGATAATAATACCACTGCCGCCGCCGCTATTGCTACTAATCACTTCGTCTTTCACTTTGCTAGCGCGTTCCATTGCCAGTGCTTGACGACTGCGTTTTTCTTTTTTCAGTTTGGCTTGGTGTTTCAGTTTTTCGGCTTCATTCAGTAGCAAAAGTTCGTATTCTTCACCTTTGGTCGGCATCGAAAGCAAAATTTCCTCTCCTTCTGCCAGCCCCAATTCGATCATTACTTCATTATCGTTGGATTCGCTGGTCAAGACTTCTTGACGCACTAAATCACTGCCTTGTTTTTTATAGACATAGCTCAAACTGTCTGTGTGCAAAGCTTCCAATGGAATGTAAAGCACTTCCTCAAAAATATGGGTCAGGATTTCGTTGCTGGTCGTCATTGCAGGTCGAAGAATGGAATCAGATTCGTGCATCTGTATCGTTACCTCAAATACTTTGGCATCGTAGCCCCGCAATTCCTCTCCCACATTGGCGACTTGGATAACATGTCCCGTGTAGTTTTGGTTGGGAAAAGCATCTACTTTTATTGCCACTTCTTGCCCTTTCTGGACTTTGGAAATATCTACTTCATTGACGTAGGTTTTGGAAACCATATCACTCAAATCGGGTAGTTCCGCTACAATCGGATCCCAAGTGTTGATTTGTGAACCTGGCCCAACTTTACCGTTCCAATTACGAGCATAAATAATCATGCCATCGCTGGGCGCAGTGACTTGAAATTCCTTTGAAATATCTGTCAACTGTTGTAAACGAATCTGAAATTTTCCCAGATTGTTTAGAATTTCGGAAATCTTTGCGTCAGATTTTGTTTGGGTGAGCTTGTATTTCTCTTTCAACTGCAATAAATCTCGCTCGGAACGCTCCAAATCAATTTCTGCTTGTCGAATGACCATTTGTGGCTCGAAGCGGCTTTGCTTGACTTGTAGCTTTTTTTCTTGCATCGAAAAATTGAGATTGACCAATTGGTCGCGGATACCCCGCAGTTCAATCGCCGTGTCTATTTTGGCTTGTTCGAGTTGAGTCATAATGCCATCAATCTCGGTTTGTGCCTCTTTCATTTTAGTGGAAAGCTCCGTTTTATCCAAAGAAGCGACATAATCTCCTTCTTTCACCAGCGTTCCCTCTGCCACCATATCAGAAATAGTCGTTTGCCAAATTTGCACCGTTCGCATGCCTTGCGGTCCTCTAATTTTAACGGATTTTTTGGCTTGTAATTCCCCTGTGGCATTGGCATGGATTTTAAATTCGCCACGCTCCACAGTAGTCATCAATTGATTGGCTTGCTTTTTTTCATCGCCCTTTGCAAAGTAGAAAATGGCTGCTCCAATCGCGCCAATTAACAAAATCGGAAGTACAATACGGGTGAAAGATTTCATAATGATTCTATTTTTTGAGCAAATTTGCGCCCCAAGTTATAAAAATATAGCTCTGCGTAACTTCGCGAAGAAACCTCTTCGTAACTCTGCGGTTAAAAAACCATTACTACAAGCCACACCTAAATTTCCGCCAAATACTCATGCACAAACTTAATCGCAGTCGCCCCCTCTCCCACTGCCGAAGCCACTCGATTCATCGCGCCTGCTCGCACATCGCCCGCCGCAAAAACGCCAGGAATGCAAGTCTCTAGTAAGAAGGGTTCTCTTTCCATTTTCCAAGCCGACTTAAAGCTGTCGTAATGCCCCAAACTATTGCCCGTTTCGATGAATCCCTTCTGATCCCTAATCACACTTTTCTCCAACCAATCCGTGAAAGGTCTCGCGCCAATGAAAATAAACAAAGCATCGGCAGGCACTGTGTAAGTCGATTGATCTTCCATATTTTCGATCACCAATTCGCCTAGATGCTGATCGCCACAAGCCCTTAGGATTTGCCTTTTTCCTTGCACTTCTATATTCTCTATGGCATTGATTTGATCAATTAAATAAGAAGACATACTACTAGTGAGATCAGGTTTTCGGATCAGAATATGGACTTTTTTAGCAAATTGCGACAAATAAACCGCGCCTTGTCCTGCTGAATTTCCGCCACCAACGATATAAACTTGTTTGTTTTTGCAAGAAAAAGCTTCCGTGGTAGCTGCGCCATAATAAACACCTGCACCCGTGAAGCTATCTGCACCTTCTGCGGGCAATTTCCGATAGTCCACACCCGTCGAAATTACGACCGCTTTGGTATTGATGATACTGCCGTCGCCGAGTGTGAGTTTTTTATAATTTCCTTCCGAACTAATAGCCTGCACTTCTTGTGGCGAGAGAAATTCAATACCAAAACGAGTTGCTTGGGTCAAAGCACGCCGCGTCAATTCTGCGCCACTCAGTCCGCTTGGGAAACCCAAATAATTTTCAATCCTAGAACTTGTACCTGCTTGTCCACCTGGTGCTCGCTTTTCGATCAAGAGCGTTTTCAATCCTTCCGAACCACCATAAACGGCCGCAGCTAATCCTGCTGGTCCCGCACCAATGATGACCACGTCGTATAAATCGGATTTAGCATTTGGATTTAAGCCTACTCGTCCCGCCACTTCTTGCAAAGTCGGATTGGTCAAGAAAGAGCCATCTTCAAAAAAGATAGCGGGCAAATCTTTGTGTTCAATCTGACTAATTTCCAGCAATTCTTTAGCGTTTGTATTGTTTTCCACATCCATCCAAAGATAAGGGCGCAAATTGCCTGCCAAAAAGTCCTTGATGCGATGTGATTTTGGCGAATACTGGTAGCCAATAAGTTTGATGCCTTTAAATTGTGGGCGATAAGTGGATTGCCAATCAAATAGTAAATCAGTCAGTACGGGATACAATTTTTCTTGTGGTGGATTCCAGGGCTTGGTCAAATAATAATCCAATTGAACGTCATTGATTGCTTTGATCGCAGCATCGGTATCAGAGTAAGCAGTCAACAGTACTCTTTTCGCATCGGGATAAAGGGCTTTTGCTTTTTCTAAAAACTCAACCCCCAACATTTCTGGCATCCGCTGATCGGATAGAAAGAGCGCAATTGCTTCTCCTTGCTGCTTCCAGACCTTCAAAGAATCCAATGCCTCGTTTGCGGAAGTGGTGCTGACCACACGATACTTATCTTTGTATTCATTCCGAAGATCACGTTTCAGGGAACGCGATACTTGTTCGTCGTCGTCTATCGAAAAAATGATGGGTTTTTTCTCTTTTGCCATATAATATAAGATATACTCGATAAAGTAACCAAAGTGCAAATTTCGTTTCTAGTGATTTTGGTAATTTGTTTAACTGGTGATATGGTGATCAAGCATTTACCAAATCACTCAAAATAAGGATGCACTTTTCATCTTATACACAGTATAAGATAGCAATTCGTTTTCTTCTCACTTCTGACCTCCAAATCAAAAGGCTTCTGCAAGAGCAAGATAAAAATTATTTTCTCTTTCGCGCCCAAAACCAAAAGCATAATCAAATCGGATATTCAAATTTTCTTGCTCCACGATTTTCAAACGAATACCGCTTCCGAGGGAATATTTGATACTTTCCAAGTCAAAAGAATCATCAGAGTTCATCACATCGCCCGCGCCACCAAAAAATACAAACCCCAAACGCGGATGTGTCTGCCAACGGTATTCGAGTTGGGTGAAATAAGCGAAGCGACCTCTAAACCGTCCTTCTTGAAATCCTCGCAATAGTTCCTTTCCGCCTAGAGTAGAAAACTCCAAAAGCGGTGCTTCTCCCCAAGTCAGTCTGGTGTAGAATTGATACGCAATTACATCTAATCTTTGAGGAGAAAGCCGAAAATACTTACGAAAATCTAGTTTGGAAAGCATGAAACGATGTGTGCTTCCAATGGATTCGCCGTAAAATCCATGCGTAAATTCTATAAAATTACCTTCCAGTGCATTCAGGATATTGTCTCTGCTATCAATGGTTGCTGCCAATTCTACGCCAATGGAAGTCGCTTCCAAATCATCCAATAATTGTTCTTGTTCTGTTGCAATTTCTTCTTCCTGAATTTTGCTATTAAAGGTCTGTCTATAGCGTAAACCACCTCCAAGAAACAATTGTTTATAGACCCTTTTGAGCAGTAGTGGCTGCACGATAATTTGATCGAAAGCCACTTCTATTCGATCAGATTGTAGGGTGTTTTGTCCCAGACCAAAATAGCTAAGCGGAAATTTTGAGTAAGATAAATCCCCCTTTAGCAGCCACTTTTCTTCTGGAAAAAAGATATTGTATTCAGAAAAAAAGAGAAATTGATTCCTCAGAGTGTACGTAATAGAAAGTGGAATATTAGAAGTTCTGGTTTCATCGCCTGCTTTGGGTGGTTTGAAAAGAAACTTCGAACCGACCCCAATTCCTAAACTGGTAGAAGGCTCGTAGCTAACGATGGGTGCTAAAACGATTTCTGGAACGTAGTGGTTACTATCAGGATGATTACTGGGCAGATCAAATTGAATGATATCTGTGACTTTTTCAATAAGCGTTTGTGCTTGAGCCAGCGTACTCAGCAATAAAAGCAGCCCTAAGCCTAATGTATTTTTGTTTGCAAACACAGTTTGTTTTGTTTTGTTAGCAAGATAAGCAGGGTAAAGAATGATACACAAATGAATTTAGGTTCTTCGGTTATTTTTGTGGGAAATGAAAAAAGTACTTTTTTCATTTCCCACTAGAAAGGGTTTTGTGGAGGGAGAAAATTACATAATTTTCTCCCTCCACAAAATTCCCCGATGAGTCTGAATTTACAAGGTTAGAAGTCAGACGTTAGAAGCGAAAAGTTAGACTCGCAAACTACAAATCAAGGTATAATCTCGAATTTCAGCAAATTGAGATAGACTACATCATCTTTTTATTATCAATTAGTCGTGTACGAAGTTTTTAAATAAAAAAATTAAATCTGAATAAAGCTCCTGAAATCTCTCAACAAGTATGTCTAACAAATTTGTGTTTCCGTCCGAAGAAAAAAACTTGAGCATACTTGTTGAACGATTTTTAAGCGCTATTCAGCATTGCTTTGAACTAAATGTTAAAAATTTCAAGACTTCGTACACGCCTAGTATCAATTATTGAATCCGCTCCGAAAAATCAAATTGTATCTCATTTTTGCCCTAAAGCAAAAGTGGATCAAATACAAGCAATTGATTATCAACCCCTTAAGTTCGTCCAGTTGTCTCAGTTTTCAGGTTTTCGGGCTCACCTCCTTATTTACAACCTTAGAAAGGTAGCCATTTACAATTTTAAATGGCTCTTTTTCAGCCCATCCACTAGCGGTTCGCTCGCTTGAAAGTGTTTTATACCGCAAACGGGATACATTTGTGCAAACGAATACGCCTGTTTATCGCGCCTCACGCCTAAGGCGGACGCAGTATAACTTTCCCTCTTTGGGATCGCTCGCTCCTTTTTCACTTTATTTCAGCCAAACTATCAACAATTCTCCTTGCATTAAAGTTAGAGTGGGCGCACAATATAATTTTGTTTAGAGCAGGATTGAACTGTAAATCAATAGTTTGCGGTTCATGCCTCACGCCTGAGATAGGATAGATTTATTAAATCTTCAAGATTTGTCAAATCAAGTGTGGTGATTTGCTAAATTTTTAGAATTTAGTAAATCTAGGTTGCGATATTTTGAGAACTTGTCTGCCTCAGCTTGAGGCACCCAATAAAAATTTATAGGGATCAAGGCAATCGAAGTTCCACGTCTGTGTCTTTTAGGGGACAATGCTTGTTGGATCAATGACAAAAGATAGCTGCTTAATGTATCACAAGTTTCCGCCTTACGCTTAAGGCGGACAAAATGAGGCTGCAACTTCAAACATCGTGTTCCTTAAATCAACAGCATTGCCTTTAGGAAATCACCACCCACCCTTTTCATTCTGCTCAAATTCCACCGCCTCCTGAATCCGAATGACTTTCACTTCCGTCCTACGATTGTAAGCATGTTCTTCATCCGAACAATCTACGCCTTCTGTGCAGTGGTTGCGGATGCGGGCTTCTCCAAAACCAAAGCTTTTGATGCGCCGAGCTTGGATGCCGCGTTCTACAAGATAGGCTTTTGCGGATTGCGCTCTTTTTTGAGAGAGTTCCAGATTGTAGTAGGCCTCTCCCCTAGCGTCGGTGTAGGCGATCAATTCGATTTCCATGGAAGGATAGCGTTGCATGACGCTGGCGAGTTCGTCCAGTTCTCTAGCTGCTCCCGATTTGATCGAATAGGCATTGAAATCATAATAGATATTACTGAGTACAATCGTCGTTCCCGTGCGAATGGGCGTATTGAGAATGCTGGTCTGCTGTTGTCGAAGCTTAATATTGAGGTTCATAGAGCGACTGCCACGAATACTGACGGTGGAAACACTGGTTTCTTTGGCTTCAAAACCCGCTTTTTCGGCGAGCATCACAAATTCGCAACCAATTTCGAGGCAATACGAAAATTCACCGCTTCGATTGGTATTCAATATGCGTTCTTTTCCATTGCAAAGATTCACAATTTTGACGGCTGCGTAGGAAATGGGTTCGAGTGCATCCGTTGTGACATTTCCATTTAGATTAAAGCAAGTTTGTGGACGCATCGGAATTTCAATGCGCTCAGGTACGGTTTTTCCGACGGTAGAATATTCGTATTCCGTACTTTCAAAACCTGCTTTGGTGACTAGAACCACATAGTTTTTCTCCGATTCAAAAGACTGCACCACTTCTCCTCTACGATCCGTCACGCGCTCCACTTTTTTGATGTTTTCTAAATTTTTCAAGACTTTCACCAGTTTGCGTTCGCCCGTGTAAGGATCTGTTTCGTAGGTGAAATCATATATATTTTCTTCTAAACTTTCGCCATTTTTTTCAAATACGCGCACGGCAGCCAGAGGAACTGCTCCATTATTGTCGGTATTGGTGATCCGAATGGTGGAGCGCATCACAAAGCTGGAAGCCATGTTCCGCAATCCTTCCAGTGCTTGGAAGCTGTAAATATCATCTTTGCCCATACCGCCAGGTCGGTTGGAAGCGAAATAGCCTTTTTTGCCTTGTTCATCTAGGATGAAACTGGTATCATCTTCAAAGGAATTGAAGGGCTGCCCAAGATTAATAACGCGTTCATCTGGATCGCCAATATTGGTCAGGAAAATATCATAGCCTCCGACATTGGGGTGTCCTTCGGAAGCAAAAAACAATACGCCACTCGCATGAATAAAGGGAAAAGCTTCGTTGACTTCCGTATTGATATTTGGCCCTAAATTAATGGGACGTGACCATTTGCCGTTTAAAAATTCTACCATGTACAAATCCATGCCACCAAAGCCACCTGGCATATCAGAAGCAAAGAACAACCGATCTCCAGCAGGCGAAATGGAAGGGTGCATATAGGTGAAATCACCATTATTAAAAGACATTTGGCGTTCATTTTCCCAATCGACTGCGCCTTTTCGCGCTTCGTAAATGCGCATGGAAATGTGTTGGTCACTTTTCCTGACTTTATCGCTTCTCGAAAAGTAAATGACATCTTCTGCTGCATTGAAGCAAAGTGGACCTTCGTGCGTTTGAGAATTGAGATTGAGGGAAAAATTTTCGGGTCTTGCTCTAGTGCCACGCGACTGAATGGGCGCGTAGTAGAGGTCGTGATAAGTATCGCCCGTTTGTTTATCAATCGGACCATTTCTTCGACGACTGGACGCATATACGATGCCCGTTTCGTAGAAAGCTGGGCCGTAATCGTCTTTTTCTGAATTGACTTGCGAGACATTCATAATAATGACGTTTTTTCGCCAAGCCTCTAGGCTTTCTGCATTTTGGGCAGTCATATTTTGGGATAAAAAAAACAAGAGGAAGAATAGTGTAAAGGATTTTGTCATATTGTATCGGCAATTTATAGACTCACAAATGGAACACTAATGATTTGAAAAGTTTTTATAGGATTTAGTACGCAGTTTTGTAGTAGTCGAACTGCAAGAAATGGCTTTTTGAAACATTTAAGAGCATCTAAGAACATAAAAGATTGGGTTTCAATAAAAATTATATGTATATTATTGTTTGGATTTTGTTCGTGCTTTGAAAAGCCCTCTCCTCATCAAATCATACAGCTCAAGAGCGCAGCAAGGCTTAAAAATACTAAAGATCATCTCGACTTCTTGAACGAAGAGAAAGTCACTTTTGGTGCAGAAAAGCACTTTAGTCCGGATAAATATCAAGCGAATAAATAAACTTGCCGATATTCGTACTTTCAAAGCGACACGCTTCATCTATGTCAATCAAAAAGCTAGCAGGCGAGACCATTATTTACGGAATCAGTTCGATTGCAGGACGTGCTTTGTCTTTTCTGTTGCTGACACCGTTGCATACCAATAAATTGGGTTTTGCTATTCCACAAGAGGAATACGGTCTTCAAACTCGATTGTATTCTTTGATTGGTCTGTTTTTTATCTTTTTTGTGTATCGTCTGGAGCTTGCCTATTTCCGATTCGGAACAGAGAACGAGCAAGAAGAACAAACCGCTTTCAATGTAGCGGGACTTTCTATTGTTTTCAGCACCATTTTTTTGGGGACAGGACTTTTTCTATTTGCTGATTTATGGGCAAATTTATTGGATTATCCACAGTATGCTCACTTGATTCGATTGGCAGTAGGAATCATCGTGGTGGATGCGCTTTGTGAAATTCCTTACGCCAAATTGCGCTTGGAGCAACGTCCAATTCGCTTTGCGGTCATTCGTTTCACGGGTTTATTACTCAATCTTTGTCTCAATTTTTTCTTTCTTTATTTCTGTCCGCGTGCATTGGCTTCTGAGGCTTGGGCTTCGATTCATCCCTTCTTGCAAAGTGCCTATTTTGCAGAAAGTCCACTGACTTATGTGTTTCTATCGGGCTTCCTAGCGAACACAGTGACGCTCTTGCTGCTTAGTCCCACTTTGCTTCGATTGCGGCTTGCACAGTTCGATTGGGCATATTGGAGGCGAATGTTAGGTTATGCTTTTCCTTTGGTCATCGTAGGTATTGCGCACATTTTGAATGAAAATTTTGATAAGATGATTATGTCCGAGGTATTGGACGGGACAAAGGAGGAAAATAATATTCAATTGGGTATTTACGGCGCGTGCTATAAACTCACAATGTTTATGACGCTTTTTACGCAAGCCTTTCGCTACGGTGCAGAACCCTTTTTCTTTCGACAGAAAACGGCAAGCAATGCTAGAGAAATCTACGCACAAGTCGCTAAATATTTTGCCATTATTGGTGCGATTGCTTTCTTGGTGGTCTTACTTTACATTGATTTTTTTAAAGAAATCATTGGAACAGAATATTGGTCTGGTTTGAAGATCGTTCCAATACTGCTATTAGCCAATCTTTTCCTTGGGCTTTATTACAATTGCTCAATTTGGTATAAATTAATTGACGAAACCAAATGGGGCGCGTACATCTCCATCATCGGAGCGAGCATCACACTGGTTTTAAATTTTCTTTTGATACCACTTATTGGCTACATTGGTGCAGCTTGGGCGACCTTCGCTTGCTACCTGAGCATGCTCCTTATTGCCTATTTTTTGGGACAAAGAAAATATCCCATTCCCTATGATGTCGGGCGCATTGCACTTTATGTTCTTTCCGCTGTTTTACTATACGGAATCAGTATTTGGGTGCGTCCTTTTTTGCTGGAAAAACTGCTTTTTATCATTGGATTTAACAGCCTACTTTTCCTAATTTATCTGATTTTCATAGGTGTATTAGAAGGTAAAGAACTCAAGACGCTATTGTAAGCTTTTGATCTTAGATGGTGAGGTAAGCCCCAAAAGGCTAGTCACGATGATGGGCAACCTTGAGCTTGTCTGTCATTAGGTGAGCTATTGAGTATTTACTTTTGTTTTTATGACAAAAGGCTAGTCAAAGTTTATTATTTTTGTAAGGGCGAAGCGAAAGTACCTCCAAAAATTTCACACAGACCGACGTTTTGAGAAAATCAATATTCAATCAGATCAATCGTTTTTTCACGGAGCACTCGCTGCTGTTGGCGGCGGTCAGTTGGACAAAAACGCATTCGCTGCCTGGTTTTCACAAAACATCAATATGGGACATCGGCACATTTTTTTGGAATGAAATTCAACGCGACGATCTTTTCATTCGAGCGCAAGCTATTTCTTTCAGTTTTTTTTTAGCCCTCTTTCCATCTTTGATTGCCTTATTCACTTTAGTTCCCATTATCGCATTGCCGCTCTCGCAGTATCTACCTGGCGTGGAGCAATACGAAGATATTCTGTACGGTGAAATTCAAAATATCATACCAGGTAGTGCGGGCAATACGCTTTTCCTTTTCGTCAAAGACATAGTGACCAAACCGCGTTTCGCGCTTTTCTCCTTTGGTTTTGTCTTGGCACTTTTTTTTAGCTCCAATGGCATGGTGACGCTAGTTCGGGGCTTTGAGAAGTCCTACGAGCAGGTCTTTCGTCAAAGAACCATTATTCGTCGGCAGATGGTGGCACTTGCATTGGTATTCGTTCTATTTTTTCTATCACTTATCTCCGTCATTTTCATCGTCACAGGCGATCACATTGTAAAGTGGTTTGTCAATATGTTCAATCTCCATTTGTTAAGCAAAATCGGCTTATACTTTACGCGTTGGTTCGTCATCATTTCTTTGTACTACTTCGGCATCTCTTTCATTTATCGTTACGGCGCAGCCACTCACAAACGCTTTTCTTTTTTCTCTCCAGGCACTTCCGTTGCTACGGTACTGTGTATTTTGACTTCCGTTGCTTTTTCCTTTTACGTCGATAATTTTGGTGCCTATAATCAACTCTACGGGTCTATTGGTGCTCTAATGGTCATTATGCTTTGGATTGAAATCAACGTCTTATTTTTGCTGATTGGCTACGAACTAAATGTGAGTATAGCCGTTAATAGAGACTTAAGGCAAAAGCTACCCGATGCGGAACACGAAGTGACCGAACCTGCTATTCCAGCAGAAGTTTTGGAACAGGAGGAGTTGAATGAGGATTTGATTCAGTAAATATTCGACATTATCAAATTTTAAAGCAACATGAATTTTTCCTCCAAACTGATAGAAGAAGCGGTAGATGCTTTTGCCAGCTTACCGAGCATCGGCAAAAAGACCGCATTGCGATTGGTGTTGCATTTGATTAATCAAGATCAGGTCGTGACCGAACAATTGACGGATGCTGTTTTGAGGATGCGGCAAAACATTCAACACTGCCAAATTTGTAACAACATTTCTGACCAAAAAGTATGTAGTATCTGTAGTGATTTGCGACGAAAACGCGAGGCGATTTGTGTAGTAGAAAGTATAAGGGACGTACTGGCAATTGAAGCAACGGGGCAATACCGAGGTTTGTATCACGTACTGGGCGGCGTGATTTCTCCGATTGAAGGTATCGGACCAAGTGACTTGCACATCGAAAGTCTAGTGGAACGAGCAGCGAAAGAAGAGACCAAAGAAATTATCTTAGCCATCAGCCCAACGATAGAAGGCGACACAACGGCTTTCTATATTTCTAAAAAATTAAAATCTTTGCCTGTAAAAATGAGTACTATTGCACGTGGTATTTCCTTTGGTGGAGAATTAGAATATGCGGATGAATTGACGCTGGGGCGTTCGATCATGGCGAGAATGCCTTACCGCACGGAACAGGAGTAAAGGGCAAATTTAGAAGTCAGACAGAAGAGGTCAAAAGTCAGAAAAGATCATTTATAATTTCATGTATGTATTTCCTGATTTCTAAAAACCAAATCCTTTTTTTAGTCTGACTGCTGTCTCCTAGTGATCTATTGGTATAATAAGAGTACAAATAATCATGTTTTGCAGCTTTCCGTCATCATTGTCAACTATAATGTAAAGTATTTCCTAGAGCAGGCATTGCGCTCCGTGCAACGCGCTTCGCAGCTATTATCCGTAGAAGTTTTTGTGGTGGACAATAATTCGGTAGATGATTCGGTGGCGATGATTCGAGAAAAATTTCCCGAAGTTTATTTGATCGCTAATTCCCACAATCCAGGTTTTTCAGTCGCCAATAATCAAGCGATTCGGCGAGCCAAAGGAAAATACATCCTATTGCTGAATCCAGATACTCTGGTGCAAGAAGATACTTTTGAGACCTGCTACAAATTCATGGAAAGTCATCCCAAAGCAGGTGCTTTGGGCGTAAAGATGATAGACGGCTCTGGTAAATTTCTGCCCGAATCGAAGCGGGGTTTTCCGACTCCTTTTGCTGCCTTTTGCAAGACTTTCGGACTATCTAAAATTTTTCCTAAATCTGCGGTTTTCAATTATTATCATTTAGGACATTTACCTGATAATGAAACGAATGCAGTGGATGTACTGGCAGGTGCTTTTATGTGGTTGCGCAAAAGCGTATTGGAAGAAGTTGGCGATTTGGACGAGCGATTTTTTATGTACGGAGAGGACATAGATTTGTCTTATCGGATCATTTTGGCGGGCTATCAAAATTATTATTTGGCTTCTACTAGCATTATTCACTACAAAGGCGAAAGCACCAAAAAAGGCAGCTTGAATTATGTACGCACCTTCTACAACGCTATGATTCTCTTTGTCCGAAAGCACTCTAAAGGCAGCGGTGCAAAATTGTTCGTTTTAATGCTACGTGCAGCCATTTATTTTCGAGCCACACTCACTCTATGCTCCAATTTGGTGAAACGGCTATATTTAGTTGTTTTGGATGCTACCGTACTTTTTGGTGGATTGCTTTTTTTGAAGAACTTTTGGGGCAATTATCATTTTCAAGACCCAGATTATTACTCCGACCAATTGGTCTATATCAATTTCCCGATTTACATCTCGGTTTGGTTACTCAATATCTATTTCAGTGGAAATTATGATCGTCAGGGAGATTTGCGTCGCTTACTGCGCGGTATTTTATTGGGCAGCCTAATCATCGCAGCCATATACGGCTTTCTACCCTTAGATTTACGGGCTTCGCGCGCTTTGATTGTCTTGGGGACGGCTTGGGC
Organism: Bacteroidota bacterium; assembly: GCA_039201015.1. Lineage (GTDB taxonomy): Bacteria > Bacteroidota > Bacteroidia > Chitinophagales > Saprospiraceae > JAAUTG01. The sequence continues at coordinate 7,792 of JBCCRX010000034.1, read as the reverse complement.
TTTATTAGCACTGCCCCTCAATCGTTTACTGATTCACTTTTTGCGCTTTCGTAACTTCAAAATTGGCAAAGAACAAGCGAAAAATTTGGTCATCGTGGGCAGTTGGGAAGAAAGCGAGCGCGTGCAGCAATTGCTAGCTCAAGCAGGTGTGGAAAAAAACTTGATCGGTACAGTGGCAGCTACATCAGGCGATTCCAATAAATACTTAAGTCGCTTGGCACAGTTGTCAGAAGTCGTCCAGATTTATCAAGTCCAAGAACTTATTTTTTGTTCCAAGGATATTTCTTCCGAACAAATTATGAAATGGATGACGCAGTTGGGATCACGTATTAACTATAAAATCGTTCCAAAAGAAAGTCTTTCTATTATCGGCAGCCATTCCAAAGACGAGCCAGGCGAGCTATATACCATTGATATTCAGTACAATATCCGCCAAGACTTGCAGCAGCGTAACAAACGACTGCTAGATTCAATGATCGCGCTCTTCTTGCTGTTGAGTTTTCCTATCCACCTAATATTGATGCCCTCTCCCAAGCTCTTTTTCCGCAATTGCTGGCAAGTATTGATGGGAAAAAAAACTTGGGTCGGCTACAGTCCAATTAAAATGCAAGAACCTAACCTACCGCCGCTCAGAACGCCCGTGTTATACACCAGCGATCATCTCGCTCATTTGAATTTAAGTGAATCGACCAAAGCACGCCTAAATTTCTTCTACGCAAAAGATTATACGACGGAAAAAGATATAGAGATTCTTTGGAAAGCTTATCGTAAACTAGGAAATAGAGATTAAATTCGTCTCTACATCCGTTCTGGCATTTCAATGCCCAATAACAACATCGCACTTTCCAAAACCTGCGCAATCATTTTGCTCAAAGCCAAACGGAAATATTTGGCTGCCTCCGATTCTGCTCTCAAAATAGAGTGATCGTGATAAAATTTGTGGAAGCTTTTCGCCAAATCATAGCAATAATTCGCAATCTCAGAAGGATCAAGATTGTCGGCTGCAGTCTTCACCAAATCTGGATAAGCGTAAAGTTTAGTTAATAAATCTTTTTCCAAATCTTGGAGCCTGGCATAAGTCGAAAAGTCGCCTTGCGTTTCGCCTGCTTTTCTTAAAATGGATTGGATGCGCACGTAGGCATTCTGCACATAAGGACCTGTTTGTCCTTGCATGTCCACGGATTCTTTTGGATTGAATACCATACGCTTTTGGGGCTGCACTTTGACAATGAAAAACTTTAAAGCCGCTAGTGCAATTTTTCGAATAATTTCTACTCGTGCGGCTTCCGCTAGTTCTGCCAATTCACCTCGCTGTTCCACATTTTTTCGGGCTTCTGACATCACTTCTGCGATCAAATCATCCGCATCTACGACCGTGCCTTCTCGACTTTTCATCTTCCCAGTCGGTAAATCGACCATGCCATAGGACAGATGATAAAGGGCGTCAGCATAAGGTTCTCCCAAGCGTTTCAAAGATTCAAAAAGCACTTTAAAATGATAATTTTGCTCGTCGCCTACCACGTAAATCATACTATCTACTCCAAAGTCTTGATAGCGCAATTGTGCCGTTCCTAAGTCTTGCGTCAAATAGACAGAAGTGCCATCGGCGCGCAGCACAATTTTATGATCTAGCTTAGCATCCGTCAAATCTATCCAAGTTGAGCCGTCTTCTTTTTCATAGAAAATGCCTTGCGCTAAACCTTTTTCGACCGTTTCTTTTCCAAGAATATAAGTATCCGATTCGTAATAATTCTTATCAAAATGAACCCCTAATTTTTCGTAAGTTGCCCCAAAACCTTCATAGACCCATTGGTTCATTTTTTTCCACAACGCACGAACGGCTGGATTGTTGGCTTCCCAAGCCAAAAGCATCTCACGTGCTTCTTTACCGAGTTCACTATACTCATTAAAATAGGTATTTTTGTAGGATTTAAAAAAAGCTACTGGTTCTTGTGCTTCTTTGTGCTTTTCAGCATATACGGCTTTTCCCTTTTCTGTCTTTTGCCAAATTTCGTATTCTGCCCGTAATTTTTGGTCGAATAAGACATAGTATTTCCCGACAAAATGATCGCTCTTCATACCTTCAGATTCGGGCGTTGCACCTTCCCCAAATTTCTGCCAAGCCAACATACTTTTACAAACTGCAATGCCTCTATCATTTACGATTTGGGTTTTAATGACCTCATAACCAGCCGCTTCAAACAATTGCGCAGAAGACCAACCCAATAGAATATTTCGGATGTGCCCTAGGTGCAAAGGCTTATTGGTATTGGGAGAAGAGTATTCTACCATCACTTTTTTGCCATTGCTGGGCTGTTTGCCGTAACTGTCATTTTCACTATTTGCTAGCAGAAAATTTTTCCAATACTCATCACTAATCACAAGGTTTAAAAAGCCTTTGATGACGTTGAAATCAGTGACTTCTGCCAAATGATCTTTTAAGTAATTGCCCAAATCTTCCCCAATGGCTTCTGGCTTTTTCTTAGCCGCTTTGCTAAAAGGAAAAACGACCACGGTGTAGTCTCCCACAAATTCTTTTCGAGTCGGTGAAATTGTTACTTTTTCTGCTGGAAAATGGGTAGCGTAAAGGCTCTTTACGGCATTTGCTACACCCATCTGTAAGCTAGTAAATATATTTGCTATCGTTGTCATTTTTTATCTGTCGGATTCAATATTTTTTCAATTAGGCGATCAAACTCTTTAAAGTCGATTCGAAGTTTTTGAGCATTGAGGCGTTGAAGTAAATCAGCAGCATGCCTGACCTTATGATATGTTTTTTTAGGAAGGTGTTTAGTCAAGTTTTTCAGTTCTTCTGATGGTTTCTTAATCTTTTTGGGCTGTTTACCTTTCAGTTTTGAAGAAATATCTATATGGTAATAATCATCCAAAATATTGGGTTGTGACATAAACCAAGCTTCTATTTCTTGTACCATAAAGAAAACCCAGTCCTCTTGTTTTTGTAAACCCATTTCCATGATTTGCTCTTCTTTCAATTCTTCCGATACATCGAGATCAATGAGCAAGAAAGAAAAGGCAGATTTACTATTTTTGAATTTCTTGATAGCGTGCATTTTTCCATTTGCCATAGCGATCTTAGGCATATTTCCTTCTAATTCTTGCCTTAATAATTTATAGAAACCTTGCGATAAATCTCCATTCGATTTGTCAGATGTTCCTTCTATGAATAGTATCTTTTTTTTCTTGCTCATGACTTACCATCTTTTGCCTCCTATATCACCTGCTCGCCACATTTCTCCCACATTAAAGTAATCGTACCAGCCCTCAAACTCCTCTTCACTATACTCTTCTACAGTGGTGACATTGTCCTTATCTTTTTCAAATACCCTTACATTCTCTAAGTGGAATTTATCAAGTAGATGCGGAGAGTGTGTGGTAATTATAAAATTAGTATCCGTATTTTCTGCTACATCGCTTATTAGGTTGGCTAAACCATGTATCATATCTGGATGCAAACTCATTTCTGGTTCATCTAAACAGACTAGTTTTCCTCTATTTGGATTCAATAGAATTGATAGTAAGCATAGATAACGGAGCGTTCCATCTGAAAGATGTGCAAGGTGTACCGCACTATTAAGTCCACCTTCATCAAGCAGTAACTCAATCGTACCTGAGCCCAAAATATTGAAGTCAAAGCCTTTAAAATGTGGATTTACATCATTCAGTGCCTTTACCAATTCTCTATATTCTTTTTTGTGGTTAATTTTAATAAGATTGATGATTTGCGCCAGATTACTTCCATCTTTCATTAGAGTTTTACTTATTGAAGTAGCAGTAATCGCTTTTCTAATTTGGCTATTGGAACTTGTGTTAAAGTAGGTGTAAATTTGAGTGTCTTTGATGGCTTGTTTAATTGCCAATAAGTGCGGAAAATCTTTTTTTTCAGAGCCCGAAACTTGTGCAAAAGCAAGTTCTCTGACATTGTAGTTGATTGATTTTTCCTTAATTAAAGGCGTTTTACGTCCATTAGACACCAGTTTTTGTACTATACTACTAGAACCTCCAAATCCGCTGATATAGCTGAAATCTCCAATTGATAAATTTTCTTCTGTGATGTACCCATTTTGTCCAGTTGCTTGATTAATTTCAATTTCGTAAGAAATCTCATTCTGTGAAAAAAGAAAGTCGTAGTATGCTGAAAGTTTTTCAGCATCGAAAATAAATTTTAAATTGATTTTGCTTAATTCAGTATCTCGTTCAGATGCTTTACAAAAGACGTTATTAAATCCACCATATTTAGAAATGATCAAATCTTGTAAATCTGTTTCTCCATTTCCAGTGACGCCTACCTTCAGTAGCTCTAGAGCTTTGAATAGATTGGATTTACCAGAACCATTTATTCCGACTAATAAATTAGTCTGTTTATGAAGATCAATCGTCTCCCTTCTAAAGCTAAAAAAATTGGTGAGCTGAATAGATTTTATCATAATAAACACATCTTAAGCAAATCAAAATCGTAGCAGGCTTGCCAAAATATAAGATACCTTCAAGAAAATCAAATTTTCTATTGACCAAACCTACAGCGGAACTTATCAGGAGATATTAGCTTTTCAAAAAGCGAAATAAGTGTGCGCTCGAAAACTTGTTTCTCTTAAATCGTTGACATTAAGCATCAGTTCAATCAAAGCGGTATTCGCAAGAATTAAATCCAAACCCAGTCCACCTCCATACAATACTCGATTGTTTAAGGCATTGCTGCGATCACCAATCGGATCGTTGATATAGGCAAGATCATTGTTGAATTTGAGGAAAGCTTGGATCGGTAAATTGCGATAGCTTTGTGGAACGATATTCCGCTTGAAAAGGCGGATATTACTAAATTGTAAGTATCTTTCTAGCAACTGAAATCGGAAGCTAGACTTGAAATAAGCAAAGTCGCTGCCGCGCAGATGATAGCTGATATAGCCTCTGACTACTTCTGGTTTAGGCCCAACGACGGGCAGATTGTAATAATCAATCGCATTTCTACCCAAGTTGGTGCGAAGACTAATAGAAGTTTCCAAAGACCAATCAGGACTAAAACTATAAAAGCGAGCATAATTGGCATCTAGCACCAAGGCGTCGCGCTCCTTCCATATTCCAAAGCCTTCTTTGCGAATACCTGCCTCCAAATAGTAACCACGACGGGCATAGAGTTGAAAATCTCTACGATCTGAGATGAATCGGTAGGCGAGTGATAAAAAGCGTTGCTGGGTATTTTGCTGTCCAAAATAAATTGGATTTGAAAAGGCAACGCCCTCACTGATAGTACGACTGACATAAGACAGTCGGAATTCGTGCTGCTCAAAAAGCTGCGGACGGTAATTGAGCCCCGCATCCAGTCGGATTCTTTTGAGTAGCGGAATCTGTTCATTGGTGATGAAAGAATCGCGATTGTTGAAGGTATTCAGTCGTATTCTTTTGTCGTTGCCCAACAGAAAACTTCCCGTTGCGCGCAGACTTTGTTTTCTATCGAGATAAGGCGAGGTGTAAGACAATCGAACTTTTCGCAAAAAAGTAGAAGATAATCGAACCCTATCCGTGAAGCCCACTTGAAGATAGGCATTTAACTCGTCTTGTTGGCCAGTTAAGTTGACGTGTTTTAGACCAATATAAGGCAAGGTTCGATTTAGTTGATGGTCATACACATCCCACCAAACATTGAAATCATTGTCCACAAAATCTACCCAAGCATAGGGGTAGAGATACCAGTTTTCTTTTACCGCAATATTGAAATTGATGAAGCCTTCATCTTTTTGCCAGTCCGTTGTTTTTATTGATACATCGGCAAAAAGTCCTGTGTTGAGTAGTTGGTTTCGATTCTTCAGAATAGTAGATGCTATTTCGTCCACTGCGATAGAATCTCCAGGTGCTATGCTTAATTCTCTAAGTATGATATAAGCTTTTGTGCGCTTATTGTTCTGTATATGAATGTCTTGTATCTCAACAAACTGATCCTGACCGAAAAGAGACAAACAAAGTAAAAGCGTCATGGATGTGAGCAGGAATTTCATTATTGACTTTGTTTGTCTTATTTATTGATCGGAAAGCAGTGGGGGTTAAGGAGTTGAACGAATATTAATATTTATGGAAAAATCAACAATAAAATATCAGATTCTGCGCGTCGTTTTTTTCTTCTTTTTAGCTTTTTTCGGTTCGCTAGGAATAGGCATTGATCGTCGATCAAACTCCTTAAAAAAGTCGCTATCAAAAGGAGAGGAGCTATCAAAAATACTGGATTTTTGTTGCGCTGGATTCTGTTGTATGCCATCAGGATTGGGAAAAACACCCACTTCTATTGCTAATGTCTCCAGCAATGCCCCATCTGCTTCTATACTAGCGGGTGTGATGTAGTAGCTGCCAATGTCTTTTGGTTTCAGATAATAGCTATAGCTAATAGATTGGGTCATATCCCCATTAATGATCGACATGCTGGAAGAAGTATTTGGGCCTGATAGCACCTGAAAGTCTTCAAAGCTAGGTGCGACGAACTGTTTTCCACTTGCATTTTCTAGCGTAAAGGTCACTTCAAAGTAATTGTCCATTAAAATAGAATCCGTACTCACATCAACTGTGAAAAGTACTTCCTTTTGTGCAGGAAGTGCCCAGGTACTGAGCAAAAATAAGAAGACAATTGCTTTTTTCATACTTGCTATTTTAGCTTTTTCAATGTCTTTCGAGCTTATTCTGCATAGCTCAATGCAGTTCAAAATACGGAAATATACGAAAGGGATTCTCCTCTTGCGAACCAGATCAAAAGCAAACATACTGAAATTTGTAATCTGTTAAACTGCTTCTCTACTCTAATTGATTATAAAATTGGAAGATTGCTTTTAAATCTTCCTCAGACTCGGTCGATAGTCTATTTTGCCTAATGAATGCTTTTACTTCATCTTTTCGGTCTCCAAAAATATTTAATAGTTTTTTGAGCGAAGTGTTTAGTTTTTGGACATATTCTTCATTTTTGCGAAAGTAAAATCCTGTCGTCTTTTTTCCCAACTCAAAAACGTTCCCCTCCCGTATTTTACATTCAATTGTTTCTTTTCTGAGCAGTTCTACAGAACCGCCACACAGCAGCGTGTAAAAACGATGAATCAGTCCATTTTCCTTTTCTTCTGTACCACTAACAATGCTTCTATCTCGAAAAGCAACCCCTTTCATCAAATGTGGGTAAAGGGCTTTGACTTGACCATTTAGAAGAATTTGTAGTTCATCATCAAATAATCGATGTCGTGCCTTCACACTATATATTTCTTGATTGTCAATGATGAGAATAGCTTCCTCCCAATCTTTAGAATAAGTATTCCCAATTACTTCTTTATACACACTGCTGCGAACATGAAAAGCTAGCTTGTTGTAATTTTCTGAAGCCCTCAATTTATAATGATTGAAGGCATTCATAATATTGATGTGCTGTTGGGCGTAAAGATTAGCCTGAGATAAAGTAAAAAATAGAATGGCTAAATTGATTAATTTTTTCATAGTTAAACTTGTCTCTTGTAATAAAAATTGCTTCCATCAACGGTTGCATTGATAAAAACCACTGTCCTATGCACTGCTTGGGCTTGCCAAATCACCTAGGAATTTGAATTTGAGTTGTGAAGAGGATTTCTGCTAAAAAATGATAACTCAATAGGGAAGTCGGTAAAAAATTGCTAAGTATCAATTAAAAAATAAAATCGACATACATGGAGTCGCAACCAAAAAATCTTTTAAGGTGGATTTTTTGGTTGCTCCAAGGGGTTCTTAAGGGTGAAAAGCATCAAAAATTAGAGATTTTTGATGCTTTTCACCC
>JBCCRX010000033.1:0-26865 GCA_039201015.1 Bacteroidota bacterium | reverse complement strand
AAACAATAACTTCCGATTCTTGGAACTGATCTTTTGCTCTCAGATTTTACCAAAAAGCCTCACCGTCCGCCTTAGGCGGATGCTTACGTTTTTTGATAAAATCTGAAAACAAAATCTCTAGCTCTAGAACCTGAATTTATTGTTTCATCGTTCCTAACAGCAAAATGTGCTTTTAGTTGTCGGCTTACAATATTGAACTGGTATGTGATGTGAAACGACTAATTGTGAGACAGGTTTCAGATATATGATTTATTTTTTAATTCTAAGTTTGACTTTACTGTTTTTTGACTTTATTGAATCCGTTGAATCCTAAGTAAAAAAAAGTATTTGAAGTAGGCTGAGTAGTTAGTCAAGTTGATAGTGTCGGGTGGAATTTGAGGGAGTTTTGGATTTAGGCAAAGCAAAACGTAAGCATCCGACTCAGGTGGACGGTGAGGCTTTTTCCTTCAAACAGTTGGGGTCTCGGAGGGGCATAACTGTTTGACCGTCGATTCAAAAGTCACCAAATTACCCAACAATATTAGCTTGACTAACTACTGAGTTTAAATTATTGTTTCCATTCCGTTAAAGGATTAGCACTTTTTGATGACGGACAGACAGGTTTTGGAGACTCCTGTCATCTGAACACCATAAATGACAGGCACTTCTAAGTGCTCCGTCATCTTAGAACTAAGCTACAATTTTACTGGTGGAAAGGGAGTAATAAACGGCTTCATTAATAACAACAGTTCGTGAAGAAAATTAAGCCCTGATTTTACCAAAATTGAGGACTTTCTTTTTGAGTTGGACAATTTTTGGTTGGTGTGGTGAAATCCCACAATGCTGAATAATTAAATTCCACATCAGTTCATTGAAATATTGGATTTTAATATCTGCTAAAGAGAACGTCTGGCGTTGCTCTTTGGGAATAGCTATTAAACTAAAAGCTCGTCTGACTACTGTCAGCGAGCTTTTTTTGGTTGACCTCTGTTTTATTTTGATCTTTTGCTATAAAGAGGGTCGCTATTCGATGTGAGAAAGTTAAGGAGTAAATTGAAGTTACCGCCTAAGCTATGGCGATCTTATTTCACCAATATCATCTGTTTCGTCTCCAATATTTTTCCATCCAGTACTAGCGAATAGAAATAATTTCCTGCACTTAAAGTATAGGCTTCCAAGGTCACTTGTCCTTGTCCTTTTTGGTTGATGTTAATGACTTTTATTGTTTCGCCATTCGTGTTGGTAATGTGTAGTGCGGCATTTTGCACATTTTCTGGTATAAAATAGCGTAGCGTCGTACCTTCACTAAATGGATTCGGTTGATTGTCTAACAGTTTAGCTGCTGTGAGGATAGTTGAGTTACTGCTTGTCGAAGCATTGGCTTTTTTGTCTTTGTCAAAAAGTAACGCTTCAATTTTTGCTAGACGATCTTTTAGTTCTTTATTTTCTTTTTTGACTGCTTCAATGATTTCTTGCTGTTCTTGTACTGCATTCACGAGCATATAGGTGACTGCCGTTCCATCATAGCTCAAATATTCAGCCTGTTCCCCTGTTTCATCATCCGTTTCTATATAAGGCGTGATCGTGTAAGGTGCAACTTCTTGCATTTCTTGTGCAATGATGCCTACATAGCGTTCTTCTGTTGGTAAACCGTACATTCCATTATAGCGATACCATACCGGACGGATTTCTAAGATTTGTTCTAAACCATCTTTGAAATCTTCGATGTCTTTTTTCAGGCGACGGTCGGAAGAATTGCTCCAAGAACCACCGCCTGGTTTGCCTGCTGAGCCTGTCACTTCCAATAGGAAATCTGGTGAAGTATCAGTACCTACTGTAACTCTTCCGCCTCCATTGGCTAGAATAATGTTTTCATCCGTATTGTTGTTTATGAATAAACCATCAGCAAGGGCATCAATTTCATTTCCGTCAAATAGCATACGCTGTGCACCATTTCCAGAAATTATACCTAGTACTGCACTTGAACCATTATTATCAAACCCTGTACCGTCAATAGTTAAAATATCTGCTGGACTTGAAGTTAATATTCCGACACGTCCATTTGGATTTAATATTATATTCTCTTCAGGGGCAATGGCTACATCATCAACCGAGCTCAAAAAAATACCTTCTCCAGCATATAAGTTAATGAAGTTACTAGATTCTACGTCTATGTCAAATAGAGAATTTTCTATAGTCAATGTATTGTTGTTTTCAGCAGTAGAATAGCCTATATATCCTTTTTGACCTGAGGCATATCCTTTCGGATAAAACTCTAGAAAAGCTTGGTTTGTACCTTCTAAACTAAGGATGCCCCCATCTCCTTTAATATGCACTTTTGATTGTGGTGATGATGTTCCAATTCCTACATTTCCATTTGCGTTGTTATTATTGTCAACTAAGCTTATATTTCCTCCATAGTAATTTAAAAATAGCGTATTTGCATTGTTTCCACTTCTAGCTTGAATTTCATTATTATCTAAAGATAAATGCAACGAATTGGGATTCCCTATCCAAGCATAGCCACCTGTATTTGAGGCAGTATTATTTGTTCCTTTTAGTACTTGCAATCCAGGCTGTGCATATACTCGATTGCTTAAGAAAAAGGCAAGGCAAAGCCCTAGAAAAAGTGTGTAATTTTTCATGACAAAAGTTTTAAAAAGTGAATTAAAAGGTAATGAAAAAGGCGTTTTAAGCTAGATAGTGGCTCAAGGTTTTTACTCTATGCGTTTGAAGCGTTCAATGATAGTATAGTTTTGGTACTCATCAGTATTGATTTCCCCCTTTTGGACAAGTGTTTCAGGCTCTATTTTCATGCTAAACGTATTGGTCTGTCCTACAGCAGTCTGATCCCAAGAGAAAGCTTCAATTGTTTCATGGTATTCATTGTCTTTGAGGGCATATGTCCCAAAACCAGCACCATTGAATCCACCTGTTTTTGGATCGAAATAAGTGATGTACCAAAATTTATCAGTGAATATCTTATTGACTTGCCAACGAGAATTGGCTGCCGATGTGGTCTCGTTGCCATAAGTCGCTTCTTCAACTTGCCAGACACCTACTAATGGATGTTCATTTTGTCCAATTCCGTCTTCCACACGCTCATAGTATTCATCAATGACATAATTGTCGTATTTATCTGCTCCTTTTATCAGTCCAAATTGATGCAGCGTGTTGCCTTCTATTACCCAATTGAAGGTTTGTGTTTTTCCTACTGCTGTGGAATCCCATGAATAGTAAGCGTTGGTAGATTTAAAAGTATTTCCTTCTACCGTATAATCTCCACCACCCGCACCTGAAAATTTTTGGTCGTTGTAGTAGATGAAAAAGTATTTGTCTTTGGTGAAGATTTTGTAAATATCCCGTTTTGTCTGTTTGTGTTCTTTCATCTTCCCCCATTTGGCAGTTGTCATTTTCCAAGTGCCTTCTAGTGGGTGGACTGCCGTGTTTTGGGCTAAAAGTAGGCATGGCAAAGCCAATACCATCAGTAAGCTGATAAGTTTCATTATTAATCTTGTTTTTAGTGAAATTTAGGTTGTTTTCATTTGATAGGAGACGGTCGTTTCCTACGCCCGTATCCTTTTATGGAATGTCTAATCCTACTCTAAAATCAAGCTTGCAACTGCCTAGCAAAGTCGGCATGATCCCACTCAATTTCGATTTTATTGATTCTGTTGTCTTCATTGAGTCGAAAGACAAAAATATGATCGCTGTTGAAGCCATTTCCTTTACATTCTATGCCTGCAAAATCTTTGGCTTGTGTGCCTTTAATCAGGACTTGACAGCGAATAGCTGCTCCATCTGCGACAGAGGCATGAACAGTAGTAGCAATATCAGGAAAGGCATCTAAGAGCGACGACCAAAGTCCTTTACCTAACTCACCAATCGTTCCTTTACCGTCTTCCCCTAGTGGTTTGAAGTAAACACTGCCATTGGGATCACAAAAGCTGAGCATTTTTTCTATATCATGGTCAGTGTAGGCAAATAGGAAGTCTATGCAAGGCCCTTTTTTTGCCATTTGACTAATGTCGTTGGTGATTAATGTTTCCATAAGAATTGATTTTGTGTTTTGAAATAAATGATGCTACAAAGTTAGCGGACGGAAGCAGGACAAAATTGTATTTTTGCGTCAATCTCGTTCTTTCCTTAAAAGATGCGCTAATTCTAGTCTTGATTTGATGTATTTAGCGGGCGTTTCTCCCAAAAATTCTTTGAACTCTCGGATAAAATGAGCTTGATCGAAATAGCCATTGTCGTAGATAATATCTTGCAGATCAATTTTTGAGCCAGAAGCTAGTAGGCTACAGATATAACCAATTCTGCGAATCCGCCCGTAGTATTTTGGACTAAGACCTACTTTTCTGTAGAATTTCCGTTCAAATTGTCGCCTACTCATACAAGCTTCTTGGATCAACTGATCTATACTGAACTGCCCGTTTTGGGCGACTATCGTATTTGCAGCTCGATCTATGGCATTAAAATTTACTTTTTTGCTAAAGACTTGTCCTATCAAAAAGGCTTCCACTAACTTGATTTTCGTTTCCTTTTTGGCTTCCTCTGCAATTAGGTATCCCATTTCTTCTAACTCTTTTCCTAGCATAGACCTCAAATCGACTCGTTCATCCACCAACTCAAATATTGGGATTTGAAAAAGCGTTGTTAGGGCAGCGGGGAGAAAGACAATTCCTAACATTCCTATTTTACCACCTAGTTTTAGTTCATATTTTTTTGTGGCTTGTCCTGTCAAAAAAAAGTTGGGTACTTTTTGCTGATCGTTTTTTGTATTCACCGAATAAGTAGTTCCGTAATTGAATACAATAGAGGTAAAGGCAGAAGGTGGAGAAACTATTTTCATCTCTTGATCTGAAACATCGCATTCCCAGATGTAGTAGCATTCTACATAAGATTTCAGTAGTTGATTCGGTGTATATTTTTGGTAGAACATCCTGTGCAATTCATCTTGTTTTAGAGCTTGTCTAAACTTAGCTGTTGGAGCGACTACTGGCAAATTTTGTTTTGTACAAGGCGCGAGGAAGGAGCATAACGAGTTATTTGACTGATCGAGCAACACAGTACAAGAGAAAATTTGTCGTAGGTAGCCCAAAATGTTAAATTTAGACAAGCTCTTAATAGAGGTACACAAATTGCAAGAATGTGACCACTTTGTGTTTAATTTTTTGTGTAAAGGCGAATGAATTTGTTTAGTTGGCGTAAGGAGATAGATGCAAGTTGTTGATAATGAGCGTTCAGGACGTAAAAAAGGAATGTTAAATCAAATTACACCTCACTTGCCAACACTCCAAACTCCTCCTTGAACGCCTGAGAAAAAGCAGAAACACTAGAGAAGCCACATTCAAATGTGACTTCTTTCACACTTTTGAAGGTGCTTTGTAGTAGAAAATAAGCGTGTTGTAATCTAAGTTGGCGGACGTATTGCATAGTCGTTTTGCCAGTCGCAGATTTAATTTGCTGATTGAGTTGAGTTCGATTGGTTTTTAGTTGCTTGCAGAGCAGTGCAATATTGAGATTTTCATTACTGAGATGGGTTTGGACGACCTGTTTGAATTGTTGTAGGAAAGTATTGTCTTCTTTGGGGAAGGGAGAAGTGAGTACGTCTTTTTGTAGTAAGTTATGGATCGTCAGTAGTAATTCTTCTTTATCGAAAGGTTTGGCTAAATAGGCATCAGCACTGAGTGCTAAACCTTTTAAGCGATCTTCTTGATTAGCTCTAGCGGTGAGTAAAATGATAGGAATATGTGCAGTCATAGGATGCTGTTTTAGGGTTTCACAGACTTCATAACCATTTTTTCTGGGCATCATCACATCACAAAGCACCAATTGAGGTGGAGCGTCAAGTGCTTTTTGGATGCCAATTTCACCATTCTTTGCGGTCTCAATATGATACCGAAGACTCAACAATTGTAACAAATAATTGATGATGTCTTGATTGTCTTCTATCAATAATAAATGCGCTTTTTCGGTTTCAGGTAGGGGAGAAATTGTTGTAATTTTTGGTAAGGTATTTTTACTTTCTTTTTTTAAATCCAAAGTAACTTTAGCTGCTTTTTGATGAATGGGCAACTGAATCGTAAAGGTAGTGCCTACACCTATTTTGCTATGGACTCTTATTTTGCCTTTGAGTAAATGAACCAATTCTTTCACCAAAGCCAAACCTATACCTGTACCTTCGTAATCATCTTTTTTAACTTGATAAAAACGATCAAAAATATGTGTTAAGTCCTCTCTAGCAATGCCTTGACCTGTATCTTTTACTTTGATCTCTAGCAAATCATCACTTACTTTTTCAGCGGATAACTTGATTTGTCCATATTCTTCCGTGAATTTGATGGCATTGGAAAGTAAATTGCTAATGATGCGTTGTATTTTTTCTTGGTCAAAGTCCATCCACAGTTCATCTAAAGTAGAATAGAAACCCAACATGATTTTATTGTAATGCGCAAGACTTTGAAAAGAGTCGGTCAAATATTTCAAAAAAAGGATCACGTCTGATTGTGTGGTGTGTATTTGCTGTTGCCCACTCTCTATTTTGGATAGTTCAAGCATCTGATTGACCAGATCGAGGATTCTATGACTGTTGCGTTGAATGACTTGTAGTTTTTTCTCGTCTTGTTGGTATCGAAATCGCCCTTTTAGTTCTTCGGTCATTCCTTTTATTAGTGTTAGTGGCGTCCGAAATTCGTGGGTTAGATTGGCGTAGAGTTTGGATTTAAATGCATTGAGTTCTTGTAACAATTGACTTTTTGCATTTTCGCGCTCTAAATTTAATTCCAATACCTGATTTTCATCGGCAATCAACTTAGTCCTATAACTCAAGCCAATCAGGAAAAGTAGCATTTCTACTAATGTTCCGACTTGCAAAACAATCTCTGTAACTTCCCACCAGCCATTATTGATGTAGGTGTTTTTAAGCAATAAAGACATGAGCATCGCAATGAATGCGATACCGATCAATAAGGACGTTCCAATGGCAATAATGCGAGCCAGCGTATCTTTAATACGCCATATTTGAATCAGAAAATAAATGAAGATGGGTGCGGTAACTAATTTAGAGTAGTAAGTCAATTGCCAACCCAAAAATAAGTCCCATTGAATGATAATTTGGTGTAGAATGGCATAAACTATCATTCCGACAACGCTCCAACGAATGAAACGATGGAGTTTGGGATAGTACTGCTGACTTTTCAGGAAATGTGCCGTAAAGAGTAAGTAGAAAATATAAATACCTACGCTACTTAGCGTGTGAAATTCATAATCACTAAAGAAGCTAATCTGCCGAAGACTAAATAGAAGATCGCCGTACCAAAGTTCGCGCGTAAAATAGAAAATTGTACTTGCTACATAAAATGAGTAATACAGAAAAGCTTTATCCTTGGTGAGTAAGAACTGAGTAAAAGTATATAGGCAAATAATTAATAAAGCACCTAGATAAATGCCAATCCATAAGTAAAAATTGATCCAAGATTTTAGTGGTTTAGTAGGCAATTTACCGATTGGATAAAGAGAAGCAGTCGGCTGTCCATGTAGTCCCATGCGATTACGCATCAAGATGTAATATTGACTGCTATCTAAAGGAGGGATGGCCAGGACGGGCATGGAATTGGAAGGCACGAAATATTCTGGAAAGCGTGAGTCTTCTGCTACGTGCCAGCCAGCCTGAAATTTCTCTACTAATTGATTTCCATGAAAGCGATAAACTTGGATCGTATCATTTAGTCTTGCTCGTAAGTAGAATAAGAGCGTATCCGTAGGATGAGTATTTTGAATATGACAAGTCATCCAATAGCGATACCTACCTCGTTTAAATTTTCCCTCTAATTCGATTGCATCTGGCGAAATGAAAGCCTTTTTTTTCCATTTTCGACGGATTTCAGTGAGTGGAAGATTGGCACTTTTATCTACAAATACTTTTGCGTAAGGCGTGAGGTCTATTTCATGGTCTGGCGCATAATCCAACTGAAGTACTTGACCATAGGATTGGATAGCAAAAGAAAATAAAGCTAGCAGTGAGATTAAAAATGTTTTCACTTTGATGGCATGCATATGTGCTACGAATAGTCATACCTTATCGAAATTAGGGAGCAATGGTTTTAAGGCAGAAACAGATGAATTTTGAAAGAAACTCTTACTCCCCTCCCTCCTACCCTTGGAGTGAAAGTAGAAAGTATCAATTCTAATATGTAATAGTAATGGCAGAAGAGAAATAAATAAAATCAAGCAATTATTCCCCTCACCACTTCTCCAGCCACATCCGTCAGGCGATAGCGCCGCCCCAAGTGCTTATAGGTCAATTTCTCATGATCCAAGCCCATTAAGTGAAGTATCGTAGCGTGAAAGTCGTTGATGTGGACTGGATTTTGGATGATGTTGTAGCCAAATTCGTCGGTCTCGCCATAGACTGTGCCACCTTTGATGCCACCGCCCGCCATCCAAATACTATAAGCACGCGGATGATGATCTCTACCATAATTATCGGCGGTGATATTGCCTTGCCCGTAATTCGTCCTACCAAATTCACCACCCCAGATGACGAGCGTTTCGTCCAGTAAGCCACGCTGTTTTAAGTCAGTTACCAAAGCTGCCGAAGCTCGATCAACATCCTCTGCTTGCAGTTTCATTTCATTGGCTAGATTACCGTGCTGATCCCAGCCTTGATGATACAGTTGCACAAAACGCACCCCTGATTCCGTCAGTTTCCTTGCCAAAAGACAATTTGCGGCATAAGTTCCTGGCGTCAAGCAATCCGCGCCATACATCCGAATGATACTTTCTGGTTCTTTGCTCAGGTCGGTGAGTTCTGGCACTGCCGTTTGCATTCGGTATGCCATTTCGTATTGCTGTATCTTGGTATAGATTTCGGGATCACCAAATTCTTCGTGATTGAGGTTATTGAGTTCTGCCAGTTTGTCTAGCATCCTTCGACGACTGGCACGGTCTGTTCCTTTTGGATCATTGAGGTAGAGAACGGGTTCTTCGCTTGCACTGAATTGTACACCCTGATGAAAACTATCTAAAAAACCGTTTGTCCACAGCTTGGAGTAAACGCCTTGCCCATTGCCTCGACCACGCGAAAGCAGCACACAAAAATCAGGTAAATTTTTATTTTCGCTACCCAAACCATAACTCAGCCAAGCTCCCATACTAGGACGATTACCTTGCTGCGCACCCGTCTGCATAAAGGTCAAAGCAGGATCATGATTTATGGCTTCGGTGTGCATGGATCGAATAATGCAAATATCATCTGCTATTTTAGCAATATTGGGAAATAAATCACTTATCCAAGCACGAGATTGTCCATACTGCTTAAAATCAAATTTCGAGCCTACAAGCGGAAATTTTGCCTGCCCAGCCGTCATGCCAGTCAAGCGCTGACCGTTGCGGATGGACTCAGGCAAATCTTCGCCATACATTTCTCGCAGTTTGGGTTTATAATCAAAACTTTCCAGTTGAGAAGGTGCGCCATTTTGAAAAAGATAAATGATGCGCTTTGCTTTGGGTGCAAAATGTGGTACGCCTAAGGGTAAGCCTATTTCTTCTTCTTGGCTGCCCTTGAAGAGATCGGGCACCAATAAAGAACCCAGCGCTGCTGTTCCTAAACCGACGCTCAGTTTACCTAAAAAATGTCTTCGGTTGATGTGGAAACGTTGTTTGATGAATTCGTTAGACATGGTGTTTTGCTTTGATAGATAAATATTACGATGCCGATTCAGTATTTGCAGCCAAAAATAGTCATTTTAAGAATAATATCCATAATACCTTAGTTCCTAATAAAGGTTTAGAGGAACTGAGTTTACTTTACGAGGGTTCTTGGGCTGATCCTATTAAGAGACAAATGTTAGAGAAAATTTGTTTTAATGCAGAAGCATATTGGAATGTATTCCATTCATTTTTAATTTCCAATGTAGGGTTTTCTTATAAATGATTTTTTGCCACGAATGCACAAACCAAGATAAAAATTATCTAATTGATTTGACATTAATCTCAATGCTCATGGGTGAATTTTGTGAAGCAGGTCAGAAAAGTTCTTTTCACCTTCCTCAAAGCTCTAATTTCATATCAAATGAATTATTCATTCGTGCATTCGTGTCTAATTTTTGTGTTCAGTTCAGAAAACCCTTTTTATAATATAAAATTTTGTTAAATTATCTTTTTTCAAAAACTTAGTTCGCTTTTTTTTATCAAAACACATAAAAGTATTTCTATGAAAAAAGACAATTCTATATGCTTTGGTAATTTTGCCTCAGGGATTGCCATTTTCGTTCTTGCCCTTGCTAGCTTAATATATTCCAATAATTCATCTGAAAATCTCAAAAAGGGTTTGCAAATATATGCACAAGAATTTGCCCCCGAAAACATCTATGTCCAAACCGATAAGCCTTATTACACTTCAGGCGATACGATCTGGTTCAAAACCTATCTCGTAAATGCCATCACGCACATTCCAAATGCAGTAAGTAAGATCGCTTATGTGGAATTGATTGCACCCGATACGAGCTTAATCGCTAGTCGAGAACTCTTTCTAGAGAATGGTGGCGGTGCAGGCGTCTTTGAAGTACCAGAGAATGCTAGTGGCAATTATTTATTGCGCGCTTACACCAATCACTTAAGAAATGAAGGTGCAGATTATTTCTTTGAGCAAAGTATTCCTGTATTTTTTCAAGATTTGGAAGAAAAAGGAAATCTGGCATCGGACGCCTTTTCTTCTAGCATTGAATTGAATGATGTGCAGCGACCGAATGTTCGATTCTTTCCAGAAGGAGGTGATTTAGTTCAGGACATTGCTACTACTGTTGGCGTGAAAGCAAGTGTGAATGCAGAAACGGGCATTGAGTTGAAAGGAAAAATCGTAGATGAGACGGGTGAGGTTC
This sequence comes from Bacteroidota bacterium, assembly GCA_039201015.1. Classification (GTDB taxonomy): domain Bacteria; phylum Bacteroidota; class Bacteroidia; order Chitinophagales; family Saprospiraceae; genus JAAUTG01. The sequence continues at coordinate 16,000 of JBCCRX010000033.1, read as the reverse complement.
ATGCTAAATTTGAAACCCGCGATTTTGGCTTGGGCGCATTTCCTTTCACGCCAGAGGCAGGAAAAACCTACACTGCGCTTGTGGACTTCAATGGAAAAGAAGAAGTCTATTCCCTTCCAGCAATCAAAAAAAAAGGATTTGTTCTGAATGTCAGCAGCCTTAGGAGTAGATTGATTGTAGAAGTCGAAGCTAGTGAAGAAGAAGCACTTCTCGGTGCTTATGTACTCGGTCATTTGCGCGGTCAATTGTTTTTTCACGTGCCGATTAAAAAGAAAGTAAAGCGCATTGAAGGAATTGTTCCTACCAGTAAATTGCGGGACGGCATCGCCACTTTTACACTTTTTAGCAAAGCAGGAGAACCCCTTTGCGAACGATTGGTCTTTGTGCAAAGCGAATCGGACGATGTGCAAGTGGAAGTAGCAACCAATAGAAAAACCTATGGGAAGCGGGAAAAAGTGGAGCTCAATATTGCGCTGAACGCACTTTCAGATTCTACATCAGCAAAAGAAAGGGCAAATCTATCAGTTGCAATTACGGATTTAGGTTCGGTTCGTCATAATGCACAAGCAGAGAATATCAAGACTTGGCTGTTGCTGAATGCGGATTTGAGAGGCGTCATCGAAAACCCAAATTTCTTTTTTGAAGCAGGAGCGGATAGCAGGAGGGCTTATTTACTAGATGCTTTGTTGTTGACACATGGCTGGAGGAGATTTACTTGGAAAGCAATTGGGGACAGCAATTTCCCTGAAAAATACGAGAAAGAAGCAGGCTTTTTCTTTGATGGAAAGGTCACTAATCTGTACAATGAAGACAAGCCAATTAATTCCAATGTATTTTTCACCGCGCCACAAGCAGGCATTTTTATGGAGGAACAGCAAACGGGAGAAGACGGTCTTTTTAGATTTGGACCTTATCAACTCAAAGACACCGTCGATATTTTGATTCAAGCTAGACAGCTCCTCAAGGAGAAAAAGAAGAAACGAAAAAAGGGCATTACCAAAATGGATGGCAAACGGAATGTCTCTATCGTAATGAACGAGACCATAGAGCGACCACCATTGAAAGCCGCTGATAACGAAGGTGCTTTTGAAAAGGATAAACAAAGTATTCTTGAGAACTACCTTGCAGAAAGTCAAAGGCAGAAAAGAACAGATCGGCAATATGATATGAGGCTAATTGAGTTGGAAGGTGTAGAAGTTAAAGCGAGAAGAACAAAGCAAAACATCTACGATGAAAGAGCGAAAACAGAGAATATCTATGGTACACCCAGCAATCGCTTGATCTTAGATTCTATCCCTGCGTCTATATCATTAGTTAGTATTTTTGAGTTGTTAAGAATGGTGCCAGGCGTAACTGTAGCTGGCACGTTTCCCAACCAAAATGTCACGATCAGAGGCATAGGCAGCTTAAATCTGAGCAGCGCGCCCTTGTATATTCTAGACGGTATAGCGGTAGATGCTCAAGCAATATCCATTATTCCTGTATCAGATGTTGAGTTTATTGATGTACTGAAAGGTCCAAGTGCAGCGATTTATGGCTCAAGAGGAGGAAATGGTGTCATAATTGTCTATACTCGACGAGGCAATTCATCTTCTGGACAACGAGAGCGGAAGCCTGGTATTATTAATTTTCAGCACAATGGCTATTATAAAGCCAGAGAATTTTATTCGCCCGATTATGCCATAGAAAAAGATATTCACATCAAACCCGATTTTCGTACTACGCTCTTTTGGTCACCTGATGTGATTGTAAAAGACGGTGTTGCTAAGCTTTCTTTTTATACCGCAGACGTAGTTAGCGATTATAATATCAGAATAGAAGGCATCAGTGGAGCAGGCGTTCCCATTTTTGTGGAAGAGACGTTTAGGGTAGTAGCGGATAATTAAGAATTAAGGCTGTACGAAGTCTCGTTTTTGCTAACATTTTACTCGAAAATAGCCTAAGTCAATGTCAGAAAATCACTTAACAAGTATGCTCCGTAAATCGCTTCGGACGGAAACACCTTTGGGGCATACTTGTTGAGCGATTTCAGGAGCGTTCCTGAGACTTATTTTGAGCATAGCTTAAGACTTCGTACACGCCTAATTAAGAATTACTGATTTTCGGTAATAATTTCTACTATATTTGCACGATAGGAATACAAAAAAAATAAATTCATATTCTTGTTTTTATAAAATGCTGAAAAAGAGTGTTTTTAAAGTAAACCCTGCGTTTTATTTTTCCTTCGATCTGTAAGTAGTCGTGCAAATTTAATCGTTGTTTTAAGAAACTAGATATGTCATATTTACTTTTACTAAACATCTGAATGTCAATGACTAGCAGGGGTTTTCAGATATGAAAATATGACATATCTTACTCTATCAATTTTGCATAACTACTTAAGTATTTGGGCAATAGACTTGTATAAAGTATTCATTATAAACAATTTAAACAAATAAACAGCTTAAACAAATAGGTAGAAGTACTTAAGTAGGTTTACCTAATTATTTAGGCAATAAACCTGTGTAAAGTATTCATTATAAACGATTTAAACAAATAAACAGCTTAAATAAATAGGTAGAAGTACTTAACTCCACAAATGATGAAATTAATAGAAAAGATGACAAATAAACACGCTTTCATGCAAAATTTATCGCTACCTGCGGTTGCGGCTCCTATGTTCTTGATTTCTGGACCAAAATTGGTCATTGAAACTTGTAAAAGTGGAGTAATTGGTACTTTCCCCGCACTCAACCAACGTACGACCGAAGGCTTCGATGAATGGCTTACGGAAATAGAAAGAGCACTAGACGGTTACACACAAGCCAATGGCAAAGCCGCCGCCCCTTATGGTGTGAACCTCATCGTTCATCGCACCAATCCAAGATTGCAAGCAGATTTAGAAGTCTGCATCAAGCACCGAGTTCCGATCATTATCACTTCTCTGGGTGCAGTGCACGAAGTAATAGAAGCCGTGCACAGCTACGGTGGATTGGTTTTCCATGATGTTATCAATTTACGGCATGCGGCAAAAGCAGCGGATGCAGGCGTGGATGGTCTTATCTGTGTAGCGGCGGGGGCAGGTGGTCACGCAGGTACTTTGCATCCAATGCCTTTTATTCAAGAAGTTCGGAGCATGTTCGACGGGACTATCTTGTTAAGTGGTTGCATCAGTAATGGTCAAGATGTTGCTGCTGCGATGCAAATGGGTGCAGATTTGGCTTATATGGGTACTCGATTCATCAATGTCAATGAAAGCAAGGCCGATGAAGCCTACCGAGATATGATTATCGAATCGGGTACGCAAGATATTGTTTACACTGCAGCCGTATCGGGCGTCAATGCTAACTTTTTGCGTCCAAGTCTGGAGGCGATGGGCATTACAAAAGAGGTTTGGGATTTGAAAGCTAAAATTGACTTCGGTAAAGAATTGGATGCAGCGCAAGCGGAAGCAAAGGCTTGGAAAACAATCTGGTCAGCAGGACAAGGTGTCGCGACGATTAAAGATACCATGCCCGTAGCTGCGCTAATTGAGCGTTTGAAAAAGGAATTTGTTGCGGCTATTGAAGCCCAGGGAAAACTGCTAGAGACTTATGCGTAGTGAAAAAAGAATAGGAGGTATTTTTGAAAATACCTCCTATTCTGAAACTTGTATCCAATTCTACTTCAAGCCCCTAAGTACACTGTAAACTAAGTTTACAGTGTACTAGCTGGTATCCAATTAAATATTTATATAATTACTGATGTTACGCAAAACATACGAGTGCGTAACATCAGTAATTATTAACACAGTCAAACAATATTTTTATGAAGAAATTACCTTTTTTAGTTTTTGCCTTTTTTGTTACCCTTTCTTTCACTTATGTCGGTTTTGATAAAGTGGGCAGCAGTCCAGGCGTTATTCAAGCGATTGGAGATGCAGGTTCTCCGCAGGTCTTTACTTTTCAAAAATGGGAGTTTACAGAAGCTGCTATGCCTGATGATAAAATTGAAAATATTCAGTTGTCTGTAGAGATCAATACTTCTTCTTTGACTTGCGATTGGAAGGACTTGGAGAAAAATATCCGAAAGAAAAAAGACTATTTCTATGTCAAGAAATTTCCTAAAGCGAGCATTGATATCAAAGGTGCGGAAGCCATCGGTGAAGGACAATACAAAACAGAAGCCATGCTCACACTAAAGAAATATACCAAGCCCGTAGAATTAACTTTTACAGTTTCTGATACGAAGCCCTATCAAGTGAAAGGAGAAGGCGTCATTACGCGTCAAGATTTCGGTTTCACAGGCGGTGGACCAAAGGATGAAGTACCCATTAGTTTCGATCTGACTTTGCCTTTTGAGTAGAAAAGTGGCATGTATCATTTCATAGCAAAAGTACTTTACACTTTTGCCATATATCATACAAAATTGGTTAATTAAATGCGACAACAAGGGCTTTCTTCTAAAAGTCCGTTTCATCAATTTTTGGCTTTTCGAACTGTATTTTTAAGGAGAATATTTTCACAGGAAAGCCCTTGTTGGCTATCCTTCTAATCACAAGCTTGGAAGGATAGCTCTCTTTCTGGAGTGAAAACATTTATCCATACACTTCCAACATCCTATGCAAATCTTCTAGTGTATTGGCTTCCTTGATCGGTTTGTCTTTTCGCCAACGCAAGATGCGCGGAAAACGCAAAGCAACGCCCGATTTGTGGCGTGTGGACTTCTGGATGCCTTCAAAAGCGATCTCAAAAACGTGTGTGGGTTTTACACTCCGAACAGGTCCGAATCGCTCGACGGTATTTTGACGTACCCAAGCCGTGATTTGGCGAAACTCTTTGTCGGTCAAGCCAGAATATGCTTTGGTGAAGGGTACGAGCATTTCACTATCCCAGACGCCGAAAGTGTAATCGGTATAGAGATTGGCACGACGCCCAGAGCCACGCTGCGCATAGATCATTACAGCATCTATTGTCAAAGGATCGACTTTCCATTTCCACCAATCGCCGCGTTTTCTACCTGATTTGTAGATCGAATTTTTGCGTTTGAGCATCAAGCCTTCGCTATAGTATTCCCGTGCTTTTTCGCGTTCTTTGGCGTAAGCTTCCCAATCATTTTCTGCTACTATTTCCGAAAGTAGAACGATGCCCTCTGTATTATTTTCTGCTAGTATCTTTTCAAGCAAGACTCTTCTTTCCGACATTGGACGTTCGCGTATGTCTTCTCCTTGCCATTCTAATAAATCATAAGCGATCAAAACAACGGGTGCATTCTCTAGTACTTTTTTACTCACCTTTTTTCGTCCGATTCTTGTTTGCAATACATTGAAGGTCAGCGGTTGTCCGTCTCTAAATGGCAAAATTTCTCCATCTATCACAATGCCTTCGGGCAGTTGTTGTGGTAAGCTATGGAACTCTGGAAAACGATCCGTCATCAATTCTTCTCCCCTCGACCAAACGAAAATTTCTCCTGCTCGCAGGATAATTTGCCCTCGAATGCCATCCCATTTTCGCTCTATTTGCCACTCTTCCACTGCACCCAAACTGGCAGGTTCTTCTTCTAAGGCATACGCTAAATAAAAAGGATAAGGCTTGGAAATATCGTCCTGCGGATTTTCTTTGAGTAAGAGTTCTTCAAAGGTAATGCTGTCGGGTGTCCAGTCACCCATTAAACGATGCGCCAAGATGCTTTCTTCCACTTCTAAATATTTTGCAAGTGCTTTGGTCATCAATTTTTGGGAAACCCCTACTCGAAAACTACCCGTAATTAATTTATTAAATAGGAATCGCTCCGTAGTGTCTAGCTGCTGCCAAGCCGCAATGACTCTTTCCTTTTTTTCTGCTTCTTCCAATTTGGCAAGGTCGCGCACATACTCAATCCAATACGTAAAAGAATGATCGCTCTTGCTCTTGTAGTTTGGCAACAACAAAGAAAGTGCTTCTGCCAAATCGCCTACGACATAATAAGAATCTTCCAGCAACCAAAGTGGCACACCGCTCAGTTCTGCTGCCCAAGCTCGGAGCAAAGTTGTCTTAACGCCTCGTCGCGGTCGTCGGTGGGAAAGAATCGCAATTGTCCAAAGCATGTCCTGCTGTTCGGCGGATTCAAAATACTGCACCAAAGCTGCTACTTTTGTATTGGTTTTGGTCGTTTGATCTAAATTTTTAAATAGGCGCGCAAAATGTTTCATGCTAAATAAAAGTGTGGGATATTGATATTGTTCAGAAATAAGAAAAGGAGAGAGCGGGAAGAGTAATTGCTAGAGATTTTGGTCTTTTTAGCAATGCTTTGTAATAAGTACTTGCACCTATTTGTTTAAGTTGTTTATAATGAACAGCTTAAACAAATAGGTAGAACCATAACGGCAAGGTTTCTAATTGTCAGTTATTTATGACTTGAATCACTAGTACGGTGTCAACTAAGTTTATTTGTATTTTAACTAGAGGAATTTGGGGTAGAAAAAAGGGTTTTAGAAAAACCCTTTTTTTTCCTTACCCCTTGTTCGCCGCTGTCTTCGACGGCGGTAGATAAGTTTTGTGAAGCTCGAAACTTACGAGCCTAGACCGATAGCCCTGACTAATAGCTGCCGTTCGCAAATCTGTCTTCTCGCTTCTGACTTCTTAAATCTAACCTCTCAGTAAGAAATCTGATGCTTAGCCATTGGACTAGAAGTTAACTTTTTGAGCGGCGGCGCAAATTGCGTCAATTTGATACCTTTCACAGCAGTTTTGTATTCTTCCAGCGTTGGAGTTCTGCCCAAAATGGCAGAAAGCACAACAACTGGCGTAGAAGCCAATAATGATTCTCCCTTTTTGCGGTCTGAATCTTTCACCACTCTTCCTTGAAACAATCGAGTAGAAGTTGCCATGACGGTATCTCCTTTTTCTGCTTTCTCTTGGTTGCCCATGCACAGATTACAGCCAGGTCGTTCCAGATATAAAATATTATCGTATTCAGTTCGTGCAGCACTCTTAGGCGCAGCATCATCGAACTCAAATCCAGAATACTTTTGTAGCACTTTCCAATCGCCCTCTTCCTTGAGTTCCTCGATGATATTGTAAGTGGGAGCAGTTACTACCAGAGGTGCGCTGAATTTTACTTTCCCGTATTGTTCCTCTAAGTTTTTGAGCATCTTCGAGACAATTTTAATGTCTCCTTTGTGTACCATACAAGAACCCACAAAGCCCAAATCAACGTGTTTTTCGCCACCATAGTAAGACAATTCTCGAATGGTATCGTGCGTGTAGCGTTTGGAGACATCTTCGTTATGAACATCTGGATCAGCGATCATGGGCTCATCAATAATATCCAAATCCACCACAAATTCTGCATAATATTTGGCATTGTCGTCGGGAGTCAATGCTGGTTTTTCACCTGATTGGATTTCCGCAATGCGTTCATTGGCTTTATCAATTAGACCTTGTAGGACTTGCTTTTCATTGTCCATGCCCTTATCAATCATGATTTGAATTCTGCCCTTTGCGATGTTGAGCGATTCAATCAAAGTATCGTCTTGAGAAATACAAATTGAAGCCTTGGCTTTCATTTCTGCCGTCCAATCGGTAAAGGTAAAGGCTTGATCGGAAGGCAGTGTACCAATGTGTACTTCGATGACTCGACCTTGAAAGACATTTTCTCCACTGAACTTTTTAAGCATTTGCGATTGCGTGGCGTGCACCACATCCCGAAAATCCATGTGATCTTTCATTTCTCCTTTGAAAGTCACTTTGACCGATTCGGGAATAGGCATCGAAGCTTCTCCCGTTGCCAATGCAAGTGCAACTGTTCCAGAATCTGCACCAAAAGCAACGCCTTTTGACATTCTGGTGTGCGAATCACCGCCAATAATAATTGCCCAATCGTCTATCGTGATGTCATTCAAGACTTTATGAATCACATCGGTCATAGGATGATATTTGTGTTCTGGATGACGTGCAGTAATCAAACCAAAATCATGCATGAATTTCATCAATCTCGGGATATTTTCTTGCGATTTTAAATCCCAAACTGAAGCCGTGTGACAACCCGATTGATAGCCACCGTCCACAATAGGAGAAATCACAGTCGCCGCCATCATCTCCAATTCCTGCGAGGTCATCAGTCCTGTGGTATCTTGTGAACCAACAATATTCACTTCGACGCGTACGTAAGAACCTGCGTGCAAAGTCGCTCCCGAAGTGCCTACCGCATTTTTATTGAAAATCTTTTCCACAGCGGTCAGTCCTTGTCCTTCGTGAGAAATTTCTTTGGAAGGTGCAAAAACGGGTGGAATATCTATTCCTAGTGTTTTTGCAGCAAATGCTTGTAGTTTTTTACCAAAAACAATGGCATAAGAACCACCAGCACGCATGAATTCCATTTTCTGTGGCGTAAATGCCGAAGAAATATCCATCAATTCCTTGTCGCCATCATAAAGTTTCTTTGTTTTGGTATTTATCGTCAGCACCGTTCCAGTATCAACGGAATAGGCTTGCTCCAAAACGGGTTCACCGTCTTCATCAAAGATCACATTGCCGTCCTCGTCCAGCTTTTTCACCCAATTTTTCAAATCAAGTCCAATGCCACCTGTCACACCAACCGTTGTCAAGAAAATCGGCGAAATTCCGTTGGTACCTGCAACCACAGGCGCAATATTGATGAATGGAACGTAAGGACTGGCAGGTTTTCCAATCCAAAGAGCTACATTATTTACCCCTGACATCCTAGACGAACCCACACCCATCGTACCTTTTTCCGCAATCAACATGACTCGCTTATCGGGATGCTGCTTTTGAAGTTCGACCAATGCTTTTTGCTGCTCTTTGTTGTGTTCAAACATGCACTGACCGTGTAATTCGCGATCTGAGCGAGAATGTGCATCACTACCAGGAGACAATAAATCAGTAGAAATATCTCCCACACCAGCAACGAAGGTAACGACCTTTATTTCTTCTTCTATCTCTGGTAATTTGGTGAAAAATTCTGCTTTTGCATAGCTTTCGATAATGTCTCTCACAATTTCACTACCTTGCTTAAAAGCATTCTCTAAGCGTTCCATATCTGCCTCGTAGAGAAAAACTTGTGTTTTCAAAACTTCCGCCGCTTCTTTGGCGATAGTTTCGTCTGTTCCTAATGCCAAATCAAGTAGCACCTCCACCGAAGGTCCTCCTTTCATGTGTGATAATTGCTCAAAGGCAAAGGCAGGCGTAATTTCTTCCACGACGACTTCTCCTAGAATAATTTCTTTTAGAAACTTTGCTTTTACACCCGCCGCACTCGTTGTACCTGGCAGCGTATTATAGATAAAAAAATGGAGGGAATCTTCTCGATGCTCGTGATCGACATCTTTGATCTGTTCGATGACTTCACTCAACAACTCAGCACCGTCAATTGGCTTCGGATGAAGACCTTGTTTTTTTCTTTCATCAATCTCTTTGAGGTATTCGCTGTATCTACTCATAAAAATTCTCTTTCTGGTGTCAAAGAAGGACTGCAAGACTGTACTGGATTTTTCGTTTCTTTTAAATCTGTTTTCTTGCTTGATGTCTTCTTTTAATACACTTCATAATTTAATAAATGCTTTAAATCTGTGCAAGGTTTTGTGCGATTACGGCAGTTGTAGTGCATAAGACAAAGTGCAAATGCTCGGTTTTTAGTTTACTTGATAGATACTTGGTCACAATCTGGCTATTTGGACACAAAAATACAGATTGATTCCCAATTTTTCTTCTTCAATTTGGGTATTAAAAGTAGGAAGAAGGGGTTGATTATAATTAGAAACGATGCCACAATATCCCAATTTTATACTGAATTTCATCAATATATCCCCACAATATTTCAATAATGAAGTTGAAAATAATCATAACTTCATTAAATAATTCTTTACATCCTCTTGCTCAATGACTCCTACCAATTGTCCTTCCTTCAAAACGGGCATAATCGAATAACCTTCTTTTTGAAATAATGCAAGCGCGTCCCTCAAATTAGCTTGACTGGAAAGGCAATTGTAATGCTGACTCATATACAACATGACGGGGGCTTGAAAATCTTCCTGTTCTACGGCTTCCTGTAAAAAAAGAGAATGCAAAACGCCTATGATGCGACCGACTTCATCTACTACTACAAAATTCTTTTCTTTCTTAATTTGCGCGACGCTGTGTGCTGTATGTATCGTATCGTGTGGCTCTAAACAAGTGAAATCAGTACGGTATAAAGCTGAAATGGGTGTGCTGACGAGTTTGCTCTCTCTTTGGATATTTCGGTTCTCTTGCCGTGCTATGAAAAAAACAAAAACGCCCAGCAAGGTAAATATCGGACTTTTCATAGGATAAATACTAATGACGATAAAGCCTAGAGCAAAAACCTGTCCAATAATTGAAGCGACCTTGGTTGCTTTCACCTTGGTCATTTTCATGGAAAGCAATGCCCTTAATATTCGTCCGCCGTCCATCGGAAAAGCGGGCAGCAAATTGAAAATAGCCAGCAGAATATTCATGGAAATTAGATAGGGAACGAAAGTAGAAGCGAGAACCGCTCCGCCTTCGTATCGAAAGGCTTGCATTGCACTATCTAGTGGCTCAATCAAAAAATAGATACTCAAAACGGCCGCCACTGCAATATTGACCAATGGGCCTGCAATCGCTACCCAAAATTCGTGCATCGGCTTTTCGGGTAGTTTTTCCAGCCGAGCTACTCCACCAATGGGTAAAAGGATAATATCTCTGGTGTTGACACCAAAACGGCGAGCCGCCAAGGCATGCCCATATTCGTGCATCACTACGCAAACAAAAACCGCCAACATCAGCATACTTAACCAAAAAGTACCTTTGGCATCCATTCCGTTGGAGTAGGCAGAAAAGATGACCCAAACAACAATAAGCGCGAAAGACCAATGTACTTGCACTGGAATGCCGAAGAAAGCCGTTATTTTATACGTTCCTCTCAAATAGAAAAGCTTAAGTTTTGTGGTAAAAATTTGAGATGTACTTTTCTAACAAAAGAAAGAAAGATCAAGTTTTAAAATGCTACTATTTAGGAGAGATAAGTTGTGATTGAAAGATGAAAAATGGAAAATTTTATAGTAGAACGATTTTAGCTACTGGTGGTTCGAGTCATAAGTAACTGACAATTAGAAACCTTGCCATCATTACGTTTAAGGCGATTTAAAAGGTTCAATTAATTCGACCTATTCGCGCTGGCAGGTTTTTGTTGTAAGAGTGAGGGAAGCATAAAAAACACGAGGCATACACAGTTTTTTTGCAAAAAGACTAAATCTCACATGTTCTTAGATGCCCTTGAGTGTTTCAAAAAACACCAAACCATGCTACAAGAAAACTTTTCATACAACCACTAAATAATCGGACACACCTTTGTTTTCTCTGGTGGCTTAACGGGCGTGAACAGATAGCGCACCGCCACCTCCAAGCCGCCTCGACGCTCAGAAGCTGCTTGAAATTCTGAAATATTGACATCATAATTGAGACCAAGCATCCACTGCTGAATGTGAAACTCTATGTGCGGAATCATGGCATCCCCGAAGGTATCGAAGCGATAAGAGCCACCCAAAAGTACTGCCAATTCTCGGGCGGGCTTACGATTGATGAATATTTTTGCGCCGCCACCAACCACATTTTCTCGATATTGTCCTTGAAATTGTGCCATACCTCTGATGACCAAATCAAAAGTAGGATGGAGCATGACGGTGCCTTGCAAATAGGCAGAATAGCGACGATCTAAGCGTATATCTTCTTGTAAATTAAAGCCTTCTCTTGGGGTATTCAAATGAAAAACGCCTAGACCAACATCCAATTTGCTTCTCTTGGTCAAAGGATGTGCATCTTGTGGTTGCAATCTAAAATTGAGACCGCTAGCAAGATCAAGACTAGCAATGGAAGTATTGTCAAAGGCTTCTCTGGAGCGACTTGGATCAAATTGCTCGCCGTCAAACTGATTATCAAAAGTCAAATCGGTGGTTTTAAAAGCGCGCTGATTGATGCCCAAATGTGCGCCAGCCGTCATGAAAAATACAGGAGAAAGCTGCAAGGAATAAGAAGCAGATACGCCAATATTTGTTCTGCTCAATTTAGACGTTCCGGCTTGATCGTGATTGATTAATAAACCCGCCGAAAAATAGCTGTTTTGTAGTTTTTCCAGATAAAATTTGCGTTCTACTGCACCCGAAAAGGTCGTATAATCCACGCCTACATTTTCCCACTGATTTCTGTAATTCCCAACGAATCGAATCTCTCCGCTGTGCACGCCGACTAGCGCAGGACTCAAATTGAGCGGCGAGTGATAGTACTGTGAGAAATGAATGTCTTGGGTGTGCGCAATGCCCAATAAAAACAGCATTGCAGCCAAAAGGAGGTGTAGCTTTAGTTTCATCTTTACGTTCGATTATAAGACTTGTTCTATTTTCTTGTCGGACACTAGCGAAATATCACATTCTATTTTACATTTGTACGATCAGAATTGAGGGAATGTTACCTCACTTCAATATTTCTAATCTTAAAATTCCGGATTATAACGGAATGCGGTGGTTAGTAGATTCTGCAACAGGGTTTCATAAGTGTTGAAATTCCATACACTTCAACTTGCTGATTTTTAGAGACTTTTTTCTTTCACCGCAAAACATTGCAATCAGTAAAATTCAGTTTGAATTGGCAATCATAAAAACAATTAGAAACAAGCAACCCTATTTTGGAGACAAGTGTTTCCTAGCAGAGAATGCTGTCGTTGTGGGCGATGTAAGAATGGGCGATGATTGCAGCATTTGGTTTCATGCAGTGCTGCGAGGAGATGTCAATTCAATTAGATTGGGCAACAAAGTCAATGTGCAGGACGGTGCGATCATTCACTGCACCTATGAAGGAGCGGCGACTACAATCGGCAATTGCGTTTCTATCGGACATCGTGCCATTGTACATGGTTGTACTTTAAAAGATTATGTCTTGGTAGGTATGGGCGCCATCGTAATGGATCATGCCGTAGTGGAAGAAAACGTCTTGATTGCTGCGGGTGCGGTGGTGCTAGAAAACAGCCATTTAGAGTCAGGAAGCATTTATGCGGGTGTTCCTGCCAAAAAAGTCAAGGATTTGAGTCCAACGCAATTCAAAGACAGTGTGGCTCGAATTGCAAACAATTATGTGATGTATGCGAGTTGGTTTAAATGAGAAATAGGATTGTTAAATCAAAGATATACTCCATTCGGCCTAAAAAAGTGCAAATACGTTTCTAGTAATTTTGGTAATCGCGCCTAAGGCGGACAGGTTTGTTTAACTGGTAATATGGTGATTAGGCAATCATCAAATCACCATATCATCAAATCACCAAAGATGAAAATGCACTTTTTTATCTCACATGCAGTATAAAAAAAGATGAGCTATGCAAAAAATAGAAAAAACAGCAGATTTAGTAGAGCGTCTGCAAGCCTTCGAGACTTTTCAAAATATTTCTGCCGAAGCTTTGCAATGGATAGTAGATCGTGGAGAATACGTATTTTTTGAGAAAGGGGAACATCTTTTTTATCCAGGCATGAAAGTGGATGATATGCAAATTATTGTAGAAGGAAGGTATGTAATTTATATAGAGAGAGAAGGTAAACGTAGAGAAGCGGGAGTGGGTAGTACGGGCGATGTGACGGGCGTTTTGCCTTTCTCAAGAATGAAAGAAGCAGGCGGCTATGGTCGTGTATTAGAGGATTGTTATGTGTTGCGTTTGCACAAAAAATATTTTTCTGAAATGGTGCAAGTCAGCTACGAATTGGTGCAGAATTTAGTAGCGGTGATGTCTTCGCGGATTCGCAATTTTTCTCAGATTCGATTTCAGGACGAGAAATTAATGGCACTTGGGAAGCTCTCAGCGGGCTTGGCGCACGAACTCAATAATCCAGCTTCGGCTATGGTGCGAAGCGCGGAAGAGCTTTATAAAAGACAACACCAAACGCCTGAAAAATTCAAAGCAGTCATCACCATGGCAATTACGCCGCAACAAACCGACCAAATCAATGCAATTCTATTCAAACGAATAGCTGAATACGAGGATACCGAACTCTCGCTTTTGGAGCGTCAAGAATTAGAGGATGACTTAGAAGATTGGTTGGAAGAACAAGGCATCGAAGATCGCGCAGACATCATCGAAACTTTTACCGATTTTCGACTGAGTGTAGAAGATTTGGAGCAAGTGGAAGAAATACTAGATAGCAATGAAGCTATTGCACCGATCATGCGCTGGTTTGAAAGTTCGATGAGTTTGGAGCTGTTGGTCAAAGAAATTCAGGAATCCGCGCAGCGCATTTCAGAATTGGTTACTTCCGTGAAGAACTACTCGCACATGGATCGGGCGGTGACCAAAGAACCCACTGATGTACGCGACGGCATCAAAAACACTTTGATGATGCTGAAGCACAAAATCAAAAAACAACAAATCAAAATTCAAAAAAGCTGTACTATAGAATTGCCACATGTATTGGCTTACGGCGGACAACTGAATCAAGTTTGGACCAATATCATGGACAATGCCATCGACGCGATGCCAGAAGGCGGAACCTTGGGCGTTGATATTTATGCTGATAGGGGAAATGTTTGTGTTGATATTTCAGATACAGGTACGGGCATTTCCGAAGAGCACATCACGCGAATTTTTGAGCCTTTTTTCACCACCAAAGCAATGGATGAAGGTACGGGTATGGGCTTGGACATCACCAAAAAAATCGTTGACCGACACGACGGACAAATTAGCGTTCGTTCTCAGCCTGGCGAGACCGTTTTTATGGTTTGTTTCCCTGAGATTAATTGACAAAACTATTTCTTGCCTTTGTTGCTTTGCGCCCTTTGTAGTTCAGAAATGATTTGCACGATCAAAATAAAAAACAAAACATGACATCCATACTCAATCTAATTGGCAATACACCGCTCGCCGAAATTCAATACTTGAATGAGAATCCTGGCGTAAAGATTTTTGGTAAATTGGAAGGACAAAATCCAGGTGGTAGTGTGAAGGACAGAGCAGCTTATGGCATGATAAAGGGTGCAGTGGATCGAGGAGCAATCGGAACAGCAACCAAACTGGTGGAAGCGACCAGTGGCAATACAGGCATTGCACTGGCGATGATTGCGCGACAATTTGGTATCGAAATCACCTTGGTGATGCCCGAAAATGCGACCAAAGAAAGAATACAAACCATGCAAGCCTACGGTGCGAAAGTAGTCTTGACCCCTGATGCCAAAGGCATCGAATACTCAAGAGCCTATGCCGAATCACTAGTAGAAAAAGAAGGCTATTTCATGCTCAATCAGTTTGGTAATGACGACAACTGGAAAATGCACTACCGCACTACTGGTCCAGAAATTTGGGAAGCGACGCAAGGAAAAGTTACCCATTTTGTGTCTTCTATGGGTACTACAGGAACAATTATGGGCGTTTCGAGATATCTAAAAGAAAAAAATCCTGCTGTACAGATTGTTGGCGTGCAACCCGAAGACGGAAGCCGAATTCCTGGCATTCGGCGTTGGTCACCCGCTTATCTTCCCAAAATATACGAAGCTGAACGAGTGGATCGCATTATAGACGTCAATCAGCAAGATGCTATTCACATGACCAAGCGACTTGCCAAAGAGGAAAGTATTTTTGCAGGCATCAGCAGTGGTGGTGCGATGACCGTTGCTTTGCGTCTCGCAGAAGAACTTGAAAGTGCTCTGATCGTCAGCATCGTTTGTGATCGGGGAGATCGCTATCTAAGTTCAGGAATATTTGCTTAAGAAATCGTCATTTGAGCAAGGACTTTAAGCATACCATTTATAATATGATCGCCAAATTGAAAATGGATACTTACGTTTCGCTGATTTGAAAATCAAAAAATCAAAATTTAATACTGTTTGTACAATAAAAAATACCTTTTTGAAAAATTTTATTCCATAAAATTTTTCAAAAAAGGACTCTTGGACAGAGAGAAAAAATCAAAATTGAAAATTTTGATTTTTTCTCTCTGTCCAGAGGGGTAATTGAAATTTTTCGCAGAAAAATTTCAATTGTATGTAGCACTTCTGTTGCAAATTCATTTTTT
>JBCCRX010000032.1:0-27859 GCA_039201015.1 Bacteroidota bacterium | reverse complement strand
TCAAGGTTTTTTAAAGGTAGAAGCGGCGAATTTCGCCGCTTCTACCTTTAAAAAACCTTGATTCGTTTGGAAGGACTCGACGTCCTTCTAAACGAAAACAAACGAAATTTAATAGTTGGCGATATCTTTCTAGAGATACTCGACCAAATGAAATCATTTAGAGCCATCAATTTTATTTAAAATAAAAAATCTAACGAATGGCTTCGCCTAACTTGTCCGCATCCCGATAATCCTTTTCTCTCGCTTCGTTGTTATTCACTTACGTTTCGCTAATTTTAAATTAAAAAAAAACAAAATTCAATTCTGACTATGCAGTAAAAAACCTCTTTTTGGACAGAGAGAAAAAATCAAAATTGAAAATTTTGTTTTTTTCTCTCTGTCCAAAGGTATAATTGAAATTTTTCGCAGAAAAATTTCAATTACGTATATGGTTTCTACTGTAAATGTATTTTTTCAAAATCAATTTCAGCGAAACGTCAGTATTCAGATACAAATTAAAAGTTATTTTTGCGCGAAATTATCAGCACTACAGATTGATGTGGTTTTCAAACTTATGTCATTTCATTAGCGTTGATACGGAAAATGAAATAATAAATGTCAAACAAAGTAGAAAAAATAAACTGTCTCATTATTGGGTCTGGCCCTGCGGGCTACACGGCAGCCGTATATGCAGCTAGGGCAAATATGAAACCCGTGCTTTATACTGGACCACAAATTGGAGGGCAACTGATCACGACCACCGACGTAGAGAATTATCCAGGCTACCCAGAAGGCGTAATGGGACCACAGATGATGGAAGACTTCAGGAAGCAGGCTGTTCGTTTTGGAACAGATGTGCGCTATGCGCTAATCAACAAAGTGGATTTCTCTGGTGACATCCATAAAGCTTGGTCAGAAGACGGCACAGAAATTCACGCTGATGCGGTCATTATTTCTACTGGAGCAAGTGCTAAATGGCTAGGCTTAGAGTCAGAGCAAAGACTTGCCAACCGAGGTGTCTCTGCTTGTGCCGTTTGTGATGGATTTTTCTTCAAAGGTATGGAAATAGCGGTGGTAGGCGCAGGAGATACAGCAGCGGAAGAAGCTTTATACTTGTCCAAACTTAGCCCAAAAGTACATATGCTCGTGCGTCGGGATGAAATGCGCGCTTCTAAAATCATGCAAGATCGCGTGAAGAAGACCGAAAACATCATTATTCACTGGAATACAGAAACGGTAGAAATCCTAGGCGAAGAACAAGTGGAAGGTGTGAAAGTCGTGAACAATAAGACGAAAGAAGAAAGTGTACTTCCAGTGAAAGGTTTCTTTGTCGCTATTGGTCACAAACCCAATACAGATGTATTCAAGGGTTGGTTGAATATGGACGATACAGGCTATATTATTACGAAACCTAAGAGCACACATACCAATGTAGAAGGTGTTTTTGCAAGTGGCGATGCACAGGATAATGTGTATCGGCAAGCCATTACAGCGGCTGGAACGGGTTGTATGGCTGCACTGGATGCGGAACGCTATTTGACAGAAAAAGAGATTATTTAAAAAATTGTGATTGGTGATTTCCTCTACTGCCTCAAATTGATTTCTGGCCAGTGTCAAATTTGTAAGGTCATAACCTCAAAGCGACACCGTCTTGGGACTTGTCTGCTTTAGGCTGAAACGGCTGGCGGCGCGTCAGCCTCAACTTCTGATGTTTACGAAATATCGAAGGGCTGTGGCACTAAATTATTAGTTTTCTATTTGCGGGTCTGTAGAAGTCACCAATCGTCAATTACTAAAAAGAACATGGCAACAATATCTAAAACACGTTTTCGTCCAGGCGTTTTGCACGGCGATGAAGTAACGGCAGTATTGAACTACGCCAATGAAGAAAACTTTGCCCTTCCTGCTGTCAACGTTGTTGGCACTAATACTGTAAATGCAGTACTAGAAACCGCAAGAGACATCAATTCTCCCGTTATTATCCAATTTTCTAATGGTGGTGCGAGCTTTTTTGGTGGCAAAGGACTTTCTAATGAAGGTCAAAAAGCATCTATTTTGGGTGGTATCGCGGGTGCGCAACACGTTCATGCACTCGCCGAAGCTTATGGCGTAACGGTTATTTTGCACACCGATCATTGCGCCAAAAAATTGTTGCCGTGGATAGATGGTTTGCTGGATGCTGGCGAACGCTATTTTGAGCAAACGGGGCAACCACTTTATAGTTCACACATGCTAGATTTGTCCGAAGAGCCATTGGAAGAAAATATCGAAATTTGCGTGGAATATCTGAAGCGCATGGATAAGATGGGCATGACCCTAGAAATAGAACTGGGTGTGACGGGTGGTGAAGAAGATGGTGTGGATAACACAGATGTAGATAGCTCCAAGCTTTACACACAGCCCGAAGAAGTGAGCTATGCTTACGAAAAATTGATGAAAGTCAGTCCTAGATTTACTGTAGCGGCTGCTTTTGGCAATGTACATGGTGTTTATAAACCAGGTAATGTGGAACTGAAACCGATCATCTTAAAAAACTCACAAGCGTACGTACAGAAAAAATTTAAGACGGACGATCCTAATCCGATCAATTTTGTCTTCCATGGTGGTTCTGGTTCTTCCAGAGCAGAAATTCGAGAAGCCATTGAGTACGGTGCAGTCAAAATGAACATTGATACGGATTTGCAATGGGCATTCTGGGATGGCATACGCGATTATTACGAAGGTAAGCGCGATTACATGCAATCGCAAATCGGCAATCCAGAAGGGGAAGATCAGCCAAATAAGAAAAATTACGATCCCAGGAAGTGGTTGCGTGCTGCCGAAGAAAGTTTTAAAAGTCGCTTGAAGCAAGCTTTTGAGGATTTGAATGCTTTGGGACGGAATGCTTAGAGCTTGTTTGGATTTTAATCTTTGAGTCGAAAACGAGCCATTTTTTAACGCTGAATGAGGGAAAAAGAGCCGTTTACAGACCAATTATGTAATTTCCAAACAAGCTCTTTGGTGCAATTGAACGAGATGATTTTTTGCTCGCTTCTGGTATTGGAGAATTAGAAAAAATGCCATTTGAAGAAAGGAAAGCTTGACAGGTCTTCTATTCTATTGTAACTTTGAAAGAGCTAAATACTATGGCAGATGATAGAGAGTAATTTTAAAGATTGGACAGCAGATAGCGTAGATGAAGCATTTGGAACAAAATTGAACCTGAAAGGACTACCTTCTTTAGAAATATTGACTAGCTATGAGTATGAAATAAGCGAGTACGAACAACGCTTTCTGAAAGACTTAAGTTTTAGCTATAGGCTAGGCGGGCAGAGCTGGAATGAGGTGGAGTTAGAAAATAAAATCATAAGCCCATTAATCATATTTTCAAGTATCGACAATGAAAAATTCGCTTATTTTTTGGAGCGAAGTCTTTCAGCGACAATAGATAATTATATTTTATCTGGTAGAGTAGATGGTATGATTGCCTCTGGCTTCAGAAACCCGAAGCAGCCTTATTTCTGCATCAGCGAATATAAAAGAGCTACCGACCCGAACGGCGATCCAGAAGGGCAAGTCTTAATCGCTATGTTAGTTGCGCAACACCTCGATGCTAATGAACGTCCCATATTTGGTTGTCATATTGTTGGAAGACAATGGGTATTCGCAAGTTTGGAGGGGAAAGAATATGCTTTCAGTAAATCCTATGGCGTAGATGATGATGAAATCTTCGACATCTATCGAATACTAAAAGCATTAAAATGGCAAATAGCACAATGGCTAATGTAAATTTTTCTAAACTCAAATTATTGAAAATAAAAAGGAAGCAATCCAAGATTGCTTCCTTTTTTATAGTGTAAGCCTTTAGCTAAGATTGGACTATTGTAGCTTAAACTTCACAGGCAAGGTAAATCGAACCCTTACAGGACGACCACGTTGCTTACCTGGCACCCATTTGATTCCTTCCTGATTCATCAAATTGACCACACGAAGTGATTCTGCGCCACAACCTGCTCCGATATCACGTACTAAAGCAGCATCTTTCACTGAGCCGTCTTTTTCTACCGTGAACTGAATTACACACATTCCTTCTACACCATTCTCTCGAGCGATGGCAGGATACTTCAAATTCTTGTACAAGAACTTAGTCAACTCACCCTCTGCACATTTTTTTACTTCGTCCTTACTGCCTTTACCTTCACAACCTGGAAAACGTGGCATATCTTCCACAACGCGGAAAATTTCTTCTTCCTTAGGTGGTGGTGGCGGTGGCGGCGGCGGTGGTGGTGGTGCTGCTTTTTTCACTGGTGGTGGTGGTTCTTGAATGACCGTTTCTTCCTCTACGGTCATATCCACGAATTCAATTTCTTCTTCTTCATCCAACTCCTCCTCTGGCACCTCCTCAATGACTGGTGGTGGCGGTGGTGGTGGTGGTGGCGGTTCAGCAGTACGCGGTGGCTCTTGAATCAATTCTTCATCAAATTCAAGGGCATCATCAGGAATAAAAATTTCTTCCTCGAATTGCGTCCAGTTGAAAGCCATCACAATTAATCCTAAAGAAAGAGCCAACGCAAGCATGAAGAAAGTGTTGCTCCATTTAAAAGCATTCACTTCTGGATATTTGTTTCTTGCTGCTAGTCCTGCTCCAGAATCGTACTTGTCGGCTAGTTCACTTTTTGAACGACCAGAAAGCACACTCTTCATTACGAAAATAATTCCTAATACTAGGAGTAATGCGCCTATAACTGTCGCCAAAAGTGCTCCGCCCGTTACGGTAAGATCGCTACCCATACGATTGACTTTTTTTATCAGTTAGAAAATAAATTAATACGATGCTTAATATTGAGCCAACAATATTGGCAAAAATATCAAGAAATTCAAAATATCGGCTCGGAAAAAAACTATACTGTATAATTTCCATCAAAATTCCGTAGGCTATAGATAACAAAAGTGCGTAAAGAATTGCTCTTTGTTGGCTTCTTTTTTTTACGAAGCTTTGATAAAGCAAGTAGCACAAAATAAAGTAAACAAAAGCGTGCGCCAACTTATCCCAAGCAATAATATCACTTAAAGTGGTAGGAAGATTAACTCCAATGCCCACTGTAGATAATACTAAAATCATGCTTGCCCAAATTCCAGCTAGCAAAAAAGGTGGAAATCGACGAAGTATTTTTGTTATCCTAAGCACGTCCTATTAAAATAGATGCAGTTTGATTTTGTTTTGGTGTGTCAGATCAAAAAAAATGTGACTCTTTGGCAATTTTTGCAAAATACGGATGCCAGACTTTTGAAGTTTTCTTCTAAGGCTTGGTTCAATTCATTCCAAACTAAAACTTCAAAAGTCTTACAGGCGCTCCATCAAGTAAATACAAAAATTGTCAATACAGCAAAATATTGATTGATGATTTACTGCCAACCTGCCGCATCAAACACCAAGCTTGCCAGTTTATTGTTTTCTCCTAATTTGCTCAAGGGCAATTGATCTTCTTTAAAATCGCCCCAAGATTTTAATAAATCTGCTGGTTCGACTGCTGGATTGACTGGGTACTCGTAATTGGCTTTCGCAAAGACCTCTTGTGCTTCTTCTGATGCCAAATACTCTATGAATTTGATGGCATTTTCTTTATTGGGAGCGTATTTGGCTACACCCGCACCACTGATATTGATGTGCGCACCACGTCCATCTTGGTTGGGAAAAAAGATACCGACACCTTCGCCTGCTTTCACTTCTTCTGGATCATCTGAGTTCAGCAATCTACCCACATAATAAGTATTTACAATTGCTAAATCACCTTCGCCCGCTACCACCGCTTTCACCTGATCGCGATCGTTCCCTTTTGGGTCTCTTGCCATGTTGTCCACTACTTCTTTTGCCCAATCTCGTGCTGCTGCTTCTCCAAGATTGGCAATGATAGAAGCCATCAAAGACTGATTGTAAATATTGGAAGAAGAGCGAATCAAGACTTTATCATTCCACTTGTCATCTGCCAAGGCTTCGTAAGTGGAAAGCTCATTGGGTTGCACTCTATCTTTAGCGTAGGCAATGATTCGTGCGCGTTTGGTCAGTGCGAACCATTGTTTATCTGTATCAATCAGGTAAGCAGGAATGATATCTTCTAGTGTTTTTGAATCAATGGATTGCAGTAAATCTTTGTCCTTTGCTCTAGTCAATCGACCTGCATCCACCGTAATCAATACATCGGCTGGTGAAGCTTCGCCTTCGGTTTCCATTTTCTGTATCAATTCATCTGCACTAGCATTTGATACATTCACTTTGATGCCCGTATTTTTCTCGAATTGATCGAATAGCTGTTGGTCAACATCGTAGTGACGATGCGTGTAAATATTAACTACTTGCTCCTTGCTTTCTTCATCGCAAGCGAAAAAAGTGGTAAATAGCAACGCAAATAATAGTATTTTTCTCATTGTTGTGATTTTATTGATAAAATATGGATGGATTTTTGGTTGTTTGCAAATAAAAAAGTTTAAGAATTAACACTTGCAAAATTAATCATTTGCCCACACGTATCTTTTTGTAGTTGACCCCTTCCATAATCAAAAGAGATTCATTCGACACTTCTTTATCCCGAAAGGAATATAAGAGCATGTTTGGAGCATTATCTTCCTGTAAACCAGTATTTTCCGAACCTGACTTTGAAAGTAATTGCTGCTAACCCATCCGCGAAGCGGTTCTCTCGCTTAAATATTCACTGAATATAGTCAACAAAATAAGGTCGTCCTATATCGAAACCTTATTATTTGCCCCTTACTAAATACTCGTTTCCCTACTATTTTTTTCTAAAAACCTTTCACGAAAAGGATGCTCTTAAAACATAGCTTTACTGTAAAAATAGTCAAAAGTATGCAAAAGAGTAGCTAGTTCAATAATAAACTCTTGTCAAATTAATGGGTTTGAAATCCATCCGAGGAGATGTAGTACGCAAAGCAGTGAGCATTGTGAGTATCTCTAATCCGATACAGAGGAGAAATTTTGAGAAGAACTTACTGAAGCGTTAGCAGAGAGCAATTAGTATAAATTCAGTATTGCAAAACTAGGAAGTGGCTGGCGGTTAGTGCTAAGTTTGTCTGAAATAAACAAATGACGGGCATTCCTAGAACGCCCGTCATCACAGAATTTATCCACCTATTTCACAAAACCAAGAGGATACTTTCTTGTCCTTTTTCCAATTTTTTAGTTGATAATTGAAAGTATCTAACAAGGAGATGCTATCTTACCAATCAATACTGGAAAATTTTACCACCAGCAATTACTTCTTGATTTTGCTCATCGAATGTCACTCGCTGACCTGTGCGTAAAGCCGCTGTCGTCATAATATTAGCAATAGAATGATTGTAAGCTGCTTCCACTGGACCATTCGTTTGTTTTCTATTGCGGACACATTCCATCCAATCCAACATGTGTAGGGTCGTCATATTATCTGCGCCTGTATTGGCGGAAGTAACCACTTCTGCTTTACTATCCGCTAGATTGTATTCTGCTAATTGGTTGGCTTCCATACCCATTTTAACGGCTTGTTTTTCGCTAAGTCCGCCATTGGGCGTGACTTTATTAGTAGAAAGATTAAGCTCTCCACCATTGGAATAGTAAATTTCTTTCACGCCACCCGCTGAGTTGGTGAAGCGAGAAGAATAAACCACTTGGAAACCAGATTGTGGATCATTGGAAGGACCATAATCAAAGACTGCTGTCATGGTATCGAAATTGCTTCGGCCGTCTTTCCAGAGATAAATACCACCGTTTGCAGTGACGCTTCTAGGATGCGCCAAACCAGAGAACCAATGCACCGTATCAATTTGGTGCGACATCCACTGACCAGGAATGCCTGAGGAGTAAGGCCAGAACAAACGATATTCTAGGTACTTCCTTGCATCCCAATTTTCTTGAGGACGATTCATCAAATAGCGGTTCCAGTCGGTGTCAGAAGCCTTTATCTCACGGGTGAGTTGTGGTAGTCGCCAACGTCCAGGCTGGTTCACATTCCAAGTCATTTCTACCATAACGATGTCGCCAAATTTACCCGAATTGATGTAATCTGATGCGGCGTGATAATTGCGTCCACTGCGTCTTTGAGAACCAATTTGGAAAATAATACCTGAATCTTTGACAGCTTTTAAAGCTACTCGACCGTCTGCCATTGTTTCCGCAAAAGGCTTTTCTACGTAAGCGTCTTTCTTGGCTTCGGCAGCTTGAACGGTGTGTAGCGCATGCTGAAAATCAGCCGTAGAGATGATGACGGCATCCACCTTACCTTTGTCGTACATTTCTTCATTGTTGCGCCATGTCTTGACTTTCTTACCTGATTTTTCTTTCAAATAAGCTTTGCCTTCATCCCTTCGGCGATTCCAAATGTCTGATACACCAGCAATCTCAAAGTTTTGTGCTTTGCTATTGTCTAAAAAAGCAGGAATCAAGGAGTATTTTGCTCGATTAGAAAAACCAACAATACCTACCCTCACCCGATCATTCGCCCCTATGATCTGGCTATAGCTCTTGGCAGAAAAGCCTACTGCCATTCCTGCTGTCGCCAATGTTGATTTTTTGATAAAATTGCGTCTTGTCGTGCTCATTTTTTTATGATTTAAAATTGAAAGGATGTTTGTTTAAATTGTAAATTGCTTTTTAACCAATTGTTATAGTAATTATGACGTATCATTTTACTTTCTACACTTAATCGCTTTGTGTTTTTTTGGAACATAAGCTTCTAAAAATAGGTGTTTTTTGTTCTTGCTATAAATACACCTCAAAGTATTGCCTGAGCAGTATAGATTTACTAAATCTTTGAGATTTATCAAATCAAAAATAGCGATTTACTAAATTTTTAGAATTTAGTAAATCTTAGTTGGGCTGTAAATTTGGAGATGCTATTGCTTTACCCAAATAGTCCCTCTGTGAATTGTTTTGAGCACATTCCCTAGAGATTCATAAATTTATTGAACCAATGAATGCGACTTGGGTTATAGTGAGGAAAGCAGGATTTACCAAATGAATGCCTCTTTGTCAGGTGCTTGCAGGACGAGAGATCAACTGCTTTTATTGTATTATATCAATTTTTCACTCCTTGCGTATTTTCTTTCTTAGATTTTTGTCGTGTAGAAATTTCTGGAAAGAGTTTTCGAGCAGGAATAAAATTTCATTAAATTATGGAAAATAAAACGACGACATGGCCAGAATTAGCGATTGGATTGTACGATAAATTGACGGGTCGCGGAGCGGAAATTACTTACGAGTTTGATAATTTTGAATTGCACGTTCCCAGCCACGCAGGCGAGAATCCTACACACGCCAAGTGGAAAATGAGTGGTTCATTGAAAGTGAGAACTGCTGAACCTAATCAGTCGAATACTTAAAGTTCGGAAAGATGGATTGAGTTACCTTAGTTAGGAGTAATTGCTCAATCCATTACATTTTTGTCAGAATTAGACCGCCTGACCTTGATTCCGATGGATTGAAATATTTATCAATAGTCCTCACGGTAAGATATGGAACAAACACCAGTCATCATAGAAGCAAATCTAGAGATAGTAGGAGAAGCTAACAGCCGTTTATCTATCCACAACACAGATGAAAAGGAGTTGGTGTTTTCTTTCAAAGACAAACAATCATTGATGCGTTTTTTGGGTGATTTACCGATTCATATTAGATTGCTTCGTCAAAGAAAAGCAGTGGCAGAAGTACAAACACTCTTGCACCAAGACATCAATGTTCAGGTGCAAGGCAATACCATTTTTACTAAAAAAGCAGATTCAAAAGGTTTCAAATTCAAATCCTACGCTATTCTTTTTTCCATATTATTGCTTTCCTTAAAGCGTTCAATATTGCGAATCATACCATTGAACACAAAATAGTGAAGTGGCAGTACGGCATACCAATAAAGCCTCCCGAATAAACCCTGTGGTCTGAAGGTAGCCGTTTGAAGAATAGTGGCTTCGCCTTTTTCTTTTATTTTAAATTCTAGCCAAGCTTCGCCAGGTAATTTCATTTCCGCATAAAGCAATAACCTCTTTTGCTTGCGGTCTGCGACTAATACTCTCCAAAAGTCGAGTGCATCGCCTGCATGAATATTACTCAAATTCGTTCGTCCTCTGCGCAGTCCAATACCGCCCACCATTTTATCCATATAGCCCCTGATCTTCCAAAGCCAATTGCCGTAGTACCAGCCCCTATCTCCTCCAATTGAAAGAATATTTTCCCAGACTTGTTCTACTGAATTGTTTTCAATTACTAATTGTTTTTTATCCGTAAAGCAGCCAAATTCAGGAAGATTGATGTAGTCTTCCGTAGAAGTCAGGCTATAGCTGGACACTAACGAATCTTTCCAACTAGAAGCGACGATATTCTGTCTGATTTTTACGAATGCCATTTCAACCGCTGCTTTGTAAGGAATCAATTCTATTCCGAGTAGTTGCGCCAAATTATTTTTTCTACACACCATATCCACCTTCATGCTATTGACGAGGTTGACGGCAAGTGGATAAGTTGTGGAAGTGACAAAGTAAAGCCAATAAGAAGAAAGTCGAGGCGTCATAATCGGTACAGTATAAATCCAACGTTTCAGGTTGCGTACTTCCGCAAAACCCAGCAACATTTCTTTGTAGGTCAAAATATCATTACAACCAATGTCGTAATTTTTGCCATAGGTTGCTGGTCGAAGCATCACGCCTGTCAGAAACTTCATGACATCCCGTATGGCGATGGGCTGGCACTTGGTATTGAGCCATTTTGGAGCAATCATTAGGGGCAATTTCTCTACCAAATCTCTAATGATTTCAAAAGAAGCACTGCCCGACCCAATGACGATTGCGGCTCTAAGCGTGGTGAGTGGCACGCGGCTTTCTCCTAAAATTTGTTCAACTTTATAGCGCGATTCTAGGTGTTCCGATAGGCTATCGGAGTTCACCATACCACTCAAATAAACCATTTGCTGGGCACTAGTACGATCGACATAATTTTTAAAATTGCTTGCCGTTTTTTCTTCTAAGTCACTAAATTCGTTGATGGAGCTAGACATAGAATGAATCAAGTAAAAGGCTACATCGAACTCTGTTGGCGCATTTTCCAAGCTCGTCTCATCCAAAAAATCTGCTTGGAATACGCTCACTTGTTGCTCCCAACCTTTTTGCCACTCGAAACTATTGACATCCCTAACTGCGCATAATAGCTCGTGCCCTTGTTGTATTAGGACTCTCAATAAACGCTTTCCAATATAGCCCGTCGCTCCCGTTAGTAAAATTTTCATATTTGTTGCGATGTTTTATTACTAAAGGGATTAGCAAGCACAGATGTTCATGGATTCTAAAAAAGGGCTTTGAAAAGCTGAGAATATTCGTGTGAAATGAACTATAATATGCCAGAGGAGTATCTATAGAAATAGGAAAAAGAATAAGAGCTCGTTTTCAACACAAAGATCAAAATCCAAACAAGTCTAAATTAGAATTCATGAAAAACATCATCGCGATTGTAGCATTACTATCCATATCAAACGCCTGTGCTAAAAAAAATATAGAACAACCTATGCGCACTTTTGAGGAGGATATTTTGCTGGAGCACAATTTGAAAACCAATCAGTACGAATTTTTCTTTAAAAAAGAAGACCAAGAAAAGCAGATTTACAGAGCGGAAACTCCCGAAGCGATAAATTGGACGCGACCACTTGCCACAACGACGGATAATTATATTCAATTAGCGGGAATAAAAGATAAAACGCGCACCTATTTTGGACTACAAATGGGCGTAGATTCCTTCATTCTTTCGGAGCGTCGGATTGCGCTGGACGGAGCATCTAATTTCAGAGATTTGGGAGGCATACGTACAGAAGACGGAAGATACATCAAATGGGGAAAGATATATCGCTCCAATCGCCTATCCAGTCTCAGTAAAGATGATTTGAAAGTACTTGAAGATTTAGGACTGAAAGTGGTGGCTGACTTTAGATATGCCATAGAATACGAAAAGCATCCGAATAGAATACCAAAAGGAGCAGACTATTATCAATATCCAATTGGTGATAAGGAAGGAACACGCTATCTACAGTTGAGGAAAAATGTACTCAATGGAGCGACGGCTAGTGAAGTGACTGATATGTTTGTGGGCATCATGGAAGAATTTTCGGATACGGCTACGGTCTTTTTTAGACCCATTATTGATCATTTATTAGCAGAGGAAGTGCCTTTGGTCTTTCATTGTTCGAGTGGCAAAGATCGCACGGGTTATATGGCGGCGGTCGTTCTTTCTGCGCTCGGTGTGGATCGAGAAACCATTATGCAAGACTATCTGATGTCCAATTTTTATCGCTACGAAGACAATGTAAGTACCTATCGAAAAGGACGATTGATTGGTATTGACAAAGAAGTCCTTGCGACGGGTGCTTTGGTGAAAGAAGTTTATTTGAATAAAGTTTGGGAAATCATCGACAACAAATACGGTGGAACGGATCAATATCTGGAACAACAATACGGATTGACACCAGAGAAGCGACAGCAGTTGATTGAGATGTACACTTATTGAAAAACAACATGCTCGAAAAAATACAAAAAATACTTCGAAAAGACCCTTTCCTTTTACAAGAAGCGAGGGGTGTTGCCTCTGCCCGCTACTGGTATGAACTCTCGGGTAATGGAGAAGTCATTTGGGGAGAATATCGCTCGAAGCGGAGTAAATGTCAAAGCGTTGTTGATCTTCGGCACGAAAGAATTGCGTTTCAGTGCAATTGTAGAAGTAGAAAGAATCCTTGCAAACATGGCGTAGCACTTATTCTTATGATGCTAGAAGCGAATGATGCTTTTACGGTCGTTCAGGACGTTCCAGAAGAAGTGCAGACTTGGCTAAAAAGGCGCGATCAACGTATTTTGCCCAAAGAATATACCGAAGAACAACTCGCAGAACTAGCAAAAAAACGACAGCAAAGTCGAGAAAAACGCTTGCGACAAATGGCGCAAGGTTTGGATGAGCTAGAAATATGGCTGTACGATAGTGTGCGGGCAGGACTAGCAAGCCTTTACCAACAACCAATAGCTTACTGGACAGATTGGTCTGCTAAAATGATTGATGCCAAAATGAAGGGCATCGCCGCGCGTTTTAATGGCATACCTAATTTGCTAAAAGAAGAAAACTGGAACGAACTGCTACTCGTAGAACTTGGCAATATCTATCTGATCATCAGAGGGTTCAGAAACTTGAATATTGTCAATGAAGGCTTACAGCACGAACTCTTTAGCATCATTGGCGTCAATGTGAAAAAAGAAGAAGTTTTGCAAGAAAAAGGCGTAGAAGATGATTGGTGTGTCTTGGCGATAGAAGAAGGCGAAGAAGAGCGTTTGCTGTTTCAGCGCGTTTGGTTGTACGGCAAAAAAAGCCAGCGTTTCGCTTTGCACCTGGATTTTGCATGGGGAACAGAGCCCTTTAAGATAGAGTGGAAAGTAGGGGATGTGCTGCGAGGCGAATGGGTATATTATCCGAGTAGTTTTTCCCAAAGAGGTTTGTTTCGTTTTTTCCAACAAAGCAAAGCACGTTTTGAAATCAATGGCATTGCTCATTTTCAAGCTCTACAACTTCATTTCACAAAAGCCATCGCCCAAAATCCGTGGTTGTTTCAATTGCCCATTTTTGTAGAATCGGTTCGTCCATTTATCAAAAAAGAAGAACTCTATTTGCTGGATTTGAATAGACAAGAGCTTGCCTGTCAGCTACAAGAAGAACAAGGAAAATGGCAGATTTTAGCTTTAAGTGGTGGACACCCGATCAATGTATTTGGCATCTGGCGCAATCGTAATTTCGTACCACTCGCCGCACAAAAAGAAGATCGCTGGGTGGATTTGTCGGTTCGGTATGAGCGGAGAAGCAGAATTAGCTACTATTAAATGTTGATAAACTATTGGCTGCCTTACCTCGCTTTTTTTCCTACTGTAAAATGACATCTTACCAACAGCCAACTAACTCAATGCTTCCTTCACCAAATCAGCGGCTTCTTGTAGTAGAATAGCGGATTTCACGGCCAAACCAGATTCATCAATGATCTCTTTGGCCAAATCTGCATTAGTGCCTTGTAAGCGAACGATAATGGGTACTTTTATAGCATTTCCCATATTTTTATAAGCTTCTACCACACCATTGGCGACCCGATCGCAGCGAACAATGCCTCCAAAAATATTAATCAAAATAGCTTCTACTTTTGGGTCTTTCAAAATAATACGGAAGGCTTGTTCCACGCGTTTTGCATCTGCTGTTCCACCTACGTCTAGGAAGTTGGCGGGTTCTCCACCAGAAATTTTGATGACATCCATGGTTGCCATTGCCAAACCCGCGCCATTTACCATACAACCAACATTTCCGTCTAAATTGACGTAATTCAATCCAAATTCGTCTGCTTCTACTTCCGTTGGGTCTTCTTCACTTTTGTCTCGCCACTCAATCAGGTCTTTATGGCGGAAAAGCGCATTGTCATCCAAAGTCAATTTAGTATCCACAGCAATGATTTCGTCATGTCCATTGTGCATACAAGGATTGATTTCAATCAAAGAAGCATCCGCACCAACGTAAGCAGCGTACAATTTAGAAATAAATTTCACCATATTCTTGAAGGCTACTCCACTTAAACCCAAATTGAAAGCCACTCGACGTGCCTGAAAACCTTGTAAGCCCAATTGCGCATCTACATATTCTTTGTGTACCAAATGAGGCGTTTCTTCTGCCACTTTTTCAATATCCATTCCACCTTCCGTCGAATAAATAATGACATTGCATTTTTTTTCTCTATCCGTCAAAATGGAGACGTAATATTCCTTACAAGAGTCAAAATCGGGTTTGTAGGCGTCTTCGGAGATCAATATTTTGCGCACCAGCTTCCCTTCGCCTTCCATTCCGCCAGGTGTCTGTGGAGTTTTGAGCATCATACCCAAAATGTTACCTGCATGTTCTTTCAAGCCCTCCAAATTCTTTGCTACTTTCACACCGCCTCCTTTTCCACGTCCACCCGCATGGATTTGTGCCTTCACTACTGCAAAGTCCGAGCCAGTTTCTGATTTTAATTTTTCGTAAGCCGCCACTGCTTCTTCTAAAGTTTCCGCAACAATACCTTCTTGCACAGGCACACCGTAGCGCGCCAATAGTTCTTTGCCTTGATATTCGTGTAAATTCATAGTTAGGATTGTGGATTTTGTATGATTTATGCAAATAATGGGTGTAATTTTATCATTGATTTAGAGGATTTGCATAAAAGGTTTGCTAAATTTTGGAAATTTAGTAAATCTAAATACCTGATTATCAACACTTAAAATCTTTTTGCCCCTTATTCGCATAATTTTACTATTCGCAGGAAAAGATGGAAAACCCTCGACTAGGCTTCCACCAAAGGAACAGATATGTAGATTTAGAATGCCGCGCAAAAGTAGCACATTCAATTTAATATCTCAATTTTCGTACTGGAAAAGCGTTCAATCTTTCCAATCATTTTCTAGTGCAGCTACTTTTCCCAAACGGCGGTCATGTCTTTCTTCTCCTGTATAATTGGCTTCCAAATAATTTTTCACCAAGTCTTCCACCACAGCAACCCCTGTAATGCGTCCGCCCAAACACATGACATTCATAGCATCGTGTTCGACACCTTGTTTGGCAGAATACGAATCAGTGATGACCGAGGCGCGCGCGCCTTTCACTTTATTGGCAGCAATTGCGGCACCGACACCGCTACCGCAAACCGCTATGCCTCGATTCACTTCTCCATTTACGACAGCTTGGGTCAGTGGAATCACGAAATCGGGATAATCATCCACTGAATCGTAAGTGAGCGCACCAAAATCTTTTACTTCGTAGCCCCATTTTTCTATCAATTGAATAATGTGCTCTTTAAGGGCAAATCCACCATGATCGGCTGCGATACCAATTTTCATACTTACAGAAATTTGTTGTGATTTATATGCTCTGCAAATAACGGGAAGAATATCGACAAGTGAAAGTTTGCAGACGGATGCTGAGGTGAAATACCTTTGTTTTTAGCTGGTTGCTCGTGTATATTATAAATTAAAACAATTTATGGTTGAATTTTAAAATACTGATTATCAATAATTTGTGCTCTTATAGATTCTTGAAATTCAATTTTTTGTTTAAAAATATTGATTTTTGTTTTAAATTTAAAAACATTTTGTTTTATATTTGTGGCGAAGAAAATGAGTACCTCTCTGATAATTTTGAAGTTGCTTGAATGAAAATACGTAAAACTTTTGGGGTTTTGGCTTGAAAAAATATCAGAACAAAGTCTGAGAAGGAAACTTCAAAAGTCTAGCGTTCAAAAGTTTCAAATAGCCGAACAAACTAATTCTAATCATGAAATCGAGACATCAATACACACTACAAAAAGAAGTAGAATTCACCATATTAGATCATTTAACGCTTAAATTTTTATTGAAAAAAATAGGGCAAGGCTTGGTTCGTTTATGGACTTCTACGCGCTATTGGCTTCATAAAATGAGTTTTGGAGCGTTTACGAACATCAAGGTTTCTTGGTTTAAGATGAGCCTGTTAGCATTGATGATTTTTATCTTTTTCAAAAAAGATTTACACTTTCAAATTCATATGAATGCGCCTTCCAATGCCGTTGCAGTTTCTAATTCCTCTTCCAATAACATAGAGCAATTGGGTTTATTGCCTTCTGGCTTTTCCTTTGGCGAATCTGAGGATAACGATAAAGTGGCTAATTCAATAGCTGCTTTGGCACTTAGTAAGAGCGATGTAGAGGCATACATCAAGCGATTCGCGAAGGTAGCCATAGTGGAACAAGAGAAATTTGGGATTCCTGCTAGCATTAAAATGGCGCAAGGACTGCTAGAAAGCCAAGCGGGAAAAGGGACTTTGGCGACTCAAACCAATAATCACTTTGGCGCACCTTTCCAAGCAGAAAGCTTTGGCAGTGCTTGGGAAAATTGGCGCGCGCACAGCCTTCTGATCACGCACGAACGCTCAAAATTTAAAACCTTGCTGCGTTATGGAACGGATTATAAAAGTTGGGCAAAAGGCTTGAATGATTTAGGCTATTCTAGACAGGCGAATTATGGGCAAATTTTGATACAGCTAATTGAAGAATACGAGATGTATCGTTTGGATGAGATGAAGGTTTGAATATTATAAAATTCAAAAATTAGCATATTGTATCTATCTAATTTCCAAAAACATGTATAAATATTTATGGTTTAATGACTTTTTAGTAATCTATCAATATTGTCATTATTGTTTAATGCTGACATATTATTTAACATTTTTTCATCAACAGAGACCATTTTATCGTATGTGCGATATGAACCTATAATGATCGCATTTTTAGCAGTTGTTGATTTTTTTATATAACAATGAGAGAATTTGGATATTGGTTCTATTATTTCTTTTATGACATCAATTGTTACACCCTTCCCAAACGAAATCACAAATGGTTCTGGTATTCCTATATTTGAATCACCAAAGAGGCTATATTTTGTAAATCCCACACTTTGAATAACATCAATTATATTTTGATAATGTGGAAGTAGTTTATTGATTCCTAGATGTAATTCATTTAGTTTGATTTGCTTTGCCAAATTTTCTAATTCCTCCTTTGATTTTTGCATTACAGGATTTAAATTTTTACTATCTTCATTATTATTTATACTGTTATCTATTTCTCGTATTGTATCTTCTATTTGTCTTTCAGTTCTATCTCTTATTTCTTTGATTTCGTTCATCTTGGTTTCCTTTTCAGAATATTCATTTTCTAACTCATATTTATTTGTTTCTTTATTAAAAAGCCATTTTGAATAGTAGGAATCCTCTTGCATTTGAGGGCGAAATCGAGTTTGTAAAACGAAAATTAATACTAGAAATAATGGTATAATCGCCACGGCACTTATCGCCAAGAGACTAGAAATCCATACTGGGTCTGTCAGATTTTTTGCAGCTGTTAACAATATTGTTTCAAGAAGCAATAAGCTAACTAGCCATACTGCTAGAAGTTGTATTGGTTTAGTTATCGTTTCTGGTTTAATATTACTATTTTTCATAGATTGATTCTGTGATATAGACTCAAAATTCATCTGTATGATTCATGAAAATTGAGTCCCGAGCTATAGGGACAGGTATTATAAGTACTAATTTATTGAGGCATTTAATATTGCAATCGTAGATAATTTGTAGTGCATTACATCATGAAAAAAGCAGTTAGGATTTGTAAAATTCTATTTGACTTTTAATTACTTCAAGTGTCTAAAATAATCTCAGAAAAATGCGAATAGGGTATGTTTGTGGTTAGTTTACTAGCTTTAACTGCTCTGAATTCTCTAAAAAAACAGCAGGTTTGTAATTACCATTTTGTATCAATAGCCCTTTGATAAGCACTTCTTGACCAATATAGTTTTCACGCGCCAAATCAAATTGACCAATAAATTTTTCCATGATTGCCACGGTCACTACGTTGTGCGGATAATTTTGGTCTAGATTGATGTAAGTGATGTGCGTGCCAGACTTTTTTGTAGTGGTATGAACGATATTGATAATTTTTCCTTTGAATAAAACTTCTTCTCCTACTTTTTGAATGGCTTGCTCGCAGGTGAGGGTATCCTGTGGAAAATTGGGTGTTCTGAAAGAAGCTAGAGACTGAAATGCAAATAGCGAAAACAGCGTGAAGAGTAGTGTACGGGTGATCATGTGTTTCTATATTTTGTGTGTTAGGAATGTTTTTCACAAACTTTCCCTTACAGAAAGTACAATTGAACCGTAAATCTGTTCACCAGAAGCAATGACTTCCCCATTTTTCAGAGAATTGTTATTGCCGCTGAGATCACTTACTTTGCCGCCTGCTTCTTCCAAAATTAAGATTCCTGCTGCGATGTCCCAAGCATTCAGACCCCATTCTACATAGGCATCCACTCTGCCCGCCGCCACGTAAGCCAAATCTAAAGCTGCCGAACCCAAACGCCTTACTCCTCGCGTATGCTGTTTCCAGTAACGCATTAGTTTCAACATTTTTTCGACTTGTGCTGGATTATTGAAAGGCATGCCTGTCGTGATTAAAGTTTCTTTTAAATGGCTGGCTGCTCTCGTACAAATCGGTGTTCCGTTCACGAATGCGCCGCTTCCTTTGGTAGCATAAAAACATTCGTCGAGACTGACATGATAGACAATACCAACGACCAACTCACCTTGATGCTGCAAAGCTACACTGACCGAAAAGTGAGGCAAACCAAACAAAAAGTTCGTCGTTCCGTCCAAAGGATCAATGATCCAAGTGTATTCACTTTCTTGGTTCTGCACGGTATCTTCTTCCGTGATGAAGGTAGCGGTTGGAATCAGCGCTTGAAGCTCTTCCACCAAAATGGCTTCCGCTTCTCGATCCACATAGCTCACTAAGCTGTTTACATCTTTGTCCTCTATTTCATCGTTTTTCACTTTTCGGAAATGTGTTCGCAAAAATTGCCCTGCTTTTTTCACGATTGGCAAACTAGCTGTTAGGATGGAATGATAGTTCATAGTGTCGTTTTGTGATATTTCCACTGCTTTTAAAAAGGCTTCCAGCGACTTGGAATCAACACGGCATGCTCTTTTTGAGAAGCTGTTGCTTTAAAAAATACGATGCCAAAGAAGAACAAATCAATGCTGTGACTGACTTCAGGATGCGCTTTGATTTGTTCCCAAGCCGCCTCCATCTCCGATGACCAATGAATATCATCAAGGACAAAAACGCTATCAGCATGTGCTTTTTTTAGACAAGTTTTAAAGTAGTCTAGTGTCGCTGTTTTTTGGTGATTGCCGTCGAAAAAAACGAAATCTAATTGTAATAGTTGCGCTAAGATTTTGGGTAGTTGATCTTCAAAACGGCCTACTACCGAATGAATATTTTTTACACCCAACAGCTCAAAATGTTGCTTAGCGCGTGCCGCAATATTAGGGCAACCTTCAATGGTGATAATTTGGCTGTTCAGTGCCGCAAAGGACTGATACAGGGTCGAAATGCCCAGCGAAGTACCCAGTTCTAGGATTGTTTTGGGTTTATAGTGATTGATGATTCGGAAAAGTAGCTCGCAAAAAGCAGGTCGCGTAATGGAGTGTTGCGCCATGCGTCGGATTTGTCTTTCGTTAGTGGTATGGACTTGTGAACCTGCTCCAAAATCGGTGACCTGTATGGTGTTTCTATCTTTTAACAACAAATGTCTCAAGGCTTCTATTTCATCAAAGGCATAGAAATCGCGTTGGTCCTCTAAGATAGATTCTGCAAATGTTTTAAAGACAGAAGACTGGACATTGCGGTAGTTTTTTGCCTTCAAATAATAGGAAATGTAGCCTTGAAGCATTCTAAGTTTTGACACTCGTTTTGTTTAATTGTTGTTTAAGCAAGAGGACAGATTTTAGAGGACAGACGCCGATTACTCGCAATAAATAAGCTTATCCGAATTTTTGGCATGTATAATTTTGCTTCAAAGGTAGTTGACATTTTTGGTTTCTTTTGGACAAAGAGCGGTGTTTCCGCCCGAAGAGATTTACGGAGCATACTTGTTGAGCGATTTTCTGACATTGACTCAGGTTGTTTTCGGGTAAAATGTTAATAAAAACAAGACTTCGTACAGCCCTAATTAGGGAACAGCAATTAGCGACAATTCAATCCTTCTATCAAAGGCGCACCCGTTTCACTTAAAAATTTTATTTCCCATTTTTTATTCACATGATATACCCAAATGTGTTGCTGCGGAACGCCGTCTTCTTCAAAATAGAGTAGATAATGCACATCCCAGCCGTCATCTGATGGACTGATTTGAATATCACTCGAAAGCTTTTTATTTGTACCCAAATCCACTTTTGAAATGCCTTCTAGGTCATAGAATGTATTCGTCAAAGCTGACATATTGAGTGGTTCAGCCGCTCGAATGATTATCGCATCTTCTCGCGGACTGATTTGCCGATGTGACTGAATAATCAAGTCGTACTTTTCCATTAAGCGATTTACCGCAGGATGATCTATACTAGCGATGCCTTCTTGTAGCGGATTTGCCCAACTCACTTTTTTATCGTAGATCAATTCTACATAGTCCACAGAAATGCTATTGGCACTGTGTATCCCACAGGCTGCAATTTCTTTGGCCAAATCATCAGAGGCGTAAATAGAAGTAAGTAAGCGATAATATAAATTAAAATCAGCGGAAGGAACTCGGGCATTTTGATTGTCCAAATCTTGCTCCGCTCGAAGGCTTAGACGAGCCGCATCTACTCGAAAAGCATATCTTAAATCTGTAGGTAAATTAGCACTTCCCTTAGATTGAAATTGATCGATCGAACTTTGTGCATGATCGTAATGGTCTTGTCCGAATACGGCTACGCATAATAATGACAATAGTAAGCTTAGTAATACACGACTTAGTTTCAGCATGGCTAGTTAATTTACTTATTATTGGTTGTTATATTGTTTATTTCTTGAGGTATTTGTTTATGCTGCGAGCGGGATAAATTTGTACAAACGAATATGCCTGTTTAGACACTACAAATGAATTGAGCAATTACGAGTACCATATTGTAAAAAAGGGAAGCTTTCTCATAGTAGGCAGATACTTTGGTGGAGCTAATTTGTCTTCAAAATTACTAAAAAAACTAATATGTAATTGAATTATGATTGCTTGTCACAAGAAATGTAAGAACTTTAACTTTTCGGGTAGAATCGTGGAATTATTCAACGGAGCATTCAACAATTTTCAATTCCGCAATTTGCCTTTCTTTGATGTCGTGATATTAGGTGCTTTTCCATAAATGGGAACAAAATACGCTAAGTCCTCAAATTGTTGCTGCTGATAGGCATTCGACGCCAATCTCCTTAGATTCGACGCATCGCAGACCGTAGTTTCAAAATGCGCCAGCGGATGCGTTAATACTGACTTGCATTTTTCCGCACCATTTCCGCAGAAAATGATAGGCTGTCCAGATTTAAAATAATTATGAAAGCTGTTTTCGTCAATAATCATGGCTTGCTGGTCTTGAATAATGTGTCCATTAGCATCGTAGAGGGCGGCGTAAACTTCCATTCGGCGTGCATCTATCATTGGGCAGTAAAGTGCGTTCTCGTTTCCTATCTTTTGATAAGCGGCATCGGCTAAGCTAGCCAAAGTATCAATCGCAATAAGCGGTAAATCTAAGGCAAAGCAAAGTCCTTTCGCAACGGATGTGCCAACTCGCAGGGCAGTATAAGAACCTGGACCTTTACTGATAGCAACTGCTTCCAAATCTTTCAAAGCGATCATTGCTTTTTGAGCAACTTCTTCTATCAAGAGCGTCAACTTTTCCGTATGCGCATAGTTTTCGCTTGCATCCACTTTAGCAATAATCTTGGCTGCTTCTGTGATAGCTACCGAACAAATTTCAGTAGCTGTTTCCAATAGTAGTAATTTGCTCAATGCTCAAAATTCTTTATTGTCCAATCTTTATACTCATAAGCTGCTCTCAAAAATAAGCGTTCTCCTTCCTCATTGACTCGATAACTTTTACGATGACGCGGAAAAACGATTCCATTGACGACATCAAAACTATTATTCAAAACATAGCTGATGTGGTCGTCGTGTTGCACTTGATAACCCAAAAGCCTGTAATCCTTGGCATCGAAATAGAGTGACCAAATATCCTGATTGGTGTGCGTTGCGTGTTGCTTTGCATCATAGATAGCTTGCAAAACTTCTACCTCTTGTCCAGTATCCAGTTGCTTTTTCCCTTTGTAAGCCAATTCGACGCCTTCGTTCAACAACTTGAAGGGTAAACTGATGACAAAAGTGGCACTACGAACTGTATTTTCAATAGATTGAACAGTGACACTCGTATCTTTTGCTCCACTGACTAGACGCCTAAATTGGTTCTTTTCTGCCAAAATTTCATACTTCGATGCTTCTTTTTCCCATGCTATTTTCACTTTTCGTTCAGGAGAATAATGATAAGTATGCTGTTGCCAATTTTCCTGCTCTATCGTACCCATAGAGTCATATAGAGCTACATATTTCTGAAAACTAATACTTTTTTTGGACGTCCATTCATCTAGACCACCAGCGGCATTCACTGCTTTTTCGAGTAGTGCGCGCGCTTTCACGTCTTCAATGTGCTCGTAGATTTCTTGTGGAGGCTCGCTTTGTCTTTCTTGGCAAGCTAGTAAGCTAAAAGCTCCAAGAATGACCCAGATAATTTTCATATTGCTCAAATTTCGTTTGTTGACATTTTCTAAGCTGATCTTTTTAGAGCTTGTTTGGATTTTAGCTCCCTTTCCAGGATTGGAAATGAGCTCTGAGTTAAGAGCATTACAACTTTAGAATGATAGCTTGATTTTGATCTTTGGGTTGAAAACGAGCCGTTTGCAGATTGATTATTAATTTCCAAACAAGCTCTACAGACCTAAAATTGGATGTCTAACTCAATATCAAAATCATCTTCCGATAGCATTAAGTCTGCTCTCATAATATTTGCGTCTTCTCGGTCTATCTTGAAATGACGCTTTTCCAAAATTCGTTTCATTCCCTTATTGCTATCGAAAAATAGGGCATAGATATAATCAAATTTCATGGCTTTAGCGACTTCAATCATGTAGTCTGTCAAAACTGTTCCTAGCCCTTTTCCATGCCAATCATCAATGATAACAATAGCAAATTCTGCCGCATTGCTACCATCGCTTCCCAACCTAGCTACTGCAATAATTTCCTTTTTACCTTCTACTTTTACTTCTGCCACAATCGCCATTTCCTTGCTGTAATCAATCTGTGTCATTTGCTTCACTAGAGCTTCTGAAATCGTAGGAATGTATCCGAGGAAACGGTTGTATAGATTTTCAGCAGAAATGCGTGTTTTTAAGTATTCGGCTTGTTGCCCATCAATCGGGTGAATGGGCCGTAATTGCACAATCGTTCCGTCCTTCAAAAGAATTGGATCAATAAATTGGATAGGGTAGGAGTTGCTGTTTTCTGTCTTCATAGTCAGATGCAAATAAGATAAAAGACTTAATTTGGATTCAAGCTAAAACTGAATACAAACATTCTTAGGTTCTGTAAAAAATCG
The DNA here is from genome assembly GCA_039201015.1 of Bacteroidota bacterium. Classification (GTDB taxonomy): domain Bacteria; phylum Bacteroidota; class Bacteroidia; order Chitinophagales; family Saprospiraceae; genus JAAUTG01. The sequence continues at coordinate 3,852 of JBCCRX010000032.1, read as the reverse complement.
CAAAGCTTCAAAGCCACCTTCTCTTCCTACACCTGAGCGCTTCATTCCACCAAAAGGTGTTCTCAAGTCTCTGTGTAACCAAGTATTGATCCAAACAACGCCTGCTTGAATATCTCTTGCCATACGATTTGCGCGACTGATGTTTTCCGTCCAGATGGTGCAGGATAGCCCATACGGTGTACTATTGGCGTAAAATAGGACTTCTTCCTCTGTCTCGAATGGCGTAATGCTAACAACTGGTCCAAAAATCTCTTCTTGATTAGTCCGACAATTATAGGCTAGTCCTTCGATGATGGTTGGAGCAATGTACCAGCCTTTCTCATAAGATTTTGGAAAGACTGCTTTGCCACCTGCAAGAATGTTTCCTCCTTCTGCTTTTGCCAAATCCATATAGGCGTGTATTTTTTCATAATGCGCTTTGGAAACAATTGCTCCTAAATCTGAAGAAGGATTGGACGGGTGACCTACTTTTAGTGCTTTGCTACTTTCGACAAAATCAAGCTTGAATTGTTCGTATATAGACTGCTCTACAAAAATTCTAGAGCCACAAAGACAAATCTGCCCTTGATTCGCAAAAGAAGAACGTATGGTGGTCGAAAGCATTTTTTCATAATTGCAGTCTGCGAAAATAATATTGGGATTTTTCCCTCCCATTTCTAAGGACACTTTTTTGAACATTGGCGAAGCAACTTCTGCGATCGCTTTACCTACTCTTGTGCTACCTGTGAAAGAAATAGCTTTTATCCGTGGGTGTTTGCTCATGGCTGTTCCCACTTTTGTTCCTTTTCCGTGTATGATATTTAGAACTCCTTTTGGTAAGCCTGCTTCCATACAGATTTTGGAGAGTAGATAAGCCGTCATTGGAGTCACTTCTGAAGGTTTAGCTAGTACGCAATTACCTGCTGCCAGTGCAGGCGCAATTTTCCAACTGAACAAATAGAGCGGTAGGTTCCAAGGTGAAATAGTACCGACCACACCCAAGGCTTGGCGTAAGGTGTAATTGATGGCATCGGTCATTTCGTGGGCTTGGGTAGAAAATTGAGTAATTGCTTGTGCAAAGAAGCGAAAATTTTCGGATGCTCTTGGTATGTCTATTTTTTTCGCCAAATGAATAGGTTTTCCGTTATCTAGCGATTCAGCCGTAGCCAAGCGATCAAGATTCACTTCAATCAAATCCGCAATTTTCATCAAGATACGACTCCGCTCCTGCACCGATCTAGCTGCCCACGTTGCAAATGCTTCACTTGCTGCTAGCACGGATTCCTCCACATCTGAACTATCCGAATCTGGTACTTTTGCATATATTTCGCCCTTTGAAGGATCGAATACGTCAAGATAGCTTCCATGAACGGGAGGAACGAGTTCGCCATTGATATAGTTGTGAAGGTGTAGCATAAAAATTAAGGCTTTTATAATCTCCGCAAAAGCAGAACACCACAAAAATAAATGGTCCTTTGACAATTTTTAAAAAATACGGACACCAGTAGTTTAAAGCATAATTAACTGATAGCCCAAAACCCTTGCCAATATTGAGTTTAAAGTAGTTTAAAACTATCCATTAATTCGGACTAGGCGCACTAGAATTTTGAAGTTTCCTCCTAAGATTTGATGCTAGTACCTTCTGAGCTAAAACTTTAAAAGTCTTACACGCGCTCCATTAAGCAAATGCAAAAATCATCAATGAACCAAATAAATGTACAAATTTGCGGCTCTTAAGTACATTGTAAAATAAGTTTCTTTGTATTTTAGATAGGAGAGTTTGAGGGAGAAAAAAGGGTTTTTAGAAAAACCCTTTTTTCTCCCTCACCCTTCTTTGCCGCCGTCGAAGACGGCGGCAGATAGGTTTTTTGAAGCTCGAAATTCTAAGGAATTTCTCGCTTCTCAAAATTAAAACAAACTTAGTTTACAGTGTATTAAGCTTCCATTTTTTGAAAGAAAGCTCAATTAATTATGAAGATTAAAAACCCTTTCTTGCTTTATTTACCCTTTTTGTTCATCTACATACTTGTAATTTTACTGATACACAAAGATGTTTTGAAGGGCGATGAGGTGAGGTACATGATGTTTGCGGAGAACCTTCTGGAAGGCTACTATTCACCGCCCAATGAATTGAACTTATGGAATGGACCTGCCTATCCGCTCTTTTTGTCACCTTTTGTAAAATTTGGTGTCCCTTTGCTTGGCATTAAAGTCTTCAACGCACTATTTCAATACCTGTCAATTGTGTTTTTGTTTTACGCTATCAAGCATATTTCAGATTTTAAGCAGGCCCGTTTTTTTGGTTTTGTTTGGGCAGCTTACTATGTCTCTTGGCAGACTATGCCGTATATATTGACGGAATCTATTTCTATTTTTTTCATTGCATTGTTGTCTTATTTTATTGTAAAGAGCTACTCAAGAGAAAAAAATAGGAATCATCTATTTGCGGGAATCACTTTGGGGCTGCTGGCACTCACGAAAGTAATATTTGCTTATGTAATTTTGACCTGTTTAGCTTTTTATGCCATTGCGAACCTGGTAGCTCTCCTATCCAAAAGACGTCTGTTCACCAAGGAAATCACTATTTTGCTTGTAGCATTTATTCCATTGATTCCGTATTTGCTGTACACCTACAAGCTAACCGATAAAGTATTGTATTTTGCAAATAGTGGTGGGATGTCTTTATATTTTATGAGTACCCCTTATGAAGGGGAGTTCGGAGAATGGAATACAGCAAATTTTAGAGGATATTGTGATGGAGGAATACAGCCATGCAATGCTGATTTTTTTCTTAAAAACCACAAAGAAAACTTCGACTATATATACCGTGCAGTTGGCGTGGAAAGAGATAGGCGGTTCAAAGAAATTGCAATCAAAAATATAAAAAAATCACCGATTAAGTTTTTGAGAAATTGCTTAGCAAATCAGGGGAGAATGTGGTTTCGCTACCCATTTTCTTATCGCTTCCAAAATGATTTATATCTGGGGATTGCTTTTCCTAATGCCGTTTTATTTACTGTATTCTTGTACGTCATTTTTTTCTGGCTAATCAACTCTAAAAAGATAAAAAGAGGATTGAATCTCATTTTTATTTTGCTAATGGTTTATTTGGGAGGTTCTACTCTGCTAAGCGCATATCCAAGACAACTGTATGTGGTTGCTCCTATGATACTAATTTTGGCTGCTTTTGCTTTTCATAAGTCCATAAAAATGACGTTTTCCTTGAAAAGCGATGTATAAATACATTGAAATACAAATATTGTGACATTAATAAAAAATGGAATTTTGTCTGATAAATGACAGTGATACATAACATCATTTTCAATGGGAATGTAAATTTTTGAGTGCATAATGGTGTAATAAGTGAGTAATCGTAACAGGCTTATTTGGTTCTTTGACCTTTATTTTTAAGATATGTCATATTCTAGTTTTTGAGGACAACCTCGTAATTATTTAGTAACCAGCTTTTTATCACAGTTAAATAGGGCGCATCTCAAAATGTCGTTTTGGTGATTAACAGGGAGAATTATCGTTCCTATTTCATGTAGTCGCATCCGAAAATCTATAAGGGAGGATTTTCGGATGCTCCAAAGGGTTCTTAAGGGCAAGAAGCGTTAAAAATTAACGCTTCTTGCCCTTAAAATTCCTCTAGCAGGAAGTTTTTCACCTCTGAAAACTTTAGTCTGCCTCAGGCTGAAAACTTTCTGCGACATTTTGAGATGCACCCGTTAAATACGGTATATCTAGCATTTAGATCAATTTATTTATGGTTCTTTGAAAATTTTTGTGATCTAGCTGTACGATTTCAGGAAATAACATGTTCTTTTTGTCTTAGCACAAAAAGAACCAAAAAAGCCAAGACTGAATTTCTTT
>JBCCRX010000031.1:0-28085 GCA_039201015.1 Bacteroidota bacterium | reverse complement strand
GGAATTTCTCGCTTCTCAAAAATTGGAAGAAACTAAGTTTCTTTGTATTTTAGTAGGGGAGTTTGAGGGAGAAAAAAGGGTTTTAGAAAAACCCTTTTTTCTCCCTCAACCCTTTTTTGCCGCCGTCTTCGACGGCGGCAGATAGGTTTTTTGAAGCTCAAAATTCTAAGGAATTTCTCGCTTCTCAAAATTTGAAAAGACTTAAATTACAGCGTATTTAGTCGCTAATAAATTTCAATTAATGACTGAATCTAAGCTATTAGAATCATTTTTAGTCATTAATCATTTTGTATTAACGACTAAAAGTAGCTTTTTTGCCATAAATTCATTCAAATATGGCTACATTTTTCGTTGGTAGAGAACAAGAAACAGCGGTATTAAAAAATGCACTTCAATCTAATGAAGCAGAGATGATCGCTGTTATTGGACGTCGAAGGGTTGGAAAGACCTATTTGATTGAATCCATCTATAGAAAACAAATTATCTTTGAGATTACAGGACTACAAAGCGCAGACAAAGCTACTCAATTGGACAATTTTGCAATCAGATTGATGGCGCGTAGTGGCTCAAAACTGCCCATAGAACGTCCCAAGACTTGGTTGCGTGCTTTTGCAATGCTAAGCACTTATTTAGAAGACCAGTTGAGTGACGAAAAAAAGGTAGTTTTTTTAGATGAATTGCCGTGGCTAGCTACGCATAAATCTGGCTTCTTAGCTGGTTTGAGCTACTTCTGGAACAGTTGGGCGGTGAAAAAGAATGTTGTTGTGGTGATTTGTGGTTCGGCGGCTTCTTGGATGATTCAAAAAGTCATCAACAATAGAGGTGGCTTATACAATAGAGTGACTAAACGTATTTTTCTTTCTCCATTCACACTACTAGAAACAGAGCAATATTTTCAAGCCAAAGGATTCGATTTTACACGCTACCAAATCACACAGCTCTATCTCGCACTTGGTGGTATTCCACATCACCTCAAAGAGGTACAAAAAGGGAAAACGGCTGTCCAAAACATCAATCGAATCTGTTTTTCCAAAAATGGTCTATTGCGCACAGAATTTACTCGCCTCTATCCTGCCTTATTCGCCAAAGCAGATAAGCATATTGATGTCATTCGTGCTTTGGCAAGCAAGCAAAAAGGATTGACAAGAAATGAAATCATAAAAATTGCGAATCTTCCAAATGGTAGAAGTACCACTCAAACTTTGGAGGAATTGGAATATTCTGGATTCATTTCTGCTTATCAAGCATTCAAAAAAAAAAGAAGAATCGCCTATTTCGATTGACGGATGAATACTCGCTTTTTTATTTGAAGTTCATGGAAGGAAAAACTTTTGAAGGAAATGCAACTTGGAATCATTTGAGCCAAACACCGAGCTACCAAACTTGGAGTGGCTATGCTTTTGAAAGTCTTTGCCTGAAACACATTCCTCAAATCAAAAAAGCCTTGGATATCGCAGGTATTTATGCGCTTTCTTCTTCCTTTTTTCATCAAGGAACAAGCATAGAGAAGGGCACTCAGATTGATTTGTTGATTGATCGAAAAGATGGCGTGGTCAATTTGTTTGAAATCAAATTCCACACCGATCCTTATATTGTAACGAAAGCTTACGCGGATCATCTACAACAAAAACGCAGTATTTTCAGGCATGCAACTAAAAGCAAAAAACAACTATTTTATGTATTGATTGCTGCGAATGGAATTATAAAAAATGCGCACAGCGATGCCATTTTTAGTCAAGTTTTGACTTTGGATGATTTGTTCGTAGCTGTGTAGCAACTCAATTATCCAAGTTTGGGATTTATAGGTTTTCCGTGTAGCGTATTTACCCTTCAATCCAAAAAATAACGATACAACAGCTTCCCTTCACTCGCATAAATCGTATTATTATGAAGAACAAACGGCAGTTCACCTGCTAATGGAAAAGCGGGGTGTAAATTTCCTTTTGCGTCGTAAAGTTCGATTCTTTTGCGGTCTTGAAAAGTAGCCGCCACCCAAGTTTGATTCTTGTAGAAAACAGGAAATAAATGATCGGGAGTGGATTCAAAGTAAAGCGCCAGTCGGTTTTCAAAGGCTTTATCTTCGTAAGCAAATACGCTTAGTTTTCTATCTTGCAAAAACCAATAATCTTTTCGTTCGTCGCCCCAAATATCCTCGAATTGAAAGCACGTAGGCGCACTCCCTTGTCCTGTATTCAATTTAAAATTCGCTCCTTCTAAATTGACGATATGAATATAGCCCAGGCTATCTGGAACAACGATTCTTGGATATTCGCTATCAGTTTGATAGTGCATTTGCGTGCCCAGCAAAAGCGAATCGGTGTAGCTAAACCGAATATTACCCAAACGATCAAAGGCATAAACACTACTATCCGCAGCAACCACAATAAAATCGCGCGCTGCATTCTGGAAGTGTTGAATTTGATGAATTGTTTCTCCCAAGCTGTCTTTGGGCGTCCAACCAGCTAAAGGATTTCCGTATAAATCATAACCATAGATCGCACCATTTTGTCCCGCCACCAAGTAGCAATATTCTCCCGTTTGTGTAAAATCGATCAGACAAATACCCAAATCCGTTGTGTTTCGCAATTCCAAAGGAAAAGCCTTTTGAGTATTTCCTGCGAGATCGTAGCAATGAACCTGATAAGCTGTATTGAAGATCAAAGAACCATCTTTTAGTAGATTAATGTCTGATAATATTTTTCCTTCCAACTCCTTTGTCCAAAGCAATTCTAGCGCATCCGTGAAAAGATAAAGTCGGTGTGCTTCGTCTTGAATCAGTAAGTAATTTTTCGCTTGCCAAGTCAGTACAGTAGGCGGAATAGCCGCTTTGTCGTACAGCTCTATAGGAGCAGCCGAGCTCGCTCGTGTATAGACAGGAGCAGTCAGACTTTGCGCCAGTTTTAGGTGCAAACTATCTTCATTAAAACTTACCCAAACGTCTTGCGCTAAGAGTCTATCCGTTAAGATTTCTGGCAGACTGCTTTGGGCATTTTCTTTTAAAATGGATGCTGATAAATTAGGCAACCTTTTCATTTTGAGGTAAGCAAAAGCTCTTTGCTGTTTGGGAAATTGGTAGCGACTTTGCAAAAATGGCACATTGTTTTTCAGGACTTGTCCTGTGCTGTATTTATTGACCCAATTTTGTAAACTGGATTTACTTTTGAATACATACAAATAGCGGTCACCGAATGTAAAAAAGTCTTGCTTCCCATTGGTATAAAATTCAAAAAGTAAATGCTGTTCTGCACGCCAAATTCCACTATTTTTCAAATCCATTAAAGCCTTTCTACCGACCTGACTCAATTCCAAAATCAGAATCTGTCCGTCTTGTTCGCGTTTGCTGGAAGCAGCGAGTACAAACTCTTGCCCAAAGCATTCCCGACTCAACTTTCTGCTTCCTAATTGAACTAATCGTTCTTCAAAACTATCATACATACCCTGCAAATTGCCCCAAAAGTAAGCAGTCGTCTGATCGGGCAGTACTGATAAAATCGCCTCATCACTCCTAGGCGATTCAAATAGAAAAGGAAAAGATTGAGATAAAGAAAGTTGTAGCTGAAAACAACCATCTTTTTGTTCAAAATCACCTGATTCCCAATTGGTTAAGCTTTCTGTAAATTGAAGCGATGACCGAAAACTGGAAGTCGTAAGCGTTCGTAAGAAAGTAGGTGTGTTGTGCGGTAGAAAAGCAAAGTTAGTCTCCTTATTATTACTAAAATCAAGCTTATTTCCACCTTCTTTCAGTTGTTGAATTGCTGCTTCTACTTGCATGGCGTGCTTGGCAATCATCAAAATGCCTTTGTGTCGAGCAAAACTCATTTGGGGCTGCGACAATTGAAAAATTTCTATGCCTTCGAAGCGCGTAATGCGCACTTTTCCTTGAAATTTCGCTTCGAATTGTTGGGCAAAATCAGCTGGAGTAGTTGTCAAATGAAGCAAATTCCAAACATCAGGCGTTGCGCTTTGCGGTATGCTCAATATGGTCTGATCGCTCGGTAAATCCCAAAGCCGAAGCAAGACGTTTTCACCCTGCTGCGAAACACTATTTTCCGATTTGAATACAAAAGCTGCTTCGGCAGGAATGGCTTGCTCGAGTTTTACTTCATCGAATAGACAAGCACTCAATACTAAGCTGAATATCAGATAAATCGGAATTTGAAATTGTTTAATGTGGCGCAAATCGGTTTAGTTTTTATTGGTGTGAAAAGAAATTTGTTGGTCTGACTACAAAATAGCAAAAATTTGCCCAAAAGATATGAACTCTAAGACAATTAAAATGTGTTGTTACTCAATAAAAAAATCGCATATTATCCAGCAATTTACCATTGCTAGGTAATTTTGGTGCAAATTTCGTGGAAAGTTATCCAGTAACGAGAAGCTACTGGATAACAGGAAAACCAAATGTTTCATAATATAACGTATGTTTGCGCAAATTTGTAGCAACGAAAAAGGCGTTTTAATAAGTTTTCCCATTAGCAAAAACAGAGCATAAGCAGTCATGAAAGAATCAAACACAAAAATGCCCTACAAATCCTTAAATTTTATAGAAGAAATCGTGGAGCAAGAACTAGCGGCAGGCAAGCACGGCGGGAGAGTGCATACGCGTTTCCCACCTGAACCCAATGGCTATTTGCACATCGGTCACGCCAAGTCTATTTGCCTTAATTTTGGTTTGGCGAACCAGTACGGCGGCAAAACCAACCTGCGTTTCGACGACACCAATCCAACGAAAGAAAAAGTAGAATATGTGGATGCCATCAAGCGCGATGTGCGTTGGTTGGGTTTTGAATGGGAAGGCGACGCGCTCTTTGCTTCCGATTATTTTGGCGAACTTTACGATATGGCCATTCGCCTCATCGAAATGGGAAAAGCCTACGTAGATGATTCCACAGCAGATGAAATCGCGCTACAAAAAGGTACGCCCACGCGTCCAGGAACGCCCAGTCCTTATCGCGAACGCAGCGTCGCCGAAAATCTAGATTTATTTAAGCGCATGAAAGCAGGCGAATTTGAAGATGGCGCAAAGGTGCTGCGCGCAAAAATAGATATGGCTTCTCCCAATATGCACCTGCGCGACCCCGTCATCTATCGCATCAAAAAAGAAAGCCACCACCGCACGGGCGACGAGTGGAATATCTATCCCATGTATGATTTTGCGCACGGACAATCCGATGCCCTTGAGCAAGTGACGCATTCTATCTGTACTTTAGAGTTTGAAAATCATCGTCCGCTCTACAATTGGTTCATCGCAACTTTGGGTTTGTTTCCTTCACGCCAAATTGAGTTTGCCCGTCTCAATATGAGCTACACCGTCACTAGCAAACGCAAGCTGCTAGAGTTGGTGGAAGAAGGCTATGTAAACGGCTGGGACGACCCACGTATGCCGACCATTTCTGGTATGCGCCGACGCGGTTATACACCCGCTGCACTCCGTAATTTCTGTGATAGCATTGGGGTCGCAAAACGCGAAAATGTGATTGATCTGTCGCATTTGGAGTTTTTTGTACGTGATGATTTGAATAAAGTAGCTTCGCGCGTCATGGCAGTTCTGAACCCCGTGAAATTGATTATTAGCAATTATCCAGAGCATCTGGAGGAAGTGCTAGAAATTGAAAACAATCCAGAGGATAAAGACTCAGGAAAGCGAAAAGTGCCCTTTAGTCGAGAGATTTATATCGAACGAGAGGATTTTATGGAGAACGCGCCTCGAAAATTCTACCGTTTGGATATTGGTCGAAATGTACGATTGAAAGGCGCGTATATTATTCATTGTGAAGCCATTAAGAAAAACGAAGCAGGCGAACTAGAAGAAATCTATTGTACCTATTATCCAGATAGCAAAAGTGGCAATGATACTTCTGGCATTAAAGCAAAAGGTACTTTGCATTGGGTGTCTGTGCCGCACGCCGCCAAAGCAGAAGTGCGTTTATACGATCGTTTGTTCAGCGACGAAAATCCAACGGGACACGAAGACAAAGACTTCAAAGCGTTCATCAACCCAGGTTCTCTGACGGTTCTGAAAGATGTCCCTATCGAGCCTGCTCTATTGAATGCAGAAGTGGGTAATCCTCTACAGTTCCTACGCAAAGGCTATTTCACGCTTGATCCAGATGCTACAAAAGAGCATTTAATTTTCAATCGAACGGTAACTTTGCGAGATGGGTGGAAGAAGAAGAAATAGGCTTTCAGACAGTAGGCACTCTGGAAGCGCCTACTGTAGGAATACGATTATTGCTTCCAAGCAAAATCTCTTTTGCTAGTCGTATCCTTCTCAGGAAAGTCATCTGGAATCTTTTGCGTGACCTTGCCCGTAGCCGCCCATTCCGTTCCCCTCAGTAGAGTAGTAATGAAGCCGACGCATTCCATGGAGTAATCTGCATGTCCTAGTATGCTATGGAAGATGCGGCCTTGTCCATAATCAATGGTCATTAAAGTAGGCTCGTGCCGACCAGTCCCTTTATTTTTCGGATCAGAATAAGCCGTTGCCAAAACAGTCATATTTTCGGCGGGTCCTCGCAATCGGTCGTAGAGTTCATCCTTGGCATGCAACCATACTGCTGGCATTCCTTGAGTAATTGGATGGTCTTCCTCCCGAATTTGAATTTGATATTCGTGCTGTGGACCGTGCGAGCCAGCTTTGCCTTCTGATTGGTCGCGTTGCAATTGATCTTTGTCGTCGTAATAGACATAAGGGCCGTCTTTTTTAGTTCTGCCGCCCCAGCCTCCTAAGCCGATCATCAGGTTGTAGGCTGTCCATTCTGGAAAAGAATTGTCTGCTGCGTGTATGACCACCAATCCACCACCTTGTGCGATGTATTTCTCTAGATTTTGCTGTGTTTGCACAGGCCAAGCCGCCGCTTTCCAGCCAAAATTGGTAAGCACCACATCGTAGTTAAAAAAGTCAGGCGTGAAGTTTTCGTCCGACTTGGGTTGGTCAAGGGCTTCGGTTTCATTCAAGCGATTCAGTGGAAACTCCGTGATGTATTCTTCTCCTTTCCAAGTATATTGCGTCCGTCGAATATCTACCTCAAAATGTCCTGATTCTTCTAAATATTGTTGCATCATCATGGTCGTCTTGGGCCACATCACGTGATTGTTTTGCCCGTCCACGATGAGGACTCTGATTTTTTGTGCTTGACTGCTGAAAACAAACAGCAATAAAAAAAAGAAAGTGTTTAAAATAGATTTCATTTTGTATGAGTTTGAGTTCAATAATGAATCAGCCTCGCGCCTCGCGCGGACACGGTAAGGCGGGCACAGTGGGGCAGACAAATTTCACACTCTTTGGTGTTCGATTACATTACTGAACATTTTTAAATTGGAAGAACAGAAATGTCATTCTCGTACTCAAAATTTGGACATATTCCTATTATTTGGATTTAAAAAAATGACATTTCTAGCCATCCTAAAATCTGGTACTACAGTAGGGTAGTGTTCGATTTTGATTACTTAAATCTCAAACGATATTGCGAAGGTAAGATATCTAAAACTTTCATGGCCTTTTTGGCTCTTTTTCGAATAAGTTTTTTGCTCCGAGGTGGTGATTTTATTTCCAGTGTGAAGCCATCTTTTCTAGGATTTGCGCCTTTTGTTTCTAGCTTTTCTTCTATTTGTATAATGATGTTTTCTAGCGAATTTTTAGCCGCCCATTTAAACTGAAAGGTATATTGTTTTCCAGAGCGATTTCTGTATTTTCTTTTGCTTTCAATCTCCGAATAGATGCGATATTGCGTCCAAGGTATGCCTATTTCTAGCAGCGCATCTTGTAGCAATTTATAGGTGTATTTTTTTTCTTTCAAAGAAGCAGAAACCAAAGTAATAACGAAGCCATCTTTGGAAAGATCAGCGGGTACTTCAATGGCGTCTGTGAATTTGCGAATGGCTTCATCTACTTGGTCATCTGCTTTCAATTGTAGCCTGAGTTTGTGTTTATAAGGGTCCGCAATTTCGCTGTATGTGTTAGAAACCAGCTTACTTTTCCATGCTTTTTTAGCCAAGTCCAAACGCTCATCAGGATTCATTGCATTCAAATACCAATTGGGCGGTAAATAGCTTTTTTCTTGGTCTTCAATCGCCCATTTTTCTGCACAATCTACTTTTATCAAAAAAGAGGCATGGTCAATCAATACATGACCATTGTAAGGCAATAAAGAGTCGCCTAGGTAGTAAGATTCTATTTTGAGATGCGTCATTTCGCTTGCTTGCGGACTCAATACGAAAGCATAATCTCGCCATTGATAATGATCTACCACCTCCGTTTCCGCCAGTAGTTCTATCCCTTCACAAGCCGCATTACCACCTATGATCTTGATCTTTGCTGGACTGTGATGGGCTTGTCTTTCTCCAAAGCGATCCCTAGCGAAAAATTGTTTCGATTGAGAAAGCCTAAGATGAAATTCGTAGCAAGCACCGACTTCCAGTGGCTTGGTCAAAGATTGTCCAATGCCCTCCCAAGTTTGATTATCTCTGACCACTAAACCAATGTAAGTTTTCCCGACCGCTGCTCTTTGTTTGATGCCCGCCGAAGTAGAATAGCCTGCATATATAATATGGACAAATTCTCCTTCAAAACCACAATCGTACCAGCCTTCGGGCGAAGCATTGGCTTCCGCGACGCCTTCAAAGGAAGGATTGTCCAACAGTAGCATATCACCTTCTTGTGCAAATAGTACGACATTTAGGAAGCAAAAAAGAATTAAAATATTTCGCATGGGATATTTTTATTATTTGAGCATAATATTACAAAATGCACTTATTTTTGCAAACTTTATTTGAGCAGTTGGATTTTAGATGTAAAAAGACCGCAAGTTCAACTTCAACGGTAAAAATACTTATACTAGCGTACACTTTTTAAAATACAGCTCTAGACTTTTGAAGTTTGTTTGTAAACAAAAATTCGGCTATCTCAAGTTATCATCTTTGCACCGAAGCTAAACTTCAAAAGTCTTTTACTTCAATACTAGAAAATGTACAGCAGTGAAAAAATAAGCAACTTACTACATTGTAACAAAAGTTTCTTTGCATTTTAGATAGGGGAGTTTGAGGGAGAAAAAAGGGTTTTGCTAAAACCCTTTTTTCTCCCTCACCCCCTGTTAGCCGCCGTCTTCGGCGGCGGCAGATGGGTTTTTGGAAGCTCGAAATTCTGAGGAATTTCTCGCTTCTAAAATTTAAAAAGACTTGAACTACAGTGTACTTACTGCTAACAAAAGCAAATTAATGATCAAAATACAGATTTCCGACGACTGGAAGCCAAGCACCGAAGTCCTTATTATTCCAATTATAAAGAACAATGTTACACTAGATAAAATGGCACCACTCACTCCCTTTTCTTCTACCGATTTAGGTCGAGTTTTTAAAGGAGAGAAAAATGAAATTCAAGTGCTCTTCACAAACCAACAAAATATAATTCTGCTAGGGTTGGGGAATGAAAAAATGAAGTCAAAAGACGTGATCAAAGCTTTTCGCAAACTTTCGCATCATCACAAAGGCAAGTTAACGAATCAAATCGGTCTTTATCTTAAACACTTCGACGCAACCAAAGAACTAACTGAATACGCACTAAATGGTTTACTACTAGGCACTTATAAAGTAGGACATTTCAAAACTGAAGAAAAAAAGCAGCATCCATTAGAGGACGGAACAGCAAAGTTAAATATTTACACGTCTGCTAATCGTCAAGAAACCGAAAAAGCTGCCCAAAAAGGAGTGGCAAGTGCAGAAACTCAAATGAGCATCTTCGGACTGGTGAATGCGCCCGCCAATAAAAAAACGCCACAAGTGCTGGCAAAATGGGCAAAAGCATCTGCTGAAAAATACGGCTACAGCGTTGATGTTTGGGATAAGGCAAAAATAAAGGAAGTTGGATTGCATGCTCTGCTGGCGGTAAATAGAGGCAGTGAAGACCCACCACATTTCATTATCATGGAATATAAAGGAGCAAATGCCACCAAAAAAGTAGGACTAGTGGGTAAAGGCGTCACCTTTGATACGGGCGGCATTTCCATTAAAGGAGCAAATAATATGCACTTGATGAAAAGCGATATGGGCGGCGCGGCGGCGGTTTTGGGTACTGTGGAGTTGAGCGCGAAATTACAACTGCCTATTCATCTGATCGGTATTGTACCTACGACGGACAATAGCGTGGATGCCCTCGCCATTAAACCCAGCGACGTCATTGATACCTACAGCGGAAAAACCATCGAAATTATAGATACGGATGCCGAAGGTCGCTTGATTCTATCGGACGGTCTAGCGTATATGGTTCGCCATTTTGAGCCAGATGTGTTAATTGATTTAGCAACCTTGACGGGCAGTGCGGTACGTACGCTGGGCTACCACGCAGCCGCTCTGTTTTCTAAAAATGAAGAACTATCAGCAGCTCTTCAAGCGGCGGGTGAAAAAACGGGTGAAAAGGTCTGGTCGCTACCACTTTGGGAGGAATATTTCGATGCTTTGAAATCGGATGTGGCGGATATTAGAAATCTAGGTACACGACCCGTTGCAGGTGCGATTGCGGCGGCAAAATTCTTAGAGTTTTTCACTAACAAGCATCCTGCTTGGGCACACCTCGATATAGCTGGTGTGGCGTTCAGCGATATGGAATTTTCTAAAGATCGCAGTTCAACGGCTTATGGTGTGCGTTTGTTGGTGGAGTATTTGAGTCATTTGAGCTAGATGTCTGGAGAAAGCCATCAAATTCACTTAATACATTGCGCAAGAGGACAGATTTAAGAAGACCAACAATTTCTCATGTGGAAGATTTTAGCAATCAGGGAGCGATTTTCTGGCATTAGCTCAGGTTGTTTTCGAGTAAAATATTAATAAAACAAGACTTCGTACAGCTCTAATAAATAATTGATAGTCAAAAGATTGTAGGTCAAAAACTGCACGGACTATTGTGAGTAGTAGTACGTATTTATTTTGGTAATGAACTTAAGTACTTCTACCTATTTGTTTAAGCTGTTTATTTGTTTAAATTGTTTATAATGAACACTTTACACAAGTTTATTGCCTAAATAATTAGGTAAATCTACTTAAGTAGGCGGACAATTTTAAGTCACGTTTAGCGCGCCATCGCCTCACGCCTCACGCCTAAGGCGGACACAGTTCGGCTCGGCGCGCAGAGGAGGTTTGGAGGGCAGACAAAATATAAGGTGTTGTTTCACAACATCTTATATTTTGTCTGCCCTCTAAGACCACCACGAGGCAGCGAGCGCTGCAAGCGCGATGCTGCCGAGTTGAATAGATAGATTAATTTTGTCCAGATACTTATATGTTTTGTCAACAAAAATTGTATAATAAATTGACTTTGAGGGAATGACTATTTGGAATCTGACATCGAACCTATGTGTAATAAATCATAAAATAGCATTGGCTTCGATAGTCGCATTGAACTTTACCGCTTTCGTGTAGATGGACGCAGCCAACTGGAATATTCAAAAACATTATGAATAAAAGAAAAATACTATTACTTGGTTGGGATGCCGCCGATTGGAAAGTCATCAATCCCTTGCTTGATCAAGGACTTATGCCTAGCCTAGAAAGCCTAATTAATAGAGGCGTAATGGGAAAACTAGCAACGCTAGATCCTTCCTTTTCCCCCATGCTGTGGTCGTCAATTGCTACAGGAAAACGACCTTATAAACATGGTGTACATGGCTTTATTGAAGTGACACCTGATGGCGACAATGTGCGCCCAGTTATGAGCATTTCGCGGACTTGTCGTGCTATTTGGAATATTCTGACCTTACAGCAAAAGAAAACGCATGTAGTCGGTTGGTGGCCTTCTCATCCTGCTGAAAAGATCAATGGAATCATGATCTCTAATTTCTTCCAAAAAGCACCTAAAACGATTCAAGAAGAATGGAAAATGGCGGCAGGCACGGTGCATCCCGAAGAATTGGCTGACCATTTCGCTCAATTTCGAGTACATCCACAGGAACTCACAGGGCAGCATATCATTCCTTTTGTACCTGAAGCTGCCAATATTTTCAAAACCAAAGGAAAAGCCATCTCAAGTGTAGCCAGTGTTACTGCTCACGCTGCTTCTTTACACGCTGCTTTCACCAATATTTTAAGAACGCAAGAGTGGGATTTTGCAGCACTTTATTTAGATGCCATTGACCACTATTGTCATGGTTTCATGAGGTATCATCCGCCGAAGCGACCACATATTCCGCAAGCCGATTTTGACTATTTCAAAGATGTAGTGACGGGTGGCTATCGCTTCCACGATATGATGCTAGGAAGAATCTTGGAGCTTGTAGATGACAATACGACCATTTTACTAGTCTCCGATCATGGTTTTCAGCCCGATCATTTGCGCCCACGTCGCATCCCCCAAGAGCCCGCGGGTCCTGCTTACGAGCATAGTCCATTCGGTATCGTCGTGGCAGCAGGTCCTGACATCAAGCAAGATGAGTTTGTTTTTGGCGCGAGTATTTTGGATGTGACGCCGACTATCTTGAAGTTGTTCGATTTGCCGATAGCGGAAGATATGGATGGCAAAGTACTCGATCAATTGTTTGAGTCGCCGACTCCGACGCGCTACATCCCAAGTTGGGAAGACATCGAAGGAGAAGATGGACGATTGAAAGTCAATGATGCGACCATTTCAGAAGAATCTTCGGATATGGCGATGAAGCAGCTAGAAGACCTTGGCTACATCGAAAAGATGGATGGCAATAAGGAGCAAAAGATCAAAAACACAAGAGAAAATACACAGTACAATCTTGCTCGTGCCTATCTCGATGGCGGTAAGATTGCAGAAGGCAAAGCTATTTTAGAGCAGCTTAGTCAGGAAAACCCCAAGAAACCGTGGTATTGGTTTAGATTGGCAGTGGCACAACAGATGAGTGCACAGCCCAAAGCGGCACGCGAAAGCATAGCACAGTTGAAGGCGCTCAATGTCTATGAAGACAATACGCTCGAACTGATAGAAGCGAGTTTGCTTATTAGTGAAGGCAAGGCTGCTGATGCCATTCCGATACTCCAAAAAATAGAGCAAGAAGAAGGCGAACAAACACGTGTGAATATGCAATTGGCACGCTCTTATCAACAGATCGGGCGGTGGTCGTCTGCTGAAAAATGTTTGCGCAAAGAGATCGAATACGATCCCGATAATGCGCAAACCCATCATTTGCTTGCTCAAAATTTGATGCGCCAACAAGAGTATGAGGCTGCTGCCGAGTCTGCTTTGGATGCCTTGCGATTAGATTTCAATCAGCCGAGCTATCATTTCACATTGGGTCGCGCATTGCATGATTTTGGGAATTATGAAGATGCCGCCAATGCCATTGAAAAAGGCTTGCAGATGTTGCCGACCAACAATGCCGCTAGAGAATTGATCAAAACCATTTACAAAAATCATTTAAAAGACCTGAACAGCTACGACCGTCATCGTTTGGCACAGAAAAGCATTCCGCGAGAGACCATTTACATCGTATCGGGCTTACCAAGAAGCGGCACTTCTATGGCAATGCAAATGCTACAAGCGGGCGGACTCGATATATTCACAGATGAAAAACGAGCAGCCGATGACAACAATCAAAAAGGTTACTTCGAACATGAAGCCGTCAAAATGCTGATGCGCAAAAAAAGATGGGTGAGTGCGGCTACAGGCAAAGCGATGAAAGTAGTAGCACCACTCATCAAACATTTACCTTTAATGTATAATTACAAAGTGATTTATATGGAGCGGGAGCTGACAGAAATTCTCTCTTCCCAACAGCGTATGCTCAAGCGATTGGGCAAGAAAGTAAAAGAGGATCAATACCCAATCCATATTGCGGCTGCTTATGAACGACAAGTAGAAGAAGCTAAAAAATGGGCTTCGGAGCGCGATAATGTGCAGATATTGTACCTCAACTACGCAGACGTAGTGGCGCAACCACTAGAAGCTGCTTTGAAAATGAGTGAGTTTATCGGGCAGCCATTAGCTATTGAAAAAATGATCGCTACCGTAGATTCAAGCCTATATCGAGAGCGAAAAAAGGTTTAGCTATAATTTTCTGTAGTTGATGTACAATAAAATAAACTACTGTATATCAGTCACTTAAAAGCGATAAAGGTTATTTATCTTTCATTATTACACTAAATATTTATAGAAGTGGTAATATTTTATTTTCTTTGATGTGTTTTTGGTAAATATAAAGTCTTTTACACATGAGAAAAAACGCTACTTCTTTTGAAAATAAGCTGCGCATCTATCAGCGCACTTCAGTGGATCGTACGCCACTTGCTGTACATACAGCACAATCTTCTAAGCTGAAAAGCACATTGTTAGCCCTTGCACCTTTTGCAGCAGGGGCACTGATGATGCCGACGAGTGCACAAGCACAATGTGGGCGGGGAACGGCGATATTTGATCCGACAGGTGGAGGGTTTTCAGAAGGGCTACTCGATGTAGATGGTGATGGAACTGCTGATTTTCAGTTTGACATCTTTGGTGGTGCTTTAGATATTACACCTATAGGTACAATGAGTGTAGGGTTAGTAGCTACTAATTACTATGTTCAAACACTAGGTTCTGGAGCTACTATAACCAATAGTTCTCCACCAAGTGGGTGGGCTAATGCAGCGAGCTACTACGATGTTGTTCCTTTAGGAACAGCAGGATCTCTTTTCATTCCTATACGCGACGCAGCAGGAAATCTAGGATTTATAAGGATTACTACGGATGCACTAGGAGGATTCATGGTAGATATCACTCAAACAGGAATTTCTGGCACAGGCGGTGATCCTGTCATCACAGGTACGTGTGGTTCTCTTCCAGTAGAATTAGTCACTTTTGAAGCAAAAGCAGAAGAAGAAAAAGTCATGCTCAAATGGAAAACCGCTAGCGAAATTGACAACAGCGGCTTCGAAGTAGAGCGCAGCACCGATGGCGTCAATTTCTATAAAATAGGCTGGGTAGAAGGTGAAGGTAAGAGCAATCGGGAAGTGACTTACAAATATGTAGATCAAGAAGCGCGAGCCAATACGACTTACTACTACCGTTTGCGTCAGGTCGATTTTGATGGGAAATATGAGTACTCCAATGTAGAAACAGCAGAAATTAGCGATAAGAATATCAATATCAGATTGTTCCCAAATCCAAGTCTAGTATCTCAGCAAGTGCAACTACAGATCAATGCAGATAGTGACATCAATGGTCGAGCAGAGGTTTTTGATATGAGTGGACGCTTGGTACAAAGCTTGATTATTGCTACTCAGAAGGGAGAGAATAATCTAACACTAGCGACTACTGATTTGGTAAGTGGAACTTATGTGGTGAAAGTAGTATTGGGAGATGTCGTGAAGTATGAGAAATTGATGTTGAAATAGATCAACTCACTGGAATTGATTTATATCTGAGCAAGTTCAAGTCAATTGAGCTTGCTCAACTTATTTTTAGCGGATATGAAGACTCAAAATCATAAAAATACAACAGCAGAATTTCCTGAACTCAATATTCAAACAGCGGAAGGCGTAGCCTTTGAAATTCCACTAGAAGGTTCTTTGGGCTTGTTGGCATTAGGAGATATTGGCTTGATGGCTTGGCGAAAGAAAAAAATGGAATTCTTGCAAGCACAAAAGAAGCAAGAAACATGATTAAAGGACGTACAATTAAAATCAGTCTCACTCCTAGAGGCGGACACACTTAGGCGGACAGGGCTGTGATTCTAAGATTGTAAAATTTCTGATTATAACGGAATGCGGTGCTTAGTAAATGCTGCAATAGCGTCTTATCAAGTAGTGAAATTCCATATACTTCGCTGCTGACACAGCGAAGAGAACTTCAGGAGGGAGAGATGAATCGGCGGTAAACCCGCCGATTCATCTCTCCCTCCAAAAGAGTTTTCGCGCTGAAGGCGCGGAAAACCACTGAGTTTGCTGACTTTTGGAGACTTTTTTCTTTCACCGCAAAACGTTACAATCAGTAAAATTTGAGCCTTGATGACGAGTAAATTTAAGCTTGCCTGTCATCTGAAATGCCAGAAATGACAGGCGCCAGTAAAAAACTACCACCAAATCATCGTCCTCCTCCACCCTTTTTCTTTCGCTTAAATGGATTGTATTTATCCAATTTTTCCTTGAGCTCTTCCGCTTTTTCTCCCACGACTTCTTCTGCTTTGTTTTTGGCTTCATTTTTCACAGAATCAACCTTAGTTTGTACCACTGCTTTTGCCGAATCCACCGCTTCGTTGACTTTCCCTTTGGCTTCTTCTTTTACTGCCGTGACGCGATCTTCCACTTCTGCTTTGGCATCTTCTTTCAAATCTGCTACTTTTTCACCTGCACTATCTTCCAGCGTCGCAGCGAGGGAAGTGCGGTTCTCTGTTCCTAGAGGCGTAATACTCAGTTTTGGATCGCTCATAGACCCCGTCATATTAATGCGCATTTTGATGTGCGAACCCGCCGAGAGATTCAAGCCCGCAGATTGGGCTTTGCTTTCCAATAAATTCAAACCTTTATTGGCGGCCGAGCCGATGTATTTTCTTGGAATGACAGCATCAATGTTGAAATTCATGGCTTTATCCAAACTGCTCGTGCCGCTTACCGTCATCGCAATATCTTTAAAATTTAGCTTGGCTTCTTCCAACGTGATGCTGCCATTTTCTATCACAAATTGATTTCTGGTATCTTCGATTTGAAATTCGTCCAAATTAACTCCCTGTATTTGCAAACTATTGCCAATCGCTTGGAAAGGCTTAAAGTTTTTGATGCTTGCTTGCAAGGTCTGTACAAAACCTTCCAAGTTTAAAGTTTTTAAATCGGGCATCATATCTTGTCCCAACACACTCGACATTAGGAGCGTTGTATTCATTTTTCCATTCAAAAATGCACCAATCGGCGCGAAGGTCTCAAAGGTGTTGAAGGTATTGAATGCCTGCGGAATGCCGATTTCATTCAAGCTGAGCTTCATGTCAAATTTTGGTTCTTCTGGATTTTGGGCATCATAGCCGCCCGTCACCGCAATGGTGCCGCCTAGGGTTTCTCCCGTCGTGTCATCAAACAACAAACGCCCATTTTGGATGATGATGTCGCCGACTACATTTTGCAGTTTTAGATCAGCATACAAGACTTCTTTTAAATCGCCTTTGAATTTAAAATTCCAAGTTTGTGGCATGATGAAAGCCTCCAAATCTTCGGGTTGTGCCGTCTCGGGTGTCGCATCACCAATGTTGGAAGTGTATTCTTCGGAAGCCAAAATAGCATTGACATTCAGAAAGTTAGAGTTGATATTGAAGTCGCCATAAACGGTATCACCTTGCAGCGCGTACTCCATATAATTACTAATCGTTCCGCTACCGCTGATGTCGCCGTCTGCCAGTTGTGTATTGAATTGCGGTAAGGTGATTTTCTTTTCCGTTACATTTGCTTTACCCGTCAGATTACTCAAATTGTAAGGATCATAAGCAACCTTATTGGCTTTTACATTCAAATCCAAATTGTAGCGATAAGGCGGAATACTAGCCGTTGTGGTGGCTGCATCATTTTCAGCAGCTGTTTCGTCTGCTTCCTCTGTTTCGTAGCTTGCCATCAATTGATCCAGATCAAAAGTGCCTGCCGTTATATCGAAATTACCACGCAGCACGCCACCATTGGAAATGAAATTGTACAAATTGCTCGCACTGCCCGTAGCAGAAAGATCGCTACCGTTTACTTTGGTAACAAAGCGATTGAGTTTCAAATCATTGGCAGTAATGTTCAGGCTGCTGCTCAAATCTGTAATTTGATAGACGTCATAATCTATTTTTCGCATATCTGCATCCACATCAAAATTGTATTGATCCGCAACCGTCTGATCTACTTTTGGCGTTCCTGAACTCGTGCTTGCACTACTACTTTCTTCACTTTCCGTTAACCATTCATCCGCATTGAAATAACTGGACTGCATCCGCATATTACCGCGTAGGGTCTGATTGGGAGACAAAGCCGCCAATGGATTGAAGATTTTTCCAGTTGCGTACAAATCACTTTTTCCTAGCCGCGCGTCGAATTTCACCAAATCTACGTATTGCGGACTGAAATTAGCGACTGCATCGCGCACGTTAATATTTGGCATCTCAGTCGTGACGTATAGCAGGTCTTGAATCCTCGCACTTCCTTTCATATCCACATTCGCGTAGCTTTCGCGTTCAATATCCGATTGCTTAGCTTTGGCAGTAATATCGGCAATGATTTTTCCTGCAATTTCCTTCACGCCTTCCATAGGATAGGCTTTGGCTAGATTGGCGAGGTCTAAATTGGCTTTGATACGCGTATCAATGTTGGGATCAGAGATTGGTGTGCGCAATTTCAAATAGCCTTCTACGGGATCGTCGCCCACCAAAAGCGATAATTGCTGTACATCTATAAAAGTATCGTCTAAACCGCCACTCGGATTACTGATTTGCGCTACCGTATTGATGTCATTGATTTTCGTCGGTAAATCGGGATATTTCACTTCCCCATCTTCTACCCTCAAATTCAACTCAAAAGCGGGATATTGTTCCGTCGCTGCGCTGTATTTTCCCCTCGCAAAACCATTGAATTGAAAAGTACCGTCTGCCTTTACTTTACGAAAATCTTCGGTATAGGCATTGGGCAAAAGGGAAAGTAATTCTTTGAATTCCGTTTCTGGCGCATTGAAAGATAGATTCAAATTGATGTCATCGTTCGCTTCTTCCAATTGCACAAAGCCGTCGGCTTGCAGATGCAGAGCATTGATATAGAGTTCGTTGTCTTTGATGCTGTATTTCGATTCATTCAAATCTGCATTAAAAATTGCATCCAGTTTCACATTAGCACTGTCCAGATAAGTGATGCCGTCATAATCCAGACTGGTATAGCCGATCTCCGTTTCCGTCTCTAAATCAAAAATGCTGCTGCTGAAATTGCCTTTGCCGCTGTGGTTGATGTTGGCTAGCGTAGTCACTAAGCCCAAAGTTTTATCATCGTAATGAATGCGCCCTTCTTCTATGCTATACGATTGCAATTCTACTTTGAAATCACTTTCGCTACTTTCCTCGGTCGTCTCCGAACTTGCTACGATGTCATAATTGGCTTTGCCGTCTTCCAGTACGTAAACGTTGATGTTGGGCTTCGTCAAATTGATAGATTTCACGGTTGTTTCACCACGCAGCACCGACATCAAATTCACTGCTATATCAAACTTTTCGCCTCGCACCAATGGAACGCCTTCAAATTCATTTTTCCCCACCACAGAGAAGTCACTGAGCCGAAAACTCAAATTGGGAAAGCTTCGGAAAAAGGATAAACCCACTTCCTCAAAATCTACTTGCGCATCAATATTGTTGTTGATTTGATCTTTGGTGAACGTACTGATTTTATCTTTGAATGCAATAGGAATTATTACTGCTGCCCCTACTAGCAAAGCTAAGATCAGCAATAAAATCAATCCTAATTTCTTTATAAATTTCATTTGTCTGTTTTTATTCTTTTGAACTTTAGCGTGTACTTTTTCAATACTTAAGGACGACTTTAGCTATTAGTAATTAGCTGTTGGCTATTAGCTGCTAAGTAATTCTTAGCCAAGCGTTTCGATTTATTAACGGTCGTTCTTTTCGGAAGATCGTAGCAAAATATCAATTTGATTTTGTCTCGCCGTCAGCTAAATGCTAAAGTCCAGGTTTTTGAAACTTCAAAAGTCTGATGTCTCAAAAACATTAGCTATTATGACGCTCCATTTAGTAAAAAGTAAGCCTTTTTATAAAAATTAACACTACTTTTAGAGTGGAGGTTGGCTTTGCAAGATGCTTCTTGCTAAATCAAGACGATTTCTTCTTTCCTTGTACTTCTCAAAGTCTTGTTTAACTTTGTCTGTTCATAAAAATAGCAATTGCTCGTGATGATAAGACGATACATCTATCTGCTCCTTTTTTTTGCACTTTTTTTAGTGGCTTGCGACAGCAACCCACCTCAAAATCGCTCCACCGCAACGGATCAATTAGACGCTTCTTCCAACTATGTCGATACGCAACGTTTTCTTTGGCAAAGACCAGAGATTGTCTTGGATTTATTGGGTGATCTCACGGACAAGACTATTGCGGATATTGGTGCGGGTTATGGTTTTTTTACCTTCCGACTAGCCGAGCAGTGCAGCAAAGTCATTGCTATTGACATCAGCGAAGAAGTGGAAGATTATTTGAAGCGAAATACGCCCCCTGAATTGAAAGAAAAAGTAGAAGTTCGTTTGGTTTCTCCGAGCAGCCCAAGTCTAGCAGCCGCCGAAATAGATGTTGCCGTTATGGTTAATACTTACATGTACTTAGATCATCGCGTGGATTATCTGAAAAAAGTACATCGTGGACTTTCTGAAAATGGTAAAATTCTGATCAATGATTTCAAGAAAAAACAAACCTCAGTAGGTCCGCCCTATCCCTCTCGTGTTCCTTTGTATGGGGTTGAAGAAGAACTCAAACGCGCTGGTTTTCGAGTGCTTCGCACGGACGATACTTCGCTGGAATACCAATATATTGTGGTGGCAGAAAAAGCAGAATGACCGTTTCGTGCTGGACATGCTACGTTTCTTCAAAAAATACATGCTTCTCCTAAATTTTCTCCTTTTCGATGTAACGAATCGAAATTCTTTCGTTAGATATAGTATTGAGATAAAGTACTGATTCTAGGTTCAGTATGTATTCTTAAATTAACACTTGCCCGTAGCTAGTCGCAGCTTGATTGCTTTTCATATCCAAATACTAGAACATCAAATTCCATGTCCATTAGATTGACTGCGTTTTTATTTTTTGTGCTTTTGCTGGCTTGCAAAATGGATCGGCGAGTGCTGCAAGGAGCGGTGTTGGAGCAAGAAGCACGCGTTCTATTCACTAGCAATACTGCTCAGACGAACTGGGATGTTCTGAATTGGACGCCCAATCATCTAGCGGACTCCATGATTTTATTGCAGAATGATAGTCTGCTCTTACCTTTCAAGGACTTGTCGGCGCAAAATTTTGTCATTCTACATTTTGAAGGGCAGAACTATCCCACTTTCAACTACTATTTCCGAAAATATGCCAATGCTGCTACCTTTTCTGATTTGAGCGCAGCGCAAATCCTTCCCTTAGCGGATTCTCTAGCTGAACAACAACCAACTTTTATCGCCTTATTGGATCGTTCCGCTACCCAAAATCTCGCTTTTTTTGGTTTGGCTCTGACCCTCAACAAACTGGCAGAAGACCATCCGTTGGCGATCATCAATTATGCAGAAAGTATTCATCTCATAGGATTTCAAAGAGATGTGGTGCTCCTCCAAATGCCCGAAAAAAATCAACAAACCGAAGCCCTAGCTGCCCAAGCCCTTTTTGGTGGCACGACCGTCATGGGAACACTGAACGACTCTTTATCTTTGGAATTGCCAAAAGGAGCGGGCGATTTTATTGCTAAAGTCAGGCTAGGACATGCTGCGCCTGAACAAGTTGGCATTGCGAGTGAAAAACTAGTGGAAATAGAAGAAATTGCGCGCAAAGCCATTGAATTGGGTGCGTTTCCTGGTGCGCAAGTTTTGGTAGCAAAAGACGCAAATATCATCTATGATAGGGCTTTTGGGCATCATAGCTATCGCCAGCAGCAAGCAGTCAGTACCAATGATTTATACGATTTGGCTTCTATCACCAAAGCGGCCGCCACCACTTTGGCAACTATGCAATTGTACGACGCAGAACAACTTGATTTGAACGCGCCAATTCGTACTTACATCCCAGGACGTTCCTCTTTATATTATACGCGTATTCGACGACTGCTGACGCATACTTCTGGTTTGCAAGCACATTTACCCATTGCCAAATATATTTTTGATGCAAAAGAAAACGGAGTAGATTGCGATAGCCTTTTTTGTACGAGACCTTTGCCACCATATACCGTGAAAGTAGCAGACGGCTTATATTTTAATGAACGGGAAAGAGATCGAATTTGGGAAAATTGTTTCAAAGTGCGTCCGTACAGAAGAAAAAGATATCGATACAGCGATTTGAATTTTGTATTGCTCCAAAAAGTGATAGAGACGATAAGTGAGCAGGATTTGGAAAGCTTTGTGAATGAACAATTTTATGAACCACTAGGATTGCGTCGTTTGCTTTTCAATCCACTGAGCGATTACGATATGAAGGAGATCGTTCCTACGGTCGTTGATACGGCTTGGCGGCACCAGGTGCTGCAAGGAAATGTGCACGACGAAGGTGCGGCTCTTTTCGGTGGCGTGGCGGGCAATGCAGGGCTTTTTTCTAATGCAGAAGATTTGGCGGTACTTTTTCAGATGTTGTTGAGTGGCGGTAGTTATGGCGGTAAGCAGTTTTTGACGCCCTCTACGGTCACAAAATTCACCTCCAAAGATGCGAAAGTTCATCGCGGCTTGGGATTCGATAAGCCTTCTAGCAGAAAGCAGTATTTGTCTTATGCCCCTTCGGCTTCCGCCGCTACTTTCGGACATACTGGCTTCACAGGCACGGTGGTTTGGGCAGATCCAGAACACGATCTGATTTTCATTTTACTCACCAATCGCATTCATCCCAATAAGTACAATCGCAAATTGCAGCAATACGACATTCGATCAAAAATGCACCAAGTGGTATATGATGCTTTGGGAACGGCCAAGACCACGGTGGAGTGAGTAATTTTTTTACCTTTACCTAAAAATCATTGTACAATGAAAGGGAATACAAACCTAAGTTCATATCTGGATGAAAATGGGAAATTCTCCCATTTTCCAGGAAAGCGACAAAAAAAGAAGCAGCATCTAATGCTAGAATTACTATCGGAAAGATTCGAGCGGGGCAAAAAATATACCGAAAAAGAAGTCAACGAAATCTTGAACCAGCACCATAGCTTCCATGATCCTGCTACTTTGAGGCGGCTTATGTTCGGAAAAAAGCTAATCAATCGTACTTTGGATGGACGTGTTTATTGGTTGCCATAGAGGACGTTGATTATTGGTAGTTGCTTAGCTCTAGTGAAATGCAATCAATCATCCCTGTGCGCTGTTTTATCTATTGCAAAGAGTTGCTGAATTTTCATAAATAAACGAACTCCCAATTCATAAAACTTATCAAAGAATCCTTATATTTGCTACTCATCGATCACTCAAGCAGCAAATGAACTGGGATTTAACCATAGATACCATACAGAATGGAAAATGTATTCTCTTTCTGGGACCAGAACTCTTCACCAATGCGCAAGGCGAACGTTTGGAAGCGCGTTTGTTGTCCTATCTTAATATAGTAAAAGACGAGCAAGTACGGATTTATGAAGATGGTTTGTTTTTCTTCAAAGACCCCACGCGACATACTTTGATTGCTTATAAAATTCGTCAGTTTTTTGAGCAAGAACAGCTATCGGAAGCCCAAACACTTTTCGAGCAGATCGCTCACATTCCTTTCCACTTCATCATCAGCATCACGCCCGATCATTTGCTGGAACGCGCTTTCGAGGCGCAAAACTTCAAATACCAAGCCGATTTTTACAAAAAGAAACAAGTCAACACCAAAGGCAATGCCCTTCCTTCCGCCCAAAAACCTTTACTGTACAATATGTTTGGCAGCATCCATCATCCTGAATCCCTGCTGCTCGACCACAACAACCTATTCGACTATTTGGAATCCGTTTTTGAAGGCAATAAACTCTCCAACACCTTACGCGACCACATCCTTTCCGATACACAGAGCATCATCTTTCTAGGTGTGCCTTTCGAGCGTTGGTATATGCAATTGATTATGCGCATTTTGCAGCTCAACGGCAATAAAAAGTTTCTACGCTTCGCCGATAGTCAAAATGTCAGCGAACGCATTCAAGTCTTCGGCAAAGACGAATTTCTGATCAATTTTATTCCCAATGACATCCCCGAATTTGTACAGGAAATCTATCAGCGATGCGCCAGTAAAGGCATTTTGCGTACCCAAGCTGCCTCCAAAACTTCTTTTGTGGAAAGTCTATTGACGAAATTCAAAAACGGAAATATAGATGCCATTTTTGAGCCGTTTGAAGATTGGTTGGATGAAATGGGGGAACGGGCGACAAACCTAATTAATGATTTAGCGGTACTATCCAATCGTCATCGGCGACATCAGCGTAAAATCGATAAGGGCATGCTCAATTTTGAAAATGCCACGGTAGAGACCAATGCGATTAGTGATGCTTTGCTGCGTTTGTTGCAGCAAGCGAAGAAATTGGAGTAGGATGGGAACGCGGATTGGACGGATTAAACGGATAATGAACGGATTTTTAAAATGGATAAATTAGAACAATACAGATAATCAGCAAAAGCCCTAGCAGTATAAATGGTCGGAATCAGGATTTACAGAATTAAAGGATACGCAGGATTTCATAGAAAGACACGTAGCGTTTAAATGTAAGTGCTACGTGTCCTACATCCTGAAAATTCCAAAATCCTGAAAATCCTGATTCCGACAGAAAGATTGCATCAGAAAGATATTTACAATATTTTTCGCAATCCTAAAGCAGCATAGCTCAATTCAACAAATCAACAAATCAACAATTAAACAATTCAACAACAAAAAAAACAGATCAACAACAAAAAAACATATCGCTATCCAGGCGCACAGCCTTTTTCCACCGACCAACGCGCTTTGTTCTTTGGGCGCGAGGAAGATATTGCGGCACTCAGTCGGATGATACGGCTAGAGCCTTTGGTGGTGCTGTACTCCAAATCTGGTTTGGGGAAAAGCTCGCTCTTGAGTGCGGGCATCGTGCCAGAAATGGAGCAGGAAGGCAAATACCAAGCGGTCAAGATTCGTTTTCAGGCGTATAGTGAACGCTACGATGAGAACAGCTTGCCTACTCAGACAACCCTAGCGGCGGTGCAGCAGCAACTGAACGAAAGCAGCACTTTTATCGAAGATTTTCTGCCCGAAGAAACAAGCTTGTGGTACACTTTCAAACGCTTCCAAGCGCAGCAACCCGAACGCGAACTGTTGTTGCTCTTCGATCAGTTTGAGGAATTGTTTACTTATCCCGAAGCCGCGATTTTGGACTTCAAAAAGCAATTGGCGGAAGTACTGAATACGCAAATACCACAACGCTTTCGGGCTTTGGTGGAGGAAGAAGTACGAAAGTTGGGAGCAACAGAGCAGTTGAGTGATAACTTTGAAGTTACCGCCCAACTTAACGCCAACCAACTCAAACTCCTTCACACCTCTTATCAGCCGCGCGTCCTTTTTGCCATTCGTTCCGACCGTATGAGCTTACTTGATCGCATCGCGGATTATCTACCGATTGTGAAGCGGGCTTGGTACGAACTCGACGCCCTTAGCGAACTGCAAGCCGAAGAAGCCATTTACAATCCTGCCTACAAAACGGGTGATTTCCGCACCCCCGTTTTCGACTATTCCGATGACACCATAGATGCCATACTCGACTACCTCACCAAAGGACACCAACAAAAAATAGAATCTTTCCAGCTCCAAATTCTTTGCCAAGCCATAGAACGCAAAGTAGAACAGCAAGGACTTACGCTCATCGCACGCAGCGACCTCGGTGACATCCAAACCGTCTATGAAAACTATTACGACGACCAAATCCAAGAACTCGCTTCGCCCGAAGACCAACTCGCTGCCCGTCGTTTCATCGAAGAAGGCTTGGTCTTTGAGGAAGAAGAACGCCGCTTGAGCCTCTACGAAGGACAAATTTATCGACAATATGGCATCTCTGATACGCTACTCGCCCAACTGACCGATACGCACCTCATCCGACGCGAACCGAGTATGCGTGGCGGTTATACCTATGAACTCAGCCACGACACTTTGGTGCCTGCTATTTTGAAGGCGAAGCAGGAACGGGTGGCGGTGGAAGAGGAAGATCGGCAGGTGCGGTTGTTGCGAGAGGAGCGGGCGAAGCGGAGAAGGGCGAATTTGATTTCTACGATAGGGCTGATCTTGACGGTTATTTCTGTTATGGCTAGTTTATGGGCTTGGCAGCAGACTGTTGAGGCTAGAGAAAATTTGAAACAAGCAGAAATAGAGAAAAATAGAGCGGATAGTACAGCGGAGGAAGCAGAAAAGGCTAAACAAAATGCTTTAGACAATCTAGACTTTGCTAATAGCGAAACAACCCGTGCCAACCAAGAAGCAGATGCTGCCAAACAAGCCAGAATAGAAGCAGAAGCCAACGAACTACGCGCCCTAGAAAGTGAGCGAATCGCGCAATCTCGTGCGGAACGTGCTGCTCGATTGCGTACTACTTTAAGTGCAGACAACGCCTATGACTACTTACTTACCACAGGCAAAGAGCTTTTTGAAAAAGGCGACTATCGCAATGCTTTGACTTATTTTGCGAATGCGCGTTTTGTGGGGACAGTGGATACTGTAGGGAATTGGATTGAGGCTTGTGAGATAGGTATGGTAGCGAATGAATTGTATATGGCAGGGAAGTTACGAGAGGCAGAGAAAGTGTATGAGCAGTTGACACCCATGAATGCTATGGCAGTAGCTTTTGCAGAAACGCAGATTCGGTACTTGAATATTAGTTTGGAGGCTTTTGAAGAAGCTTTAGCGGGGAGAAAGGTGGAGGAAGTTGATAGTCTATATTTAAAAGCAGCAGTTTTGGATATTTTGCCTAAAGAAGTAGCTTATTTAAGAAATTTGAATCTAGCAAGTAATGATCTGGATAAATTACCTGTAAATATTCATTTATTTAAATTAAAACAACTGGATATAAGTAGTAATAATCTTCAGAGTTTACCCGAAAGTTTTGGACAGTTAAACCAATTACAGACGCTTGATTTAAGCTATAATGATGCCTTGAGTGCATTGCCTGAAAGTTTTGGACATTTAAGCCAATTACGGTCGCTCGAGTTAAGCTATAATTCCGCCTTAAGTGCCTTGCCCGAAAGTTTTGGACAGTTAAGCCAATTACAGTCGCTCGGTTTAAACGATAATGACGTCTTGAGTGCATTGCCCGAGAGTTTTGGACAGTTAAGCCAATTACGGTCGCTCGAGTTAAGCGATAATGACGCCTTGCGTGCATTGCCCGAGAGTTTTAGGCAGTTAAGCCAATTACAGACGCTCGATTTAAGCGATAATGACGCCTTGCGTGCCTTGCCCGAGAGTTTTGGACAGTTAAGCCAATTACAGTCGCTCGAGTTAATCAATAATGAGGCCTTGCGTGCCTTGCCCAAGAGTTTTGGACAGTTAAGCCAATTACAGACGCTCTATTTAAGCTCTAATGACGCCTTGCGTGCCTTGCCTGAGAGTTTTGGACAGTTAAGCCAATTACGGTCGCTCGATTTAATCGATAATGACGCCCTGCGTGCCTTGCCTGAGAGTTTTGGACAGTTAAGCCAATTACAGACGCTCAATTTACGCTATAATGACGCCTTGCGTGCCTTGCCCGAGAGTTTTGGACAGTTAAGCCAATTACAGACGCTCAATTTACGCTATAATTCCGCCTTGCGTGCCTTGCCCGAGAGTTTTGGACAGTTAAGCCAATTACAGACGCTCTATTTAAGCAATAATCGTACTTTGCGTGCCTTGCCCGAAAGTTTTGGGCAGTTAAGCCAATTACAGACGCTCGATTTAAGCTTTAATCGTGCTTTGAGTGCCTTGCCTGAAAATTTTGGGCAGTTAAGCCAGTTACAAACGCTCTATTTACACTATAATGACGCCTTGAGTGCCTTGCCTGAGAGTTTTGGACAGTTAAGCCAATTACAGTCGCTTGATTTGGGCTATAATGATGCTTTGAGTGCCTTGCCTGAGAGTTTTGGACAGTTAAGCCAATTACAGTCGCTTGATTTGGGCTATAATGATGCTTTGAGTGCTTTGCCCGAGAATTTTGGGCAGTTAAGCCAGTTACAAACGCTCTATTTGTACTATAATGACGCCTTGCGTGCCTTGCCTGAAAGTTTTGGGCAGTTAAGAAAGTTGCAGCATTTGGATTTGCGGGCTACGCCTAAACTCACCAAATTGAATGTATTGGCTACTTTTAATCAGACTTTAACGGTTATTACTAAAAATGATTATGCTCCTGACGATCAATCCACACTCGAAGAAAACCAACTTATTATCATTTTTTCATATAATCTTCAACAACTCCCTGAATCCATCCGCACCTTCAAAAACATGAAGCGACTAGACGTCCGCGAAAGCAAG
>JBCCRX010000030.1:0-28227 GCA_039201015.1 Bacteroidota bacterium | reverse complement strand
GCGAAATTCGCCGCTTCTACCTTTAAAAAACCTTGATTCGTTTGGAAGGACTCGACGTCCTTCTAAACGAAAACAAACGAAATTTAATAGTTGGCGATATCTTTCTAAAGATACTCGACCAAATGAAATCATTTAGAGCCAAAAAGATTTTCACAAAATAAGGAATGTGACTAAACTACTGGGCATTTTTAGGAATCAAATACAAGATCACCCGCTTCAGTGAGCTGCCAAAAGCTATAAATACATAGCTATGATTCTAATGTTGTAAAATTTGAACCTTTATGATGGTGTAATAGCTAGGATTGATCGTGGTACCTCCGATTTCTACAGCTTTTGCAAAATAGACTTCGGTGGCTTCGTTCGCTCCCAGTCACCATTCCTCTCCATAAGGTACTAAAATTTCAATTTTTAAATGAGCCTGCAAAAGTAAGAGGAATACTCAAATCGGGCGGAGAGATGAAGCTGGAAATACGATTTGTTAGCAAGTTGCGCTAAATCTATATCTTTTTACAAGATTTAGCTGTTTAAAGACTTACTAAACAGCTAAATCTAAAAATATTTGATACATTTAGCTGTTTATAAGGTTTTTAAATTGCTATTAATGCAAGTATCACAACAACTAATTAGTCGAGAAGAAGAAAGGGAACGCTTATTATCAGCTCTGAACTCAGACAAACCTGAATTGATTGCTCTGGTAGGAAGGCGACGTGTCGGAAAAACCTTTTTGGTTAGGAAAGTGTATGCAGAACACATCAAAATAGAAATAACTGGATTGCAGCACGATAGCCAAAAAGCACAAATTCGGAATTTTGTCTTAAGTATGAAAGCTTATGGACTTTACACGGAAACCGAAGAAGAAACAAATAATTGGTTGGATGCTTTTTTTCTACTCACACAAGCATTAGAGCAGCAGAACTTACAGGAAAAGTACGTCGTATTTTTAGATGAACTGCCGTGGATGGCAGGAAAGCGATCTGATTTTATTTCGGGCTTCAGCTACTTTTGGAACAGTTGGGCTTCCAAACAACACATTGTAGTCGTTATTTGTGGTTCTGCCACTTCTTGGATGATTGAAAAAGTGATTAGCGATAAGGGCGGACTTCACAATCGCATCACGGATATTCTGAAATTATATCCTTTCAACCTAAAACAAGTAGAAGAATTTTTGCACTCCAGAAACATTAAATATCCACGCTATCAGGTCATTCTACTTTACATGGCATTCGGTGGTATTCCGATGTATCTCAACTTCGTCCGTCGGGACCTCTCTGCGGTTCAAAATATCAATCAATTGTGCTTCAAAGAAGCAGGTTTTCTGTACGATGAATTTGATCGTCTTTTTCCTGCTTTATTTGATCGCTGGGAAAGGCACGAAAGCATTGTCAAAGCACTAGCTTATAAAAGTAGAGGATTGACGAGAGCAGAAATATTGCAAACAACTGGCTTACCCAATGGTGGCAGTTTTTCCAGAACACTCAAGGAATTACAACAGTCTGGGTTCATTAGGCTTTTTTCGGGCATGAAAAAAACGAAAAAAGATGCCTTGTACCGCTTAACAGACGCATACAGTCTATTCTATCTTCACCAAATCGCGCCCAATAAAGACAACCAAACACTAGATTTTGAGCAACTTTTTTCTACGCCTTCCTTTAAAACTTGGAGTGGATATGCTTTTGAGAATATTTGTTTCTCACATCTTCGCCAGATAAAATCTATTTTAGGTATCAGCGGCGTATTAACCAAAACCTACAGCCATATTTCAAAACCAACAGAAGACTTAGCTGGTACTCAAATCGATTTATTAATCGACAGAAACGATCATAGCATCCATATTTGTGAGATTAAATTTTCTAAAGATTTGTTTGTGTTGGATAAAAATACAACTGAAAACATACGGCAGAAAAAAACATTATTCAAATACCACAGCAAAACGAAGAAGTATCTCTTTATCACTTTTATAACTACTTTTGGCTTAGTAGAAAATAAATGGTCAAAGGAAATAGTCGATCAAAGTTTGGTAATGGATGATTTGTTTGTCTAAACGAGATAGTTGAAACAAGTGCAAACAATACATAGATAAGCTAAGTCCTCTGCTTGTCAAAATCTTACCAATGCACGCCTCACAAAGAAAGCTTTCGTGGAGATATTAAAAGAAGTTTATACCTTTGTACTTCGCATTTATCTAAAAATAATTGACTAATTCATACTGCAGTTGGGATAGACTTTTGAAAATGGGAAAGCTTTTTATCTGTTGAAATTGTTGATTTGTTCAGATCTAATTCATTGGTAATGTGTCGAATAAGCGAATCAACAAACTTGTCCGCCTCAGGCGCGATAAACAAATCAACAAGTTTGAAATCATTTTTTTTATCCTTTGCAGATTGTAAAAGCATATCAATATGGTGGACTTATTCGATAAGTTAGCACAATCAAGAGGCGCACTACAACAATTTCAAACCAATGAAACCGACGGTTATTTCTTTTTTCCTAAACTGGAAGGAGAGATTGGAAGCCGCATGATGTTTCAGGGAAAAGAACGAATTGTGTGGAGCGTCAATAGTTATTTGGGCTTAGCGAATCATCCAGAAATCAGAAAAGTAGATACCGAAGCAGCAGCAGAATGGGGACTTGCCTACCCAATGGGTTCTCGGATGATGACAGGGCAAACGGCTCTGCATGAGCAGCTAGAGCAAGAATTGGCGGAGTTCATGGGTAAGGAGAAAGCCTTTGTATTAAACTTTGGTTATCAAGGGATTATGTCGATTGTTGATTCCGTTTTGGATAGAAAAGATGTTGTAGTCTATGATAAAGATTGCCATGCTTGTATCTACGACGGTATCCGTATGCACTTGGGCAAACGTTTGCCTTTTGAGCACAACGATATGGAAAGCTTTGCGAAACAAATTGCTAGAGCGGAAAAAGAAGCAAAAAGAACGGGCGGTGGTATTTTGGTGATTTCAGAAGGCGTATTTGGGATGCGCGGACAGCAAGGTAAACTAAAAGAAATAGTAGCATTCAAGGAAAAATACAACTTCCGCCTGCTGGTGGACGATGCGCATGGATTCGGTACGCTGGGCGAAACGGGTGCAGGTGCAGGAGAAGCACAAGGGGTGCAAGACGAAATTGATATTTATTTTAGTACTTTCGCAAAATCTATGGCAAGCATCGGAGCTTTTGTAGCGGCAGATGCTAGAATAATCGACTATCTGCGCTATACTATGCGTTCACAGATTTTTGCCAAATCATTGCCCATGCCCATCGTAGTAGGTAACATCAAGCGGTTGGAGATGCTGCGAAATATGCCAGAATTGAGAGAAAAATTGTGGCGCAATGTGAATATGCTACAGAACGGACTAAAAGAACGCGGCTTTAATATCGGTCAGACCAATAGCTGTGTCACACCAATCTTTATGGAAGGACAGCCACCAGAAGCAGCAGAGCTGGTATTGGATTTGAGAGAAACTTTCAATATTTTCTGCTCGGTCGTCGTCTATCCAGTAGTACCAAAAGGAGTTATCCTCTTGCGTATCATTCCTACGGCGGCACATACGGAAGAAGACATTAACGAGACGCTAGCTGCTTTCTCTGCTATTAGGGAAAAACTACAGGCTGGGCATTACAGAGAACAAGCCTTAAGTAAAAAGCACTGGCAAGAAGCCGAGGTGGCTATCTAAGAAGTGCTACAACGAAAATATCGAATTGCTGAATTGTTGTAAAATGGTTCAGCAATTTCTATATACGTGAATAATTTCTATATGACTTACACCATTAGTGGCATCCAACAAATTGGTATCGGTGTGCCAAATGCCGATGAAGCATGGGCTTGGTATCGAAAATATTTTGGTACCGATATCTCCATTTTTCAGGAAGAAGCCGAAGCAGCTTTGATGTTGCCCTACACGGGTGGCGAGCCGCGAAAGCGTTACGCTATTTTGGCTTTGAATCTGCAAGGCGGCGGTGGATTTGAAATCTGGCAGTACAAAAGTCGCGTGCCGCAGCCACCCAGTTTCGATCTAAATTTAGGAGATTATGGCATGTTGGTCGCTAAGGTCAAAAGTGCTGATATTGCTAAAACTTACCAGTTTTATCAATCAGAAGGACTAGACCTACTTTCCGAAATTGTGGAAACTCCCGAAGGCATCAAAAGCTTTTTCCTGAAAGACCCTTACAATAATATTTTTCAAGTTGTGCCTTCCAATAATTGGTTTCAGGCGCCCAAACGCCATTTGACGGGCGGTGCTTACGGCACAATAATCGGTGTGACAGATATAGATAAAGCAATTCCTTTTTATCGAGAAGCATTGGGTTATGATGTGGTCGTCTATGATGAAAGGGGCGTTTTTGAGGATTTCAAAACCTTGCCTTCGGGAGATTTGAAAGTGCGTCGTGTATTACTTCGACATTCGCAAGCTAGAAAAGGAGCATTTGCGCCTATCTTGGGAGATAGTGAAATAGAACTAGTACAAGCACTGGAGCGCACTCCCAAGAAAATATTTGAAAACCGCCTGTGGGGCGATTTGGGTTTCATTCATTTGTGTTTTGATATCCGAAACATGAATGCACTGGGCGAAAAAGTTACCCGATTGGGACACCCTTTCACGGTGAATAGTGGAGACTTCGATATGGGGGAAGCGGCAGGGCATTTTACTTATGTAGAAGATAGCGATGGCACATTAATTGAATTTGTGGAAGCTTACAAAGTGCCCGTTGCCGCGAAATGGGGATTGTACCTCAATCTACGAAATCGTGATCCAGAAAAACCTTTGCCGCGCTTCATGTTGAAGGCTTTGGGCTTTAATCGAAAGAAGGATTAATAGCCTACCAGCGGACGTCCGATTACTCAGTGTTCAGAAATGTCATTTTCATACCCGAAATTCAAATGTATTGCTAACATTCGAGTAAAAAATGACATTTCTAGCCACCTTAAATCTGGTAATGCTTAAAATATCGGCTACTCCTAAACTAATTAGATAGAAGGCATCAGCCTGATGCTGATGCCTTCCATCTTGTACAACAATCCTTCGTTTACCGCTTCTTCTTCCGACGTCCAGCCGAGCCGCTATTGCGTTTTTGCCGCGCTTCTTGCACGGCTTGCTGTTGCTTCATGGCTTGTTCCAGGCGTTCTTGAAAGCCACCTTTCTTTTTGGGTTTCTTTTTGTACGCCTCCAGCTCCTTCTTGACCTTATCTTGATTGATAATGACATTTTTCGTCAGGACGGTCTGTAAAATATTAAAAATACTACTAAACAACAGATAGCAAGTCAGTCCAGAAGCGAAATTATTGAAGAAAAAGATAAACATGATCGGCATGAAATATTGCATGTACTTCATCGCAGGATTATTGACCGCCGACATATCAATATTTCTAGAATTGTAGATCGTGTAAGCTAGAGTGGCAATTGCCCAAAGCAGAGTGAACAGGCTGACGTGTGTGCCGTAGAAGGGAATCTCAAAAGGCAAACGCGCAAACACATCGAAAGAAGATAAGTCATTTGCCCAAAGGAAATTGGCTTGCCTAAACTCAATGGAGGCGGGGAAGAACCGATAGAGTGCGAACCATATAGGCATTTGTAAAACCATGGGCAAACAGCCACCGAGCGGATTTACGCCGAACTCGCGGTACATTTTCATGGTCTCCACTTGCTGCTGCTGGGCATCGTCTTTGTGCTTGTCGCGAACTTTACTGATTTGTGGTTTCAGGGCAGCCATTTTGGATTGGGAATAGAGCATTTTATAGGTCAGCGGGAAAAGTATTAATTTCACAATCAAAGTCAATACCAAAATAACAATGCCTTTGCTGCTGATGAAGCTCAATAAGAAACCGAACAAAGGTCGCACCACGTAGCGATTGACCGTTCCAAAAATACTGATTCCAAACGGAACGGTATATTGCAATTCATTGTCGAAGGCAGCCAGACGGTCGTATTCTTTCGGTCCAATATAGAACTGCATAGAAAAACCCTCTTTCAGTTCACCGTAAGGAATATTGAGTTCCGAACGCAGCTTTTTCAAGTAAGGCACTTCATCGCCTCGGTCAGTTTCTGCGGTTTCCATGATACCCGAAGTGAAAGCAGTTTCTTTACTGAGCAAAGCACTATTGAAAAACTGGTTGGAATGCGCGACCCAAGAAATCGCCTCTTCCAGATTTTCGGTATCTGCCTTATTGCAATTGCAATAGTCCGTATCATCACCAACTGTTTTGAAATAGACGCTCGACATCCTACGCTCATAGTCCACATTTCTTTCAATCTTATCCAAATAATTCACCCATTCAAGTGAGATATTTTCGATGTCTCGCGCTAAAACATTGTCTAGATTATTGAATTTCAAATCATAGTCCATAGCATAAGTACCATCCTCTAAACTGTATTTTTGCTCAAAAAACTGACCGCCAGTAACTCTCGCACGAAATACAATACTGTTACCGCTCTTTTCTACATCAAAAAATAGGTCGTCACTAGAAATATTTGCACCAGTCAGCAAGGGTAGGCTGTATTCAAATTTATTTTTCTCATTTTCCAGCAGATAAAGTGGCTCTTTATTTTCACCTTCTTCCACAGGTCCCATCTTAAAGTATTCTTTCAGCAGCACATTTTTGATCTTCCCACCTTTATTACTGAAAGTGACTTTCATCAAATCATTTTCCAGCGTCACTTCTTTTTCTATACCACTTGCGGCGTTGGCAAAAGAACCAAAAGACTGAGCTTGCTGGAGACGTTGAAGCGAATCAAGCAATATTTGATTGGCATCCTTTTCCGAATTTTCTTCTTTTGCTACTACTGCTTTGGCAATACTATCTTGCATGTATTCCACCTGTGCGATAGAATCCTGTACTCGCTGCTCTGCCTCCACTGCTAAGCGATTTTTATTTTGGAAAAACTGCATTCCCAACAGCAACAAAAAAATCAATCCAAAACCTATAATCGTATTCCTATCCATATTTGTCTATTTGTATTTGGTTTGTTTGGAAATGGGTAGTTAGGGCTATTCCTATCGCAATATTAATGTAATCAAAGAGCGGCATTTTTGTATAAACAAATTTCTCTTCGCTAAGATCAAAAGCAACTCTTACTCTAAATTCCGAATAACTCACGTTTAGCTGATTTGAAAATCAAAAAATCAAAATTTAATACTGTTTGTACAATAAAAAAGAACTCTTGGACAGAGAGAAAAAATCAAAATTTTCAACTTTGATTTTTTCTCTCTGCCCAGAGGGGTAATTGAAATTTTTCTGCGAAAAATTTCAATTGTGTATGTAGCACTTCTGTTGCAAATTCATTTTTTCAAAATAGATTTCAGCGAAACGTGAGAAACAAGGCCGCAAAAATACAGATTTGATTTGGCTTAGGTAGAATTTGATAGACTTTTGTTGGAAGAGCTTAGACCAGTGGATGGAAATTGACTATTTTTTGTGTGCCTTTTATCCTTATCAACTTGAGCAGTTGTAGGATAAGTTTACTACATTGGGCGTAGAATTTACAGGGTGAGTAAACGATAGAAAAAGGATAACCACAATAACGGGCAACTTCAAGCTCCGCCTGCTCCGCGATCGGGCAGCTTTCCTGTTATTTAATGCGCTCAAATGACAGGCAAATTCAGAGTTACCCTTCACCATACCATCAATTGGATATTTACCGCACAAGTTTGTCAGATTTCAAAAATTTGTCAAATTGCTTTTAACAACTCCATGACGATCAACAAGGAATCAGCTCCAATGACAGATTAGCCTGAGCAAATAGTTATTTTACGCATAGAGAACACAACGATCAGAAAAAGATGAAATACCTATTACAAGCATTCTTTCTACTGAGCTTTATCCAATGCAGCGAAGAAAATTCAGATAAAGAAGAGCGGCATTCCAATAACTTCCAAAATGTGTTATTCATCATCAGCGATGATTTAGCCAATCATGCAGTGGCTTGCTACGGCAATCCGATCATACAGACACCCAATATAGATCGCTTGGCAAAAATGGGTGTACGCTTTGAAAATGCCTACGCCAACTCGCCCATGTGTACGCCCTCCCGAGCTTGTCTTCTAACGGGACGTTATCCACATGCCGTCGGTACAACTCTTTTGCATACACCTTTACCAGATTCTACTTACACGATAGCAGAACACCTCAAAAAAGCGGGTTTTGCGACGGGTATTTTTGGTAAAACGCACTTCAATTCAGGACTAAAACACGGCTTCGATACTTTGGTGAACAATCATCACCATCAATCTCATTTAGAGCAGCTTTCTGATCTTGAATTAGTAGATACTATTTCTTACAAAGTCCGACCAAAATGGAAACCTTTTCGAGACCCTGCTAGAATATGGTTGAATGCTGATGGTGCGACTTCTGGAAATTCTTTTGAAAATAGTCAAGGTACTTTTTTTGCAAATGCCACGATTCGCTTTATACAGCAGCACCAAGAGGAGCGATTCCTTGCCGTTGCAAGTTTTCGAGAGCCCCATTCGCCCTTCAATTTCCCGAATGAATACTATCAAAAATACGAAGCATCTGAAATCAATTTACCAAATGCCAGCGCGGAGGATAAACAATGGATGCCACAAGTTTTTCGAGGCTTGACAACAGAAGAAAAAGAAGGCATCACGCGTGCTTATTATACTTCGGTTAGCTACATGGATCAGAATGTAGGTTTGCTACTAGATGAATTAGAGCGGCTGAATTTAATGGACAAGACCTTGATTATTTTTGTAGGCGATCATGGCTATTTATTGAATCATCATGGGCGTTTCGAGAAGCACATGATGTGGGAAGAAGCGGTGAAAACACCTTTGATTATAAAGGGATACGAAAAGAACGCTAGTCGTGAAGCCTTGGTGGAACTAGCTGATATTGCACCTACTCTGGTGGAGGCACTGGACTTGGAAGCGATGCCTGCTCAGCACGGGCACTCTTTGTTGCCATTGCTACAAAAAACGGAAACCGCCAATCATCGAGAGCATGTGTTTTCCGTCTATTACACCGACAACAAAGCAATGATCTTCGACGGTCGCTGGAAATATATTTTTACGAGTGGCAAAGCAGATTTGGGTTCGGGTTACGAGACGGGAAACCCACCCACAGGTATTTTACATCGTCTTTATGATTTGGAAAATGATCCAAAAGAGCGTAAAAACTTGGCGGCATTAGTAGCTTATCGAGCACGTTTGGAAAGTATGCAAGCCACTATACTAGCAAAGTTTCGTGCTACTCATCCTAGTGCGGAACAAATCTCTTCTGATCTGAGTGTAGCGGAACAATTGATATTATTTTGTGAGCCACCAGAGCGATTGGCAGCGAAATAATCATGCCTCTTTTTCATAGCCCTCTATTACTTTCTGAATCTGCTTCTCTATAATTTGTACATCTTCTTCTGAAAATTCATCCTCGTATTTTTCCTTCATTGACTGTATCACCTTTTCCTTAAGTGCCTGCCTCACTTTCTCATCATCGGTATCTATCTGCTGATTCTCACTTTCCTTTTCCAGTTTTTCTAGTGCTGCAATTGCGTCGAGAGACGCATAGCTTTCAAAGGCTTGATCCGAATCCATTCTAGAAGTAGCATCAATAATCCAGTCAACCATCTCCTCTGGTGATTTTATTTCATTAGGATTGATACCTTCACTTAATATAGGCAGGTAATTTTTTTCAAACAGAAAATCTACATTGCCATAATACACAATTTGATTGAGTGTTTGCTGGACGATCGCTTCAAGCAGTTGTTCCGCTTCTTCTTCCATGCTCTCAAATATTTTCTCACCTTCGGGAAAACGACTGAAAAAATCTATAATCCGATCAGTTATTATTTCTTGATCTTCCTCTTCCAGGGCATCTGCCAAATCTTCCACCAATCCGTCTGTGATGTGGTGAGCATAATCTGCTGTCAGCAACTGCAAAAAGAATGCAAAGCCTTGTTCATCTTCCAAACTTTCGAGCTTTTTTAATGCTCTTTTACTCTGACTAATTACGGGTGCAAAATCAGTTTCTGGCATCTCATCAAATTCATCAAACTCGTCAAATTCATCGAAGCCATCAAGATGACCTATGAAATGATAATTACCCGCACCTACGAATTTATTCAGCGTTTTGAGTACACGATCTACATTATCATCTGGTCCAGAAACATAGAAGGGCTTGCCTTCATTACCGAACACTATCTCCATAAAGGGAATTTTTTCTACATCATCCAATATGTACTCCGTAACGGCAAACTCTTTAGCGGGAGGAAAGCCCAAATCTTCGGCATATTCTATCGAACCATAGATGATATTGAAAGCAAGCGCAGGTTCTACTGGGACGAATCTCGTCCCATTTTCTCGAAACATGCTTTCCTCTATTTGTTGCTTAATATTTTTATATTCCCATTGCTCCATTTCCCGATAGAAAGTATCCTTCAATCCCATGCACCACAAATCCACTAAGTAGAAACCAACAATTAGATTACCATTGGGCTTTCTACGACTCACTACTACTTGCGTTTTCCCTTGCTCCTGCCAATCGTTGTAGATTAAGCATTCGTGTAGCGGCAACCGACGAACGATCTTGAGGATGTAGTTCTTTAGGCTCAGTTTGGGCTTTCGATTTACTTTTTTATTGTTTTTTCTCTTGTTTTTGCTCTTTGCCATTTGTTTTCTCTTTTGCGCAAAGATACGGAGCGACAGATGAAACTAAAAATTAGACTATCCATTGATTTGATAAGAGATGCCCATTTTCCAATCAAAGCTTTAAGGCAATAAAAAAGCGGTAGTCCTTCCAGAAAAAAGAACTACCGCTTTGTATTTTGGTAGTGTTAAATTTGTAAGGCTGTGGCAACTTTAAAGCGATACTGTCGTGGGACTTGTCTGCTTTAGGCTGAAACGACGCCAGCGCATTAGCCTTACATTGGTAGGACTACCTGTATTTTTATAGTAATCTGCGCACCTGGAAGATTGTTCTACGAATTTATCTAAACAGTACTTTCTTTGATACGATTCCTTTATCAAATCTCACTCGAGCGACATACATTCCATCGGGTAAACCTTGACGATGAATGTAATAATAATTATTTCTGAA
This sequence comes from Bacteroidota bacterium, assembly GCA_039201015.1. Classification (GTDB taxonomy): domain Bacteria; phylum Bacteroidota; class Bacteroidia; order Chitinophagales; family Saprospiraceae; genus JAAUTG01. The sequence continues at coordinate 17,183 of JBCCRX010000030.1, read as the reverse complement.
ACGATGCTCTTGCACCAAACGTCCATTGATGTCGAACAATTCAACACCCAACATTGGACTAGTGCTTTCCGAACGAAGAATAAATTGATCGTCCACTGGATTCGGCGCAAGGATAAGTCCTACTTCTTGTTCCGCTACTTCTTCTGTAGAAGTATAAGCGATCAAATCTAGCGCAGCAAAGGCACGAGGATTGAAGTAACCTATGAGCGTATCTATGTAAGTTTTTGCGAGCTCTGGTCCCATGCCAGTATTGGTCAACAAACCTTGCTGATGAAAAGAAGGTCCGCTAGGATGGGGTAATATATTCCATGGCAGTCCATTCGGAAAGCCTTCCACTGGAGGAGAAAGTGCAGTAGAATCCCACCACTCAATCGGTACGCCTTCGTCTAGTCCGTTTACATTCAAAGGATTGACCACTGGGTAAAGCCCCTCTAGGTATTCGTGTCCTGCAATGGCTGAATTGGCTCTCGCTTGTGCTGTAAATTCATCATCAATGTTGGCATCAATGAAGACATCATTGTTGCCCAATTCATTTTGTTTTCTTGCCATAAACAGTCCACCTTGTACCCTTACTATCGGATCGCCAGTAGTTGGAACGATCAAGACGGCATCTTCGTAAGGTGCAAAGAAATCAAAGGCAGATTGGAAGGTAATGGTAGGCGGTTCTCCAACATCCAACCAAGATAGATCGCCCAGAGCACCACCCACATTCACAGCCAGATCGAACTCAGAGCTGTATTCCACATGATTAGGATAGCTGCTGGTATCGCCAGCAGGATAGCCGAAAGCAGGCATATCACCGATGACTGCTAAGGTTTTGCCTTCTATGTCACCGTGGACAGGTGGAGCTACCATAGGAGTCTCTGGTGTGCCATCGCCATCAGTATCCAGAAGGAATTTACCTGGTGCATTTTCTGCCAAGACAATTTCTTCAAATTCTGATACACTAACCATACCACTTGTAATGTAACCGCCTGTTCCATTTCCCCAAATCGCGATGCGACTGGTATCTACCCCATAAGTATTGCCGCCCTCTGCATAGTTTCTTTTAAAGAATCGAATGGCAGTACGTCCGTCTTGTATGCCTCGATAGGATGCCTGGATCAATCCCAGTGCACGAAGTGGCTGTGATTCGGCCAAGGGATTCCAGCCTGCGCGATAATTAACGGAAGCGGCAGTGTAGCCTTGTTTTGCTAGTCTAGTACAAATCTCAACGGCAGAAGAATCTATTTTTCTTCCCAGAATCTGTGCATTCTGTGGGACAGGCAAAAAGTTTCCAGTATGAAATACTAATACTAGAGGTCGTTCTGTTCTTTCGTCACCAACGGGTTCGTAAACGTCTAATTTTAATTCTTGCGGTACGGCTTCTCCTACTACGGGTAAAAAGAGTACAGTCGCATTGACTCCGTAAGTGACATCGCTAGTGACCTTTACTTCGGAGAATACTTCCTGCATAAAGCGTCCTTCTTGCGCTTGCACTCCCAAGAAGAGCAATGTGAATAATGCTGAAAGACAAGTATTCAATTTTTTCATAAAACATATTTTGAATTAAGAGAATGATTTTTTCGCATTTATAAGAAATGCTTGCCTTCATTCGGGAAATTTGGCTTTTGGTTAAATTAGAACTCAACTTTATTTCTTGTCTTGGGTGTAAGTGAAAGAAATGTAAGCCAAACGTCCAATTCTAGGACCACCATAAGTCTGGAAATTAAGGCTATTTAAGATGTTAGAAGCTCCAATTTTCATGACTGTATCTATCTTATCTAGACGAAAATTCACTTGTGCATCTAACAAAGAATAAGTTGGAATGTTCCCTGTGAACTGCGGCGAACCCTCAAAAACAAAGCCTTCTATCCATTTGTAATTGACTTTAAATCCTACTTTTCTGATTTTCATGCCACCCAATATAACATCTAAATCTCTTCCACTCAATCCTACATTAAATTTATGTTCTGGCGTATTGAATGCAGGAATAATTGGATCGTCTTCTGCTGTTTTTATTAGTTTGTTCCAAGAATAATTTCCATTCACCATGAAGTAATTCGCAAAATAATGATTGATTCCAAGCGCAACGCCCTGTGTAGTGACTTCATTGATAGAATTAGCGGCGAATCGGAAGGCTTGTAGATTAATGGGCAGACCTGTACTTTGCTCAAATGTTCCACGAACGCCAATATTGAATCCTAGAAAGTCATTATAAACACTGTAGTAGTAGCCCGCATCAAGATAAGTCGAATTGAAAAGTGTGGTGCGATAACCTGCTTCTATGGTTCGTACTCTTTCTGGTCGGACAGGATCAATGTCAAAAAACTGAAGCACATCAGGAGCTGGTGCATTGAAGTATTCTCTAAGCGACTCCGTCGTAATCAAGTTTTCTACGCCATCCAGATTACCCGCTAGAACAGCCCTACCGACGTCTAGCAGTAAGTATTGATCGGTTAAAGTCGGATTGCGAATGGCAGAAGAGAAGGAGACCCTCAGATAATTATTGGAAGAAGGATTCCAGACCAAAGAGGCAGCGGGCGAAACCAACCAATCGAAATTCTGGTTTTTGTCCGTTCGGACAGTGAGTTGTGCCCTTAGCTTTTTATCAAATAATCCTTTTTCTATGCCGCCATAGAAGCCAAATTCAGAATTGGTGATGCTTGTACCAGAGGTATCAGAAAATACCGTCCCTAAGGATTCGGGGGTGTAAAGCCGATAGTTGGCACCCACAGTGATTTTATCTGTCCAAGTGGGGGTAAATATGTGTTCGCCGTGAATGTGGTAAAGGGCGGAATTATCAAAGAATTTTGTGCCGCCTTCTGTTCTTAAAGTATTTCTGATGTCGTCAAATTCGGTTTGAAAGCGATCTGTGCCTGGTGCGAAAAAGTCAACGGAAGTCGTTGCACCTGTCCCCATAGCATTGGCAAAATTAGCTGCCCGTGCGTGCCATTCTGCTAGTAAATCTCGGTTATCAATCAGCCATTGATCCGCTGCGGCTGCATCAAACTCAGTAAGGACTTCAAAAGTAACTGGATCTACACCAATTACATTTAGTTTTGGATAATCGCTTTCATCTATTAGAGGCTTTATTTCATCCAGCCAGAATTCTGCGTAATCCTGTGACCACTCGCGGTCTTGTTTTGCTCGCTCCAGCAATTCCAATGCCGTAAAATAGGGATCGTAAGAATCGCCTGCCCCTGTACGGGTTGTGTAAGCGCGTAAAAAGAATTTATTGCGCTTTCTGAACTCCAGCCGATTTTGAAGGAAAGTGATGCCTCTCAGACTAAAGCGATTGTCGCCTTGATAAACCGTTGTTCCAGTACCAAAGTTGGTAGAGACGATAATTTCTGGTGATTCTAGTCCCTTTGCTGGATTGGTTCTAAAGTGTAAAGCACCGCCCAATTTAAGATTTCGGGTATCGTAATCTACCAAATCTTCTTCTCTGTAGCCCGTTCGATACCAAGTACCCAAACCTGGAAATTCCCATCGTGGAAAAGAAGAAAAATCATTACCGCTTTGGTATTCATCGCCGTATATATTCACGGCATCAAAGCCACCTGGGTTGCCTGCTAGTACTCTAGATTCATCTATAGGATCATAATTATCTGCCACCCAGTCATCGGCGCGCAAATAGGAAAAGTTGAATTTATAAGCAAAGAACTCTAAGCCCTCTTTGTTTTTAACCGCATCCCCCCAACGCACTGCGGTCTCTAGTAAACTACGCTCTCCCGCTTTCACCATAGCCGATAGTCCTTTATGGAAAAAAGGGTCTTTGGTTTCCATGCTGATTACGCCATTGAAGGCATTCGGACCATAAAAAGCAGAACTTGCTCCTACTACCAATTCTACTCGATTGACATCCAATTCGGAAGAGCCTAAAAAATTACCCAAGGAGAAATTAAGCCCGGGTGCTTGGTTATCAATACCGTCTATAATTTGTAAGGAACGCACAGGACTGGTACTATTGAAACCTCTGGTATTCACTACCTTAAATCCCAAACTCGCCGCTGTTAAATCTACCCCTTTCAGCGTTCCCAGACCATCATAGAAACTTTCGGATGCCGTCTCCTTGATTGCAATATTGTCTAGTGCTTCTATCGTTAATGGTGCTTGTTGTTGCTTATCAGAGATGCGTTGTCCCTTTACTTCCACTGTTTCTATGGTCAAGGCATCCGTTCCAAGTTTTGTAACTATCTTTTCATTGGCGTCTTCAATAGAGACTGTTTGAGAAGAGAAGCCTGTGTAGGAAATGATGATGTTGAAGGGTGTTGCAACGCTTGTTTCTAGGATAAAAGAGCCGTCAAAATCAGTTACTGTTCCTTCAGAGGTTCCTTCTACGATGATATTCGCACCAATTAAGGTCTCTCCCGTTTCTTCGTCATAGACTTCTCCTCTAATTGTGCTTTGTGCCAATAAACTGCTACCAAAAAGAACAAAACAAAATAAAAGCGAGTTTGAGTAAAATTTCATATTCCAATATTTGCTTATTATTGTATAATATTTGGTATTAGGCTGCAAATTAGTGAATTTTCGCTAATGTAACGGCTTCCCATAAAATATTTTCGGTTTGTGACGGTATTCTATCAATTAGTTGGATTTTGTACTTACATTTCGCCAATATATAAGTTAAAAAACAAAATTTAATTCTGATTATTTGGTGAAAAAGCACCTCTTTTAAAAATTTTATTTCATGAAATTTTTTAGAAAGAATCTTCTCGGATAGAGAGAAAAAATCAAAATTTTCTGATTGTAACGTTTTGCGGTGAAAGAAAAAAGCCTCTAAAAATCAATAAGTTGAGGGGTTTTCTGATATTGCCTCAGGTTGTTTTCGAGTAAAATGTTAATAAAAACAAGACTTTCGTACAGCCCTGAATAGTATTTAAAAAAACAATAGTAACGTGTTTTCATAGCCGCTTAGATTTTCTACAAAAACTTTCCATTTTATGTCTTTGATTAATTTACACAATTCACTCAATAAGCCATTTAAAAACATCGTTTAATTCAATGACTAACTCATGTCACGCAAAATACCAAATTGCAAATGACACAAAGTGTTACTTGTTTACAAATCGTCGGCTGTCGAAGCCACTCTAATTCAAAACACGGTATCTTTGACAAGCTACTAGATTTCTCGCACTAAAACACACTAGTGCGTAACATCAGTGACTAAGTAACTCTGCCAATCTTATGGCTTTCCACTTGTTACATAGAAGTATAAACCTTCTTCCGAGGCAAAAATTTAGCGTGAAATTCATGAAAAAAATATTTGTACTTAGCCTTATTGCTTTCTTATTCAATGCTTGTGTGACACAAAAGAAAAGAAATGATGTTTCTAAAGTTAAGAAAGCTTATCACGATGTCACCGCAGAATTCAATGGCTACTTCAATGCTACAGAACTGTACAAAGCTTCCGTGCTATCTCTGAGCGAACAAACGCCAGAAAACTACAGCAAACTACTTCCAATTTATCCTTACGTTGCTGTTGAAAATCCAGCAGCCGTGGCAGCCGATATGGACGAAGCTGTCAAAAAAGTAACCTTAGTAGCTGCATTGCACGGTCCGAGTCATTGGGTGGATGATTGCTATTTGATGGCGGGAAAAGCACAATACTTGAAGCAAGACTACGAGAGCGCAGAAGAAACACTAGAGTTTTTGGTAGCTGAATTTAGTCCAGAAGCCCTTTTGAGTAAGGAAAAAAAGAAAAAAAGAGCCAAGCCAAAGAGTAAGAAAGAACGACAAAAAGTGCAAAAGGAAAAAACCAAGGAACGCCAAGAGGACAAAAAAGAACGCGAGCAAACTGCCAAAGAAAAACGCAAAGAATACGAGAAAAGGCGCAAGCAACGCAACAAAGAAATCAAGCGGCAACGAAATGCCAAAAAGAAAGGCAAAAAAACCGCACCAAAACCAAAAGTAGAAACACCCGCTACCAGCCCCCCTGCACCACAAGTTGAAGTGCCAAAAGAGGAGGACAAGAAGAAGAAAAAAAAGGAAGAAGATAATTCCAATGACATTAAACTGGATGAACCAACTGGACCATTCAAGCACAAACCCATTCATCAAGAAGGGCAACTTTGGCTAGCTAGAACTTACATTGAGCGCGACAAATTCGATCAAGCCGCTTTCCTTTTACGGCAATTGTCTGCAAAAGACCGTCTCTATCCTAATGTGCAAAAAGAACTGCCCATCGTGATGGCGCATTTCGCTTATAAGCAGAAGCGATATGACGAAATAGCTGCACCACTAGAAAAAGCCATTGAGCTAGCAGACAATCGAAAAGATCGCGCGCGCTACACTTACATTCTAGCACAACTAGAAGAAAGAAGTGGCAACAATGGCACTGCCTATGCACGCTACGAAGAAGTGGTGAAAATGCGCCCTAGCTACGAAATGGAATTTAGCGCAAGGGTGAGCATGCTACTAAATAAGTACAATAGCGGTAGTGCTAGCAGGGAAGAAACAGTGAAGGCACTAGAAAAAATGACCAAAGACGAGAAAAATATTGATTATCTGGATCGTATTTATTTCGCAATTGCAGAAATATATTTGCAAGCAGGCGACGAAACCAATGGCGTGAAATACCTTGAACTAGCTTTGGCGCAAGGCACTACCAATAAAGCACAACAAGCCGAATCTTTCCTAAAATTAGCAAAAATATATTTCGCTAAACAAGACTACGTAAAAGCCAGCGATTACTATAATCAAGCCTTGCCAGGCATCTCCAAAAATGATGAACGCTATGAAGAGATCAAGGAATTGGCGGGTATATTGAAGGACATTGCAAAAGAAATCAATACCGTCAGTCTGCAAGATAGCCTGATTCGGGTAGGTAAAATGACGCCAGATGAAAAACGCGCTTTGGCTTTTGAAATGAAGAAAAAACAAGACGAAGAGCGGCGACAACTAGCGATTAAAAGTGCGCAAAACAGCCAAAATACGCCCCGCAGACGACCAGGGGTTGCTACTGCCACTCAAGTAGCTTCTAAAAACTCTTTTTGGGCTTACGATGATCGCTCGGTGAAAAGAGGAAAGAAAGATTTTGAACGCAATTGGGGCGATCGTCCACTCACCGATAATTGGAGAAGGCAAAATGCGCAGGCAGCCGAAGAATTTGAAGTATCAGAAGAAGATTCGAGCTTGGACTTAGCGAACAGTGGTCGCTTGACGGACGAACAAGTGGCAGATCTTTTGCGCGGTGTACCACAATCAAAAATACAGCTCGAACAAGCAGAAGCACAGAAATATGATGCAATGTTTCGATTGGGAAAAGCCTATCGAGAGCGATTGGAAAACTTAGACAAAGCCGTGGAAGTGCTAGAAAAACTGCTGCGTGAATATCCAACAACGCAGCACAAAGCAGAGGCTTATTATCAATTGTACTTGGCGCACAAGGATTTAGGCAACCAAGTCAATGCAAAGAAATATCTGGATCGATTGGTCAAAGAATTTCCTGACAGTCCATTTACTTTGGTGCTTACCGATCCAACTTATGCACAAAAAGTCAACTCAAAGGAACGCGACCTCAATACTTTTTACGATGATACTTACCGCTTATTTTCTAATGGACAGTATCAAAATGCACACAATCGCCTGCAACAAGTCGATACCAAATTTGGGAAAGACAATCCATTGAAAGCGCGTTTTGCATTATTAACCGCTATGACCGAAGGCAATCTACAAGGAAAAGATGCTTATGTGCGAGGCTTGCGCGATGTCGTGAAAAGTTATCCGAAAACCGATGAGCAAAAACGCGCCCGAGAAATTTTACGCCTACTCGGAGAACGCTCTGGCAGCCCTATTCCTGGTGGTGGCAGTACAGATGCAATTTTCAAATACGAACCTGAAAAAATGCACTACATGGTCGTCGTGCTAGCCCCTTCGGTTTCTCTGACGGACTCCAAAGTAAAAATTGCGGAGTTCAATCGGAAATACCATAAATCTGATAATTTGCGCGTCTCCAATATCTATCTAACACCTCCTAATTCAGAGCGCATTCCATTGATCGTTTTGCGACGCTTCAAAAATGCCGAAGCTGCTATGAAATATTACAAAAATGTAGAACTGAATCAAAACGATTTCGTCAAGGATTCTGATTACTCAATTTATCCAGTCACCCAAGATAGCTACCGCCAAATCATGAAACGAAAATCCATAGACGGCTACGGCGGCTTTTTTGAGGAAAATTATTTGTAGTTTTGTTGAAGAGAGAGGGATCAGACTGTAGAAATTAGGAGCACTAATTTACAGATTTCCGATGTTTAGTAAATATCGGAGGTCTGTAAGTTAGAAATCAATTTTCGACAGTTCAGCTAGAAGTATTAGGAATCCACTCACTCCTCCAATCCGTTGCTATCACAATTAATTCAACAAGCATGGTCGCCGTCATTAACTACAATGCTGGAAATGTTCGCTCGGTACTTTTCGCCCTAGAGCGATTGGGGGTAGCTGCCAAACTCACCGCCGACCACAACGAAATTCGTACTGCTGATAAAGTCATTTTTCCAGGCGTGGGAGAAGCTAATTCTGCTATGGCACATCTACGCGAACACGGCTTAGATCAAGTGATTCGTGGACTTACTCAACCCGTATTAGCGATCTGCATCGGACAACAACTGCTCTGTGAATATTCCGAAGAAAACGATACGCCTTGCCTTGGTATCATTCCTCAGAGAGTGCGCTTGTTCCGCCCGAAGCAGCAAGAAAAAGTACCGCATATTGGTTGGAATCAAATCCGTAATCTTAAAAATGGTATCTTTGATGCGTCTTTAGAAAACGAATATGTTTATTACGTCCACAGCTATTACGTGGAGGTAGGTGCATACACTACTGCGTGGAGTGATTATGTCCTCCCGTTCAGTGCAGGCTTGCAAAAAGATAATTTTTACGCTACTCAATTCCATCCTGAGAAGTCGGGGAAAGTAGGAGAAAAGATATTGAAGAATTTTTTGGAGATGTGAGTAAAGGTTAGAAAAATTTGTGGCTAGGTGCGAAGTTGGTCAGAATTGATTTGTTATTAATATTTTGTATGTTTGGTGGGTATTGTCAGTAATTTAAGCAGGTGAAATTTTTTCTATATATTCTTCAAAATGCCTACAGAAATGGTCGAAGCTATTACTACATTGTTTTAGCCAGTCAATGTTTATGTTTTTACTTAATTTTTCGACTATCGGACTAGATTTTTTATTGGTTGGCTTTTCCCTGCCATAAACTAATTTCTTGACTTCACGCCGTGTCTTTATTTTTTCTATGGGGTCAGTGGCTTCTAAGCTGCTGTTCTCGTTTTTCAATTTAAGATAATATAGCCAATACTCAACACACTGTACTGGAATGGAAATCAATACTCTATCGTGAATAGTCGTCTCATTCAGTTTTTGTTTCATTTCATGAAATAGCTCTCCGTGTTCACTATCTTCTGCGTCTAAAGCTACAATACATAGAGCTATAGGAACAACAAAAGCTTTCATGCCCATAGAAGCGTGAGATATAAACTTATCTTTGACGTATTCGTTATTGGTGGCGTTTGTCAAAGTAGTAAAGTCTTCGTGAAGAATGAATTCTACCTTTTCGCTATAGCCATAGTAAGCCACCAATTGAGGAATTGAGTTTCGAATGAAAATTTCATTCGCGTCATCTTCTGCAAATATTCCATAGATAATTTCCTTCATCTTGGCACTCCTCCTATTAATCCACTTGCCCAATGATTGCCTAGAGAACCACTTAGATCAATTTCAGGCAAGTTTAGTTCTTTTGATTGTCTTCGATCTTTGGCGATAATATCGTGTTGCAAATTCTTGATGACGGTGCTTTCAGCAGATTTGTCAAATACAAAAATGTTTTCAGGAAAATCTCTAAATTCGTCAATCAAAACTGTGCTGTGAGTGGTCATAATAACCTGTACTTTTTTTCTCGCGGAGAGGTCGAAGATAAAATCAACGATTTCCTTGATGCGCCTTGGATGTATGCCATTTTCGGGCTCTTCTAGTAATAGTAATTTTGGTGGATTAGGTTGGTGTATAATAGCCAAAAGCGATAGAAAATAAAGGACACCATCTGATAACTCATCTGCCCAATACCTTTGATTGTACTTATCTAAAATACCAATCCTTTTGAAGGTCTTATCCCCATATATTTTTCTCAAATTGTGTTCTTTGGATAAATTGACTTTCTCAAAAATAATTGTTCTAAATTCCTCAATGCATTGTTTTAGATGCTCATTAATATTTTCAATGACTTTTGGGTAAGCATCACGCATATTATCCAGAAAAGCCACCAAATTGCTAGCATTGGCATTGACGGCATAGTCGTTTTCTAAAGTAGGATAAGGTTGTTTTAAACTAGAGACGTTGATAGAGTAAACATTTAGTTGATTGACTAAATGAGCAAAATCCTCATAAAATAAATTGAAATGCCCATTGACTCTAGGAAAAATAACACGCGTTATTGTATCAAAATCCCATACTCCTTTGTGTATTAACTCCCCCTTTTCGTAAGCAGCTGCAAATTTTGAATTTTTCATCCAATCTGATTCGGAATTTAGAGATGCAGTTGTGAGAATACGAACACCATTATTCACTAAAATATATTCCTCAAAATAGTCCTTCAACTTGTGGATATGAACCAAATACATATCTTCAGGAAATACCTCAATGCGCTTCTTTTTTATGCCTATAAACGCTATGCCATTGGGTTCTTTATTTTTATAATCATATATCTCTATGCGATACGTAATGTTTTTATTCTCTATGGTTATAGCGATTGGAGCAGGCGCAATTTTGGACATCTCACTCTGTTTATCTGTCTTGAAATAAAGTCTTTCAAAATCTTCTTTTGAGAGTTGCTCGTACGATAATACAGTTTTCAAAAACTCAAACGCCTTCAATAGATTACTCTTCCCTACATTATTCGGACCAATCAATAAATTTACATCTTCCAAGTCTAGACGGACATCTTCTAAGCTCCTAAAGTTTTGGATATGAATTTTTTGTATCATATAGTTCTTATTTGCAAAAACGAAGTTACTATTTTTAGCGGATACTATCCCAACGAAAAAACATTGGCAATAGTAGATAATACCTAACGTTCCTACAATAATTTTCACCTTAGCATCCAAAGGAGTGATACACAAATCAATGTATATTTTGATTTGCTCTTTTTTCTTTTGCTATTTCCCTGCAAGCGGGTCTCTTCATTCAAAAGAAAAGATACCTAAAGTGAACATTGCTGAGTACCGTGTAAACTAAGTTTTTGTTAATTTTGAGAAGCGAGAAATTCCTTAGAATTTCGAGCTTTAAAAAACCCATCTGCCGCCGTCGAAGACGGCGGCGAAAAAGGGGTGAGGGAGAAAAAAGGTTTTTTAGAAAAACCCTTTTTTCTCCCTCAAACTCCCCTGTTTAAAATACAAAGAAACTTAGTTTACACTGTATTAAGGATAAAAGAAAAAATAGGCTCATCGGGGAATTTTGTGGAGAGAAGGAAGTATATAGTTCCTTCTCTCCACAAAATTCCCTTATTATGGAAGATAAAAAAAGTACTTTTTTCATCTTCCACAAAAATAACCGAAGAGCCAAAAAATAACCTTCCGATTTGCCTACTCTAACCTTCTTATCCGCCTGAGGCGGAAGTCTGCTCATAAATCGAAGACCTATTTTTTTAGCGTTACTTAGGATAAAATCCAAGCCACTTTAACAATTAAATAAGTGTCTTCACCGCACAAATCTCTCGTTTTTGCCTTCTATTAATGTACGAACGTTCGAGCAAGAATGTAGCAATTACATTCAAAAGTATAGTATTAACTGACTAGCTGTCTAGTTCACCTTATTTAATAGTACTGCTAATTCTTTAGAGCTTGTTTGAAAATTTATTTAGCTGATAATCAATAGTTTATGGTTCAAGCCTCACGCCTGAGGCGGACACGGTAAGGCGGACACAATTTGACTAAGAAATCAATTGTGAGTTTATCAGCCTGAGGCAGACACGGTCGGGATAAGTGAGCAATTTATTTCAACGTCAGGTTCATAAAATGTTGGTTATCAGGACGATAAAATCCAAACAAGCTCTAAGATCAACTATTGATTCAATTGAAGCTGATTGTATAGGTTAGGCATTGAATTTAGACAGCTGACATTTATTGAAAAAATTTAAACGAATATGAATTTATTGAAGATTAGAAAGTTTCCCTTGTTGCTGTTGTTACCAGCATTCTTGATGTTTTTCGCTTCTTGCGAAAGTGATGATGTAGATGATATGGTCGTAGCGGATAAGGACAGAACGATTACAGAATATTTAGGAAGCGATAGCGATTTCAGCACTTTGAGTGCTGCTTTAGAGCGAACAGGTTTGGATGCTACTCTGGATCAAGAGAATGCTGATTTCACTCTTTTTGCCCCTAATAATGCCGCCTTTGAGAAAATGGGAGTAGATTTGACGAGTGTCTCCAACGAAGATTTGACGGACATTTTATTGTATCACGTCATTCAAGATAGGCGGTTGGGTGTAGTAAATCTAACAATAGAAAACCGCTACTTTGAAACAGCTTCTTCTGCTGGTCCGAACAGTAATAACCTGTCCATCATGTTGGAGCGAAACAATGATGAATTGATGGTGAATGGCTTCGTATCAGTTTCTAGTACACCAAACGATTTTAAAAATGGGGTAATTTATGAAATGAACGACGTATTGAGTTTACCGACGATTGCAGACATCGCTGTTAATGATAAAAACCTAGGTCGTTTGGAAAGTGCTTTGACGACTGCATCGGGTGATTTAGTCGGCTTATTGTCAGGGGCAGATGTATATACGGTGTTTGCACCAATTGATGATGGATTCGAGGATATTGAAGATGTAGTGGATGCACTGGATGCTGACCAATTGGCAAATGTATTGTCTTATCACGTAGTCAGTGGTAATGTATTGTCCAATGATTTGGAAGATGACCAGACCGTGATGACCTTGAACGGTGAAGAAATTACTATAGACATTGATTTAGGGATTATTAGAATCGAAGATCAAGATAATGAAAAAGCACTGGTACGCATCAGCGATATTCAAACTACCAATGGTGTAGTACATATCATTAGTAAAGTATTACTACCGAGCGACCTATAATAGAAATTTTGTGACATAGATTTCGAATATTTAAGTGTTGGCTGTCAATCTTTTGTGGATTGGCAGCCTTTTTTGTTGTTTCATTCGTTCTAGTAATACATAAAAATGAATAATATGAACAACATGAAAATCCGCTTTACACTCCTCAATTGTCTGCTATTTAGTTCACTCATCGGGCAAAGTCCACAGAAGAACAATGGAACAATAGCCGTAGATTCCAGAATAGAACGCGTCACGGTTTTCTTGCAAGGCGCACAAATCCAACGAACGGCTGATCTAAACTTGAAAGCAGGCATGTCTTCTTTGGTTTTTGAAGACATTTCTCCTTATCTGCAAGACAATAGTATTCAATTCAGTGCCGCAGAAGAATTGACTATACTTTCTATTAATTATCAAGCCAAAAAAGAGCAGAATATTCCACAAGAAGAAGAACTTAAAAAAATAAGGCTGGCAAATAAAGTGCTATCGGACAGTCTAAATTATTTCAAAACACTTGTAGATATTCTGAAAGAGGAAGAGCGATTCCTAAAAGAACACGCACCCAAAGAAGACAAAAGCAAAGCCTACGATTTTGAAGCCTATCAATCCACGTCGGATTATTATAGTGATAAAATCAGAAGACTGAAACTGGAAACCTACACCATCAATCAGGAAATAAAAAAAATCAATGAACGGCTTCATGATAATAGAGCAAAAATGCGACAATTAACAGGAGCAAAAAAAGAAATTCCAAATCGGATCACTATAAAAGTAATGACCAAAAAAGACCTAGCCACTGCGATTAAGCTTTCTTACTTGACGAAAAGAGCTTCTTGGAAAGCTACTTATGACATCAAAGCAAAAGACATTAGTCAGCCCATCCAACTACTATACAAAGCAAAGCTGAAACAACAAACGGGTGAAGATTGGGAAAACGCGCTACTCACCTTTTCAAATGCCAATCCAGATCAGAAAAATGTGATTTCTGAACTAAATCCATATTACATCAATGTAGGGTTACCTGCCAACGCCAATCTGTACAGAAACAATGCCTCCTATCAAGAGAATACACTGACAGGAAGAGTACTAGATGCTGATAGTGGCGAACCATTGATTGGAGCAAGCGTATTCATCAAAGGCACAAATGTCGGCACGGTTACAGACGTTAACGGTTGCTATACCTTAAATTCTCCTTTGTTGAAAAACGGCACTATCGTTGTTAGCTACACTGGTTTTAGTACCAAAGAAGTGGCGGTACAAAATTCCAGCAGAATAGATATTCCAATAGAAGAAGGTGTTGCTTTGGATGAAGTCGTCGTGACGGGATATGGCAGAATTAGTAACAGCAATAGGCAATCAAAATCGAAAGAAGCGAAGCCAGAAAGGACTGGTCCACCAACGACCATCAATCAAAAGCAAACCACCGTAGAATTTCAGTTGGATGTCCCATATAGCATTCCCTCCGATGGCGAAGAAAATATCATCGAGTTGGCTGCCTACGAAGTGCCGACGAGCTATCAATACGAAAGCGTTCCCAAGTTGGAAGAAATCGCCTACCTGAGTGCAGAAGTCACGGAATGGTACAAATACAACCTACTATCAGGCAGTGCCAATCTTTACTTTGAAAATACCTTCATCGGAAAATCTGAAATTGACATTAGTACGCTTTCCGATACTTTGAGTTTGTCTTTGGGAAGAGATCGAAACGTCCAAATCAAAAGAGAACGCAATCGTATCTATCAAAAGAAAAACCTAGTCGGCAGCAAAAAGACAGAGTCCAGAGATTATTCCATTATCATCAGAAACAACAAGTCCGTTCCAGTAAATATCATCGTCTTTGATCAAATTCCCGTTTCCACCAATAAAGAGATCGAAATAGAAGATGTTGCCTATGCAAAAAATGCCAAATTAGACAAAGACAAGGGCTTGCTGCGCTGGGAAATTGCTTTAGGAGCACAAGAAGAACAGGCGTTATTTGTGAGATACAAAGTGAAATATCCTAAATCAAAATATGTTTTTGTAGAGTGAATCGCTTTCCGCTCTTGTGCTTCAAATTCAAAACTTGCCAGTGCAAACTACCAAACTATTTCAGTAGTATTGCTATCTTCGCGCGGTTTTAAGCAATCGAAAGAAAATTGCTAATCAAAAAAAATGACTAATCGACTGGATGTTAACACTTTGTAGGCTTAACTTAATTTTAATGTCCACCAGTAAGTTGTTTTAAATAAACCAAATTAAGCGCAATATGGCTAATACATCAGAGATTCGTAATGGATTGACGATCAACCACAGCAATGATATTTATTCCGTTGTGGAGTTCTTGCACGTGAAGCCTGGAAAAGGACCTGCTTTCGTCAGAACGAAATTGAAAAGTCTGACCAATGGAAAAGTAGTAGATCATACTTTTCCTTCTGGACATAAAATTGACATCGTAAGGATTGAAAGACGCAAATTTCAATACCTTTATAAGGACGATATGGGCTATCATTTCATGAATAATGAAACTTATGATCAGATTTCTTTGCAAGAAGATTTCATTGATAATCCTGATTTCGTGAAAGAAGGCATGACGGTGGACATCCTTTATCATGCGCAAGAAGAAAAACCACTTATCATGGAACTGCCGCCTAGCATAGAAGTGGAAATCACTTACACAGAGCCTGGTCTAAAAGGAGATACTGCTACTAACGCGACCAAACCAGCAAAAATAGAAACGGGTGGTGAAATACGTGTCCCTCTGTTCATCAATGAAGGAGATAAAGTACGCGTTGATACCAAGACAGGTGCTTACATGGAGCGCGTAAAGTCCTGAAATGGATAAGTTTTCACGCTGTATCAATTAGTCTTAATAGTGGACATCCGACTATTTAGCATTCAGAAATGTCATTTTTTCTAGCAAGATATTGGGTATATCTTTAGATTTTGAATGCAAAAATGATATTTCTCATGCCCCAATGTTGAAATGTCCGCTAGCAAGTCAATTAGTTGAATAAGTCTTGTAGCTACTTGATTATGATTGGCTTAGGTTTCATTACGGCTGTCTTTCTAAAGTTCTGATACTAGTTGAGGTCCCCACTTTAAGCTGAAATCCTTAACTCCTAGTTCATCAGCTAGAGGCAGACAGGTTTCTAACCTTAGAAGACTAGCCTTTTATTAATTGCTGTTTAAGACTACTCACTACCCCTATATTTCACAACCTTTTCTTTGAAAGAATGTCTATTTTATTAAAATGAAATGCTTGTTTGATGATTTCTATAAAAATTATCGAATAATCAAATAAAACAAACGTCCAACCTATGACCTGTAAGGAAATGCTGGATTTACTAAAAACAATCAATCGCTTAAATCTTACTGAATTTAAAATGAAAGATGGCGATTTTGAATTGACAGTCCGCACTAAAGAGTATAGCAAAACCCGCACCATAACTGCCGCTCCCACCGCTCCCACTATTGTTCCCGTTCCACAGGCAATTCCTCCAGTTGCTACCAGCACAACCGCTGCTGTAGAGACTATTCCTGTACTGAAAAAAGAAGAAAGCGTACCTACGCCTACAGCAAAGGAAGAGGAAAAACACTATCTAGAAGTCAAATCACCCATTGTAGGCACCTTCTATCGCTCTTCCTCTCCCGACAAACCTGCTTATGCTAAAGTAGGCGACAAAATCAAGAGCGGAGATGTGGTTTGCATCGTGGAAGCGATGAAACTATTTAATGAAATCGAATCTGAAATCAGTGGTACGGTAGTGAAAGTAATGGTAGAGGATGCGCAGCCCGTTGAATACGATCAGGTGCTATTTTTATTGGAAGCATAATCCTCCCTTATCTAAGTAGATTTACCTAATTATTTAGGACATAAACTTGTGTAAAGTGTTCATTATAAACAATTTAAACAAATAAACAGCTTAAACAAATAGGTAGAAGTACTTAAGTACCTAAGCGTATTTACTTTTGGCAATAGATTTAAAATAAATCAGTTTAGTAACGTTCAAAAAATTAGATCGACATTTGAGTATGGATTCCGTTTCCAAAATTCGCAGAAAGTTTTTTTTCTGATGAGAAAAACTTTCTGCTTAAGGGATTTTAAGGGTGAAAAGCATCAAAAATTAGAGATTTTTGAT
>JBCCRX010000029.1:0-28378 GCA_039201015.1 Bacteroidota bacterium | reverse complement strand
TTCCATAATAACCTGATAGTGTCCTAATAAAAATCAAATGCTCTCAACAAATTTGATGATTACTAGATTTTTACAAAATTTAATTTCAAATTTTTGCTAAATTTTCAATATATCAGAATTTAATTTTAAAACATACTCTCAAATTCGTTTTCTGCTATTTGCTGTTGATTGCTTTCTTCTTGACAACTAAAAAATATTAATCCAATCAAGAAAAAAAATAACAAAACTTCGTTTTTTAATAGAATCATAAGACTTAATATAGTGGAGCGGGAGCGAACAAAACCTATTGCCAATTAAATTTTTCAGCTACTTCATTTTGAAGTACAATACAATAGAATTATCAACCTCAGAAATATTTGCTAGTAGCTTATATAACTCAGGCATTAATTTGATTTCCTTCATGATGTCTGTGTTGTCGCGGAGGTCTATAAATCTTTCTGGATCAACTATCAATGCGACCGTATCTTCATCCACAGGTTCTAATCCAGAAAAAGAAACATCAGATAGTAAAGTTTTGAATGGACCATATTCAGCATTTTTGGGTAAGTATAATTTTTCCTTTTCTTCATCAAAAATGCCATAGGTCATTCTATTTTTGTCTTTGAACCCAAAAAGTAGGTAGTTTTTTAATTTATAGAAATTGGTAGCAAGATAAGAGTAATCCACTGCTATCATCGGATTTAAAGTTATCGATGAAAGATTTTTTCTCATTCTCGCTGGTATTTTAGAAGAACCGAAGTCTATTTTATAGGCAGACTGCGCGCGATTTTCGTCAATCCTATAGATTGTTTCTCCAAAGGGTGGACTAAATAGGATCGTGTTAGCATTCTTTGACAGCGAACCTGTGAATGAATACAAAGAAGGTGTATTATTTATTAATTCTTTCGGAATCTCAAGCAAGGATCTATGTATCTTTCCTTGAGGGTTTAATATTGTTATATAGTAGTAGCCCGAAACATCGAAAGCACCTGGCTCAAATTCGTTGTATAAAACCTTGTATCCGCTCCGTAGCACTTCAAATTCTGTACAAGATATAAAAACCTTTTTGTATGCCTCAAACACGCCTTCCTTGTTGTAACTTTTAAAGGAGAGCTTCGTCGCGTCGTAGGCGAGTATCTCCTCGCCGTTGTTACTGAAAGATATATCTCGTAATCCACGATACTCGCTTGGACCTTCTCCTTGCTGACCGGTACGCCCTTTATATTGACCGCTTTGCCTATCAAAAACGATTATACCCTCTTGTGTTCTGCCCGCATCATTCAGTATAAATATATCATCGGAATCAAAAAGCACTTCGTCTGCCGAAAAAACGTAGCTGTCATTTTTGAGTTCTAATTTTGTATATCCCTCAAAGGTAAATATATCCGAAAATTTGAATCTACTTTCTGCTTCTTGTATGCTTATGATTCTCTCACTTTGAGAGCATAACGGAGAGCAAAAAATAGCCATAGCTAAAAAACATATAATACATTTTTTTATATTTATTTATTTTTGACATCTTCCAGATTTCTTAACTTAGCTAAGTAGTCATTCAAGCTAATAATGTCGGTTAAATTCTTGTTATAAGTCCTTGATAAACAGAAATTTAAGCAACAATTAACTCGACACTATAGACTACTGAACATTTTCAAATTGAAAGAACAGAAATGTCATTTTTATGCTCGAAGTTCAGGCTTATTTCTGATATTGGGATAAAAAATGACATTTCTAGTCACCTTAAAATCTGGTAATACTCAAAATGTCCAGTAGTCTATCGACACTATTAACTTGAAAATGTACTAAGTGAAAGCATATTTGCATACTTTATTTCCATTAATATACTTAGTGAGTACTAGAATAGAATAATCAGTCGGTATTTGAGTAGGTGCATCATTACTTATGATTTGCACAGCAATTCTCACTATGAATTTTGACAAAAGAACAAAAGACTTTTGAAGTTTGAAATATTAGCAAAAATAGAATTCCATAGCTACTAAAACTTCAAAAGTCTTCATGCCTTGCCCACTCGTCGAAGATATCTAAAGTAAAAATTGCTGCCATTTGCACATAAATATACGAAGAAAATTTAGGTAAAGCAAGTTGGTACTTGATTCGAGCAACTAAGCAATTGGCTCGGTTTCAGCATGAAGCAGACATGTGCAACTGAGTTGTAGCATACGCTCATCTCGCAAGATTAATCATTGCATCATATTAAAAGCAAAACACGAGACGAGCGTACTGTATCATCGGTCACAGTTCTAGACGAACGGTTTTCGTTTTTTATTTTAATAGACGTGGAACACCTGCTGCATCGTGGCTATCAGGGAGTCTATTGTTTGAGTTCATAAAGTTTAAGATATATGGTGTCTTCGGAAGGATTATATCCTGCTGCAAGCGAAAAATATATACCTTCTTTAGTAGGAGCGTAATTAAATCTTGATAAATGTTCTGGTAGCTTGACTTCTCCCTTTTTATTTAATCGCTCGTCAAAAACTGTAAAATATTGCGGAATATCTTCCTTATCTTCTTCTTTAGTTCCTAAATGTTTCCTGTAGCACAAAGATTGGTAGGGGTCGTGTACTACTGGCCCGAAGCTAACCTCTTTATTTAGCATCCTTCGAATACCTTCCCTTTTAGATAAGTCTTCAGAGAATGGACTAATTGCATTTGAAGTAAATTTACTATTTATAGCCGCTGATCTTTCAACTCTCCCAGCCTCAATATCATATTTACCAACAAAACTAGAAAAAGGAAAGTTATAGAAAATGTATCTGTTTTCTGCTAAACACAGGTAAGGTAGTAAATAGGAAGAAAAAAAATGGGACGTGCTTAATACGCCGTATTGTTCTGAGTCATCAGGGTAGCTTATATTCAGTGGTCGCGTATTCCCCTCGTTCATATCTAACTGATAAGCTAAAACTTGGGTTTGAAAAAAAGCCTCTTCCAATGCAGAAATATCCTCTCTAAAAATGGGTGTGTACACAAACTGATTTTCTGCATCTATGTAATCTACATCTCCTCTGAGGTTGTTACCTATTCTTATAGAATACTCATCATATTCAATACCTCTTAAAGAATTTTCCTTATTAGGATAATTGGAATATTTTCTCAATACTTGCCCTTCCTTATTTACCAGCATGATATTATTCCTACCTACCAGAATTACTTTGTCTTCAAACAAATCAAAATCTAATAATCGAATTTTGTCTGGTCCCTCTGTCTCGTAAGGGATTTTATACGAAAATTCTTTCTTATACAAATCATACACTTCTATGTGATGATCATACACATGATGATAAGCAAAATAAGATTCGTTATTGTAATTTACAATCTTCCAGTCTGGAATCATGCTCAAACCACCACTTCGCAAAGGAATTTTATAATCTGATATAAAATTCAAGCTCAAATCTCTCTTTTCCTCCTTACAGCAAACAAAAAGAAACAGCCCTAAAAGTACATAAACTCTAATTGATTGGATGATTACATTTCTCATCTATTCTATTAATGTGGCGTTGATCAATTAATACAAAAATAGGCAGGCTTAATTAGGCCTCGCAGATTAAGTAGATGTACTCTTCAAAAGGGTTCACACTTTTAAGATGTACTTAAATATTCGACACTTTCGGACAACTCTTTTCTGATCTAAAATAGTTCCGTCCGCCCAATGTAGCTATATTGATTTTGAAACTCTTTTACATCGAAACCCGCCTGACTACAATAATTGTATAAGTGTAGCCAGACAGGAATGGCTCACTCAAATAGTGACACTCATTTAACTCCACCTATCTAGAATGCACGATGTTATCTACTCCTACAATACGCTGTACGCTTATTAACAATTGTATATGTCAATTTGATAACCGTCAGGACAGTTTTCCGCCGCTTCTTCAATTATTTGCTCTAACTGACTCAAACACACATCTAATTCACATGCGATTATTCCACCAAAAGTTCCTAAACCAATAACGAAAGTTAAAACAAGAAATAATTTTTTCATATTATCTAACTTATCTTATAGTTATGCCTACTCTTTCCAAGGATTTCGGCAAATCCCCTAAAAAATAACCTCGTGCGCACTTCAATTATCTTTCCTTACAAAGATGCAGGAAAAAAATATACCATACTGGAGAAAAACCTTTCAAAACATTGTAAAGTAATTGTTTGGCTTTATTTGACTCCAAAAAAAAGTAGCAGCCAGCTATCACTTGGACAATTGGCTGCTGTATTAGAGAAGCGTACGGCATCTGGGGTTAATCGACTGTTTTAGTTATACATTACATTTTTTTATCATCTTTTCTTGACTTTTCCATAGAAATCGGAGGATACTGCTACGGCGATCATTGATTCTTATTTGCAGTAATTGTGTACTTTTCAAATTGAGCTACATCCTCAGATGTTCCCTCTTTAGACAAAAAATAAATACCATCTTTCTTTATACCATAGTAAAAGATAGACAAATTGTCTGATAATTGAACCTCACCCTTTTTTTCAAAATTTTGATCAAAAATACAAAAATAATACTTTTTACTCTCGTTTTCATTAGTATATGATGCTTCGGTGGGTGAACTGTGTATCCTATAATACAATTTTCTATATTTATCGTATCTCACAGGTCCAAATGTAGTCCGATTGTTAAATACTTCATTTATAAATTTTTTAGATTTAACATCACCTTGTACCCTTTCCATATTATTATTTGTATAAGCACTATTTATGCTAGCTTGTTTGATTACTTGATTTTTAACTAAATCATACTTGTAGACTTTACTTGATACTCGAAAATTATAAATCAACATATTTTCTTCGTCGACACATAGACTGGGATATATATAATCTGTCCAAAGAGGATTTAGAGTGAAAATTTCATATTCTTTAACAAAATCTGGAAAGAATATATCTAGCATATTTATACTTTTCCTTTTCATGTCAATCTCACATACAATACTTTCAGATGTTAAATCATCTGTACTTAAGGATATTCTCCCTTCTTCCCTAATAGGCAAATAGCAATTTCCCTTTTTAGAATCAAAGAAATCAGACTCTCCGCCCCAATTAGAATTCATTGATAAATAATAATTTTCATATGGTACATTACCCGAAGAAATTTCATCTGATCTTATAGGAGTTTTTGATTTCACACTACCATCAATAGAATCAGTGTGAGAAACACGATAAATATACTGACGCCCTAAAATAATTATATCATTTTCGCTCAGCGCAAACTCTGATACGCTGACCTTATCAACTCCTTCCTGCGCTAGGGGTATTGCACGGGAATAGGTCTTGCGCTCAAAATCATACATTTCAATATGTTGAGAATATATATTATGGTAAGCTAAAAAACATGTATCCTCTTTTTCGTGTAGTGTCCATCGTGGGACAAACTTCAAACCACCCTTAGCTAGAGGTAACATATAACTTTCACTGTATTTCAATAGCAATACCGCCTCGCCATCTATTTCTGACACACAACTGCCTAACAAAAGAGAAATTATAAAAGGCGGGATAAGAATACTATATACAATCTTCTTCATAAAGTGAATCTAAAGAAACTAACTTGCTAACAATTATACTTGTCAGGTGTATATACATACTAGCTAAAACCCCAAATAAACATTCAAAACTTTTTCGAAACAAAGTTAAGCCCTTTGAACACACAAAAACGGGACAAAACGACCCAAAACGGGACAACTACAACATTTCGTATTGCTTTTTTATGGCTTCTGAAGGATAGCCCAAGCAATCATATACCATTTTTTGTTCTTTTAAAAATAGCAAACCGCTGGGTAGTTCGATGGCGTATTTTTTAAGCGTCGCATTGAAATAGAAAGATTAAGACAGTTTACTAGCGAATCGTAACTAATTTAGTCTTCAATTATTCTAGATTTTTTCAGTATTTCAATAAAACCCTCATCTTTATATTTATGTTCTATATTTTTATTTAACCTTTTTATGTTTGTTTTATAAATGTGATTGCTTAGAATATCATTCATCTTATTCCTAATATCTTCAGAAGAATCTCTAAAAATGTTACCTCTAAGCCCAAGCTTGTAATAAGTGATTCTTGCAGAGTTACCTTTTTGATCATATCTTTCATCTAATGGATAGACTATCATCGGAACATTAAAATGAATACTTTCTTTGATAGAATTTAGACCTCCATGAGTTATAAAAAGATCTGCTTTTGATAAAATCTCCATCTGAGGGATATAATCGGCAAAAAAAATATTTTTTAATTGATTAGTATTTGCATTTTTGCCAAAACTAGAAGATACAACAAAGATGCAGTCATTCATATCCTCTGCAAGCTCACAAAGTTTTTTATTAAAGCTATCAATTACTGATCTAAACTCGTACTTCCTAGTACCAAAAGAACAGTAAATTAAAAATTTGTTTTCATTTCCTTTTAGGAATTTGTTTAAGGCAGTTGAACTATATTCCTCTCTATTAGTATTTACCTTAAATCCTACATAATATTGATTTTTCGATTTCAGCCTTGCAAATAAATCCGCTTCTTCTGATGCCAAGATGAATTCTGGAACATTTTTAAATCCAATGTTGAAGCATCTATTCTTATCTATTGGATAAGCTTTTTCTTTGTCTAAAATTCTCCATTTTTTCTTTACATTAGTGACATCATCTCTACCAAGGTATACCATGTATTTACTATATCTTTTTGCATGATGAAGTATCAGTCCCATTAAGCATTTTAAGCGATAAAAATTATCCGTAGGTAATATTCCACTGTTCAGGCCAGCCCTTGTTCTACTGATGTTAGTAAGAAACATTGTTTGTAAGAAGGCAAACTTAGTTTTGTGTACATAGAATTCATATAGTATAATGAATTCTGTAGCTAGCATTGAATCTATGAAGATTATATTAAACTGTAGATGTATTACAACATCAGCTATTTCTCTTTTTCTTTCTATATACAATTTATCTTCAAACTTATATTTTAAAACATCACTTTTGACATTTTTACTGTCTTTTTTTAATGCGTGTACTGCTTCCCAATTTACCCCAAAGGGTAAGGACTTCATGCCTAAGTATATGAAATTTTGATTCTTTATGTATTTTTTTATATCTTCTGTGTAGTGTGAAGCAATGTAGATATCATATCCTTCGCTTTGTAGGATATTTGCTATTCGAGTTATGCTAATGATATGACTAACAGCTGAATGCATCCAAAATAAGACCCTTTTATTACTTACGTCTTTCATTATTGTATAGGTAGTGAAATATAGGAGAGAACTAATGAATAAAGAAAGATTACTTTATGTCTTTATCAAATTGATGACTAAAAGAATATAGAATAGTATAAAATCTAGTTGTAGTGAATAATTCAACTTCTTTTGAAAAAAAGGGATTTAGCGGAATATCTAACAAAAAATGATTATACATAGAGTTACAATTCAATACAATTTTTTCTTGAGTATATAGAATCGTCATTCACACTTTTGGTAACATTTGCGAAATCACAACCATGATTCTTCGCATGTATACAAACTCAGTTTGTTCATTCAAAACGATACCTTACCTACCACTAAAATTGGATTATCGCCAACACTTATTTTTTTATCTAATTCAACTAGATCACTGATGCTACTTCCGTCATTACTTGATTTTTTTTCGTCGATAAACGATCTAAGTGCATCGGCTTCTACATACATTAATGCATTATTCTCTGCGTCTAAATGAATAGGTGTAAAATTGATTACTTCTGATACATAAAAATCAGTCATGCTAATATCGTCCTGTAGATTTCTGAAAAGACGTGATGATTGAGTATTTTTTTCGTAAAAGAACAAAAGAAATTCCCCTCTAAATTCAAAAGAAAAGCTTATATAATCCTGATTTTCTGCATACCCAATAATCCTGAAGGCGAAATCTCCTTTTCTGATATTGACAATAAAGTCATATGAAGATTCATAATCTCTATTCATAACACCACTCGGTAAGCTGTAAGAGCCGAAATCAACTATAAACCTTGGTGTAATTTTTCGTTCAGAAATGTTGTAGATTGTATCATTAAATCCGTAAAAAAAACGAATACTATCACCAAATTCTACAAAGTTATTTCTGTCAAAAAAATTCAAAAATCTCGCTTGCTTTGGATTTATTTTAAGGAATTCTCTGTCTACTTTGGAGACTTCCTTATCCGTAACTATCAACCTTGTATCATTATTTGGTGTTATTTCAGCACCACAATAGAGCATGTACCTATTCTCAGTATTCCAAAAGGAGCTAACGTAAAACGGAAGGGAAGAAGATTTAATAAATTTACCATTAAGGTCAAAGTTCATCAATTTAAATTTCTTCCTGTCCAAAATTATAATTTCCTCTTTTACACTATCATAAGCAATATCTTTTATACTGCTATATTCCTCTGGTCCTTCTCCTTCACTATCTATTTTGTTTATCAATTTTCCGTCTTTAGAAAATATAAAGATTATGTCAGGAGCACTAGATTTTATGATGTACTTATCTTTCAGAACTAAAATCTTACCTATTGTGCCAATTAGAGGATTCGTATCCTCTAATCTGACATACTTCACCTCTTTAAAGATTTCAGAAAAAAGAGTCGATTTTTGAGCATCAGGATTTACGTCTATTACATCATAGCTAATAGAGACAGAGTCAGAACAGGCAGTAAAAAGGAAAACTAAGAAGAAAAAAATATAGTTACTCAAATTCTGCTTAGAAAATAGGACATCCATATATCATCAATTAAGTACGTAAAACAATAAGTAAGGATTAACAAAAATTAACACTCTATCTATGATAAATTTAAATACAGCAAAACCTCGACTTTCTCAGCTTTCGAGAAAGTCGAGAGTTAAAGTAAGTAATAAGTAAAGATAATTACGATTATCCATCAACTACACACGGTACTGTCGCATGCAGATGCGCTACAAGAATTAGAACCTTCGCAGCAACAAAACGATGTTCCCGCATCATTACCGTATAAAGTCCCTTTTCCATCATAAGCCAACATTTCTTGCGGACTCATGAAACATAGAAAGAATGTCAAGGCTATTGATAACAATGAGGAGGTTCCAAATAAGATTTTCTTAAACATAGTTATAATATTTTGATGAAAAAAATAATTTCTGACTCTAGAATAGAAGGAAAATAAGTAGAATTAAGTTTCCGTCAAAATCGTTTAAGATCATTCAAAAGCATTCAAAATCGTTCAAAACCATAATAAAATAAGGTTAGAATTCTCCTTACCACTTATTTCTTTCCCTTATTGAAGGCATTGTAAATAATAGTTTGCTCATGCTCATAGAGTAGACCAGTAGGCAGTTCAATGCCCCACTCCTTAATCTTACGTCTGAAAGTACTATAACTAATCCCTAATTCAGTTGCTATTTCCTGTCGCGTTTTTGCTTTGATAGGTTGCTTTTTTGCCATAATCATTGAGTGTTTTGATTCTATAGTATTCGATTATCTAAAAATTCATTCGGTTGTTTCTTCTTTCATTGATCTTCCTTTTTTTCTAGGATCACCTCCCCATCATGATCCAAATTCAAATTGCCTTCATAGATAATGGTGTCTTGCGCACTCAATCCTTCCGCTATAGCGACCGAGCGATCATTTTCATGAGCGATGGATACATAGTTCCATTTAGCGAATCCATTTTCGTAAGTAAAAACCACTGTCCTATCCGAGCGTAAGACCACTGCCGATCTGGGGACAATAAGTTGTCTCGCCACGGGGCGTTCGATACTGACTTGCACATTCATGCCTTCAAAAAGTTGAGCGTTTGTACGGCTCAGTTGGGCATAGACGGTCACCAAGCCCTGTTCATTCACCACAGGATTAATGGTACTGATTTTTGCATTCATTTCAATTGCTGGATTGGCGAGTGCTTGTAGGCGCACCCGTTCGCCCGCTTTCACCTGCAAAGCATCTTTTTCCAGCAAAGTAAATACCGCTTCAAAACTATTGGGATCAATTAGCGTAGCAATTGCTTCGCCCGCTCCGACTTGTTGTTGGGCTTGCACTTTCACATCCGCGATCAGTGCTGTGAATGGCGCGAAGACCTTGCTTTTACTCAATTCGTATTCTGCTTGTTTAATGGCGTGTTTGGCTTTGTTGTAGCCACTCAAAGTATTGATCAATTGCAGTTTTTGCGCACTCACCGAAGTGTCCACGTAGGCTTTTCCACCATTGGCGATTAGTAAATCCGCTTTGTTGACTTCGGCTTCCTCCAGTGCCAATTGATATTGTTCGAGTTGCAATTGTTTGGTCGTATCTTCCAGTCGAAGCAGCAAATCTCCCTTTTGCACACGATGACCTTCTTTCAGATAAAGGGCTTCTATTTTTCCGCCGATGTCTAGTTTGAGTGCCAATTTGCGGGCAGCTTGCAAACGCCCATTGGTCGTTGTTTTCAATGGAAAGCTACCGTAGGCAACAGGCATGACTTTGACCGCTATTGGTGGGCTTTCAATAGTGCTTGTCGTAGTCATTTGTTCAGGTGATTCTTCCGTTTTTGTAGCGCAGCCAAACAGTAGCGTCGTGAAGGCAACTAGAAATAAAATCGTTTTCATACCTTCTGCTTTTGGTTAAAAAAACTCGTTTTACGTTTACAAGGATACGGGATTTTTTTTAGTTTTACAAACATAATTTTGAGAGGTTGAGAGGTTGAGAGGTTGAGAGGTTGAGAGACAAGTGCCCGAAGTGATCTTATCAGCAATATTAAGTAGCTACGAAGAAGAGCGAACAGAGGCGGTATTGCGCTACCTTTTAGGGGCGTTGAGGAAGGCTACAAAAACCCCCGATCTTCTAAAAAAATATCTACAACAGTTGATTATCTTGTCCAGATTGCGTAATTTGGAGCAAGAAACAATAAAAGCAATATCAGATATGGTCATAGAGTACGATGTAGAGCAGGACTACCTTTATAAAATGGGTATAGAGAAAGGAATTGCTCGGGAGCGAGAACGCATGCAGCAAGAAATGAATCTTTTGGAAGAAGCCAAAGCGATTTTAGAGGAAGAAAGATTGCGTGCAGAGCAAGAGAGAATGCGCATTATTGAAGAAAAGAAAGCGGCAGAAAAAGAAAAAGAGCGCATTGCACAAGAAAAAGTAGTGGCAGAACAAGAGAAGGAGCGCATTGCACAAGAAAAAGAAGCGGCAAAGCAAGAGAAAGCGCGCATTGCAGCGGAAAAAGCAGTGGCAGAACAAGAGAAAGCACAAAGCCTCAGAGAAAAAGAAGAAATCCAGCAAAAACAGATAACTACTGGTGATTATTCACAAAAATTTTTAACTCGCTCGAAAGGGTTGAAAAATATACTTTCTACTTCTTAAAAATATTATTGTGAATAAAGTCTACTATACAATCGCTGCTTCAGTTGAATCTTTTAAGTGATGCACAAATTGCAGAAATCACCCAAGAATCTCTAGCCTACATCCAAGAAATCAGAGCGGCAATGGGTGACAATTAATATCGTACGTATATTGTTATAACGCCATGAAATGGAATATTTCTTCTTTTAGTACCTTCATCTTTTTTACCCTTTTCACTTGCATCGGTTTCGCCCTTTTGCCCAGACTTTCCATACAATGGCTACCGAGCGAGCGCAACGCAGCACTTTCAGTACAGTTTTATTGGTCGAATGCTTCTCCGACGGCGATTGAGCAAGAAATCATTACACCGCTAGAAGGCGCTTTCAATCTAGTGCAGGGCGTAGAAAGTATCTATTCTATCGCCAATCGTGGCTACGGCAATCTGCAACTTCAAGTCAGCGAACGAGCTAATTTAGACTACCTGCGCTTTGAGATCGCTGCTAAAATTCGACAACTTTATCCGCGCTTGCCACAAGGACTTAGTTTTCCGACCGTTCGTGTTTACAATCCAGAGGCAGAGCGGCAAGATCGTCCTATTTTGAGTTACTCGCTCAGCGGCGCAGCCAGTGTGACGCAGGTCTATCGTTACGCAAACGAAAGCCTTAGTCCCAAATTGGCTTTGCTAGAAGGCGTAGAGAACATCCAGATCACGGGCGGAAATAATATGGAGTGGCAAATCATTTATGATGCTGAACAAGTTGAACAACAAGGACTTAGCACTCAATTCATCACAAATGCTATACAGGCACATTTTAGTTCGGAGCATCTTGGTTTCACTCAAACCGCAAGGCAATCGTGGACGGTGAAATTAAACAACGTTCAAGAAAAAGTACGCGCCAAAGAACTAGAAAATATTGCACTAAAAAAGCAAGGCAATCGCATTTTGTATTTAAAAGATATTGCCAAGGTGCAATACAAAGAGCAAGCCGCCCAACAATATTATCGCATCAATGGAGAAAACAGCGTCCGACTACTCTTCTATGCCGAAAAAGGGGCTAATCAGCTCTATGTCGCAAAAAAAATAAAGCAAAGCACGGCGCTTTTGGAAGCAGAACTACCCAATACTTACCAAATCAGGCTGGAAGATGATGCAACTGCTTATTTGGTGCAGGAGTTGGAAAAAATCGTTCAGCGCAGTGCATTATCGCTCGTAATTATATTGTTATTTGTGCTGCTGATTTATCGAAATTGGCGATATTTGGTAGTCGTTTTGTTGAGTTTGTTGGCAAATTTAGGCATCGCGCTCATCTTTTATGAACTGCTGCAAGTAGAATTGCATTTGTACGCACTAGCAGGCATCACCGTTTCTTTTGGCATCCTTGTTGACAATAGTATCGTGATGATGCACCATTTGAAAGAACAAGGCAATCTAAAAGTATTCCCAGCCCTATTGGCTTCCACCCTTACCACGGTCTCTGCCCTCAGCATTATTTGGTTTCTACCAGAACAGTGGCAACTCAATCTACTGGATTTTGCAAAAGTGCTCGCTATCAATCTTTCCGTTTCGCTATTGGTGGCATTGCTGTTGATTCCTGCTTTGTTGGAGCAAATAAAAATTGATCAAAGTGCGAAACCCCTCTCCATTTCAAGATTGCGAAGAAAAGTTAAATATCATCTTGCTTATAAAACACTACTGACTTTCCTAATCAAAAGAAAAACTTGGGTGCTTTTGGGCGTAATTCTATTGTTTGGACTACCCGTTTTCCTCTTTCCTAATAGTTTAGCAGACCGACCACTTTATAATAAAACGCTGGGCAATGACTACTACGTAGAACATGTCAAACCGACCGTAAACAAATTGTTAGGTGGTACTTTGAGATTGTTCCTTTGGTACGTCTATGAAGGGGCAGCTTATCGAGCAGCGGACGAAACGATACTTCAGGTGGAAGCTAGTATGCCACAAGGAGCGAGCTTAGAACAAATGAATCAAGCACTG
The DNA here is from genome assembly GCA_039201015.1 of Bacteroidota bacterium. Classification (GTDB taxonomy): domain Bacteria; phylum Bacteroidota; class Bacteroidia; order Chitinophagales; family Saprospiraceae; genus JAAUTG01. The sequence goes on along the minus strand of JBCCRX010000029.1, from coordinate 15,111 downwards.
CTACAAATTGAAAGCTATTTGAAACAATTTGAAGTAGAAATCAAACAGTTCACGACTCGTGCCAGCAGTGGGCAATATGGCAACGTTAAAATTTATTTCCAGGACGGCTATGATGTTTTTTTTCCACACCAACTCAAAAGCCGTTTGATTGCTTACAGCTTAAATATGGGCGGCATCAAGTGGAATATTTATGGCGTGGGAAAAGGATTTAGCAATGATTCAGCAGGTTCGCCGCCGAGCTTTCGAGTTTTGATGAAAGGCTACAACAAAGCAAGCCTGCAAACACAAGCGAAAAATTTTGCGAATAAACTACTTCGACATCCGCGCATACAAAGCGTCAACGAAGAAGCCAATATCAATTGGTGGGAAAAAGATTTGTACGAATATCAATTGAGTTTAGAACGCTCGGCAATGGCAAATGCGGATGTATTTTCTTTTCAGCTAAGGGAAATACTACAAGTTTTTGATAGAAATACCAGTGCAGATGCTTACTTATTAGACAACACCCCTTTTAGATTAGTGCCTCGGCAGCAGCAAGATTTATGGCATTTGCAGCACGAAACCCAAAAATCAGACAGCAGCAAGATCGCCTTTGCGCAATTTGCTCGTTTGGAGAAGCAAAAAGTGAGTTCTAGTATCCACAAAGAAGATCAACAGTATTTGCAGTTGCTGGAATTTGAATATACGGGTTCTGCTCGCTTTGGCAGCAAATATTTGGAAGCAGTGATGCAGGAAATGGAAAAAGAAATGCCTCTGGGCTACAGTGCAGAACGAAGGACATGGCAATACGGAACAGAAAAGAGACAACAATATTTGCTGCTCTTACTTGTCATTGCTTTGATTTTCTTTGTTTGCACCTTGCTCTTTGAATCTTTCCGACAAGCCTTTACCATTGTTCTGCTCATCCCAATTTCCTTCATTGGTATCTTCTTAACTTTTTATTTATTCGATTTTCCATTCGATCAAGGCGGCTACACTTCTTTTATTCTATTGAGTGGCATCGTCGTGAATAGCCTCATTCTCATCATCAACGATTACAATCAATATCGAAAGCGATCCTTAAACTCTACTTCCTTAGACCATTATTTGAAAGCTTTCTATCATAAAATAACACCTATCTTACTCAGTATCATTTCTACTGTTTTGGGGTTGATCCCTTTTCTGCTTCACGGGCAGCAAGAAGTTTTTTGGTTTGCCCTAGCCGTCGGAACGATTGGTGGATTATTGTTTTCTGTTTTTGTTATTTTATTTTTAATCCCCGTGTTTTTTGTTAGAAGGTAGGTATCCTAAAGAAATAAAGAGTGCGTTTTACTAAGTTTAGGCGAAAGTTCGATAGGATTGAACTTACAATACCTCTTCATTACCTTGCTTCACCCGCCGACTTCCACTATACAATTCATATTTCTGAAAGCGACATTCAAGCGGACCGTTGAAAAGCACAATTTTTCGAGAGGTTTTTAGACCAATGCTTTTCAAAGCTTCTCGATCAGAAGAAATAATCCAAGCATCAAAACCTGTAAATTTCTGTTTCAATTGGTCGCCGATACTGGAATAAAAACTTGCCATATCAGCCTCTGCCAATCGTTCATTATAAGGTGGATTCATAACCAATATTCCTGAGTCCAAATCATTTTCCAGCTTTTCTAATTTTTTCCAAACCACCCTAATGCTATCTTTCAAATTGGCATTATCAATGTTCTTGGAAGTGGCTTGAAAAGCATTGAAATCTTGGTCGTAAGCAACAATTGGCATGGCTGCTTTTCTGATTTTCGATTGGGCTTCTGATTTGATCTTTTCCCACAAATTTGGATCGAAGTCTTGCCACTTTTGAAAACCAAAAGCTGCCCGTTTCCATTGGGGTGGAATATTGCAAGCAATTAAAGCCGCTTCTATCGGAATCGTACCCGAACCACACATCGGATCGACGAAAGCCTTTTCTCCTCGCCAACCCGTCAACAAGACCATACCTGCCGCTAGTACTTCGCTCATGGGTGCTTCTACACTCGCCACCCGATAGCCTCTTTTGTAGAGCGATGCCCCCGAGCTATCTAAAGAAACGGTACAAAGATTGTCTTTAGCAATGTGAACATTGAAGCGAAAATCAGGATTTTTGGTATCTACATAGGGGCGTTGACCATCGAAATGAGGGCGTAATTGATCTACAATAGCATCTTTCGACTTCAAGGCAAGGTATTTGGAATGGCGCAGATACTTGGAACTTGTTACGGCATTAATGGCAAAGGTTGTTTTCAAATTGAGGTACTGCCGCCAATCAATTTCCTGCATTTTGCGATAGAAATGATTTTCGTGTTTGGTCTTAAATTGTCGAATCGGTACAAGGATACGCAAAGCCGTTCGCGCTTCGTAATTAGCGCGATAAAGTACTTTTTGATTGCCTTCAAATCGAACTGCTCGATGCAATATTTCAATTTTCTTTGCTCCTAAGGCTTGCAATTCTTCTCCTAGTATCGCTTCTAATCCTTGATATGTTTTTGCTAATAATTGCACATTGTTTAATTTTAGCGGACAAAACTAGCTTAAATACTTGACATCCTTGCTATTCTCAGAGATTAGCTATTCATTCATGTAGTAGTAACTCATGTTACGCAAGTAGTATCTTAGTCTATGTTATTCGCTGATCTCTGAGATTGGCGTGTTTTGAATTAGAGTGGCTGCCAGCCTCACGCCTCACGCCTGAGGATGACACTCGACGATTTGTAAACAAGTGGCACTTTGTGTCGTTTGCAATTTGGTGTTTGGCGTAATATCAGGTAGTAACTAACTTTACAGCTAAACCATTTCAGTAAAAAACCTTATCCATTTACAAAATCATCATCATGCAATTTGACAGACGAAAATTTATTTACTACACTAGCCTCGCTGGTCTTTCCTTATTTGGTGCTTGCCGACCCACGCAGCAAAAGACAAGTGCAAATGATACGAGTACTTCTACTAGTTCAAAAAAATTAGGCGTAGCTTTAGTAGGACTGGGCTATTACAGTCGAGATTTATTGGCGCCTGCTTTGCAATTGACAAAGCATTGCGAATTGCGCGCTATTGTTACAGGCAGTCCTGAAAAAATACCTCTTTGGCAAAAAAAATATGGCATCAAAGACAGCAATGTTTATAACTATGAAAATATGTCAGAACTTGCCAATAATGACGAAGTTGATGTTATTTATATCGTTGTCCCAACAGGTTTGCATGCTAAATACAGTATCATAGCAGCCGAAGCGGGCAAGCACGTATGGTGTGAAAAGCCTATGGCACTGAATGTGACGCAATGTCAAAGCATTATTGATGCTTGCGAAAAAAATAAAGTCCGGCTGTCCATAGGTTATCGAATGCAGCACGAACCCAATACGCAGACCGTCATTTCCTACGCTAGCTCAAAGCCTTATGGCGCAATAGAAGAAATTATTTCTGAGGCAGGCTATAATGGAGGCGTAGGAAAGGGCTGGCGGTTTCAAAAAGAACTTGGTGGTGGTGCACTTTATGATATGGGAGTCTATACCGTAAATGCTATACGATACGCAAGTGGTATGCAGCCTGAGCGCGTCCTTTCTGCTCGTCAAAGTACCAAACGACCCGAATATTTTACGGAAGTGGACGAAACAACTGAATACCAACTGCAATTCGCTAATGGTGTAATCGCAAAAGGAAAAACGAGCGTGGGTGAAAGTATGAATCTCTTGCGATTGAATTGCGAAAATGGCTGGTATGAACTAAGTCCTATGCAGAGCTATAATGGGGTGCAAGGCAAAACGAGTGATGGCACATTATTGAATAAACCTATTGAAAATCAGCAAGCCAAACAGATGGACGACGACGCACTAGCAATTATGAATAAACAGCCGATGATCGCGAAAGGAGAAGAAGCGATGAAGGACATAAGAGTTATTGAAGCCATTATGCAATCTGCTAAGATGGGGAGGGAAGTAATTATTTAGCGGATATGGTGCATTTGGCTTAAATGAGCAGTTCTACTAATGCTTACTTACGTTTCGCTGATTTGAAAATCAAAAAATCAAAATTTAATACTGTTTGTACAATAAAAAAGAACTCTTGGACAGAGAGAAAAAATCAAAATTGAAAATTTTGATTTTTTCTCTCTGTCCAGAGGGGTAATTGAAATTTTTCTGCGAAAAATTTCAATTGTATGTAGCACTTCTGTTGCAAATTCATTTTTTCAAAATAGATTTCAGCGAAACGTGAGTGCTTAGGTTAAAAAGCGGAGAAATAATTGATTTTTATTTTTATTTTGGCAGTGGTAGATTACCGAGAGCATAGGTGTTTGTAATCTGAATAAATTTAATTTTTTAGTTCAAGAAAAAATCTGTTTCTTTGCTCTCCGTGCATTATCGCCAATTTAAATTTGGCGAAAGTTCCATGTAAGAAAACTTTCCGATTACATTTTTTTCTACGCTAAATGTGGATTCATGCTCTTCCAAAAGCATAGCATACAAATGAGATGACAGTACTGATCACAGCACAATCATGCCGCTTCTAGTATGGTCTTTTATCTAAAGTTTAGAATAACACATGCTAGCTTCGTATTCCCTTCACCTCAAGCAGAAAAGGATACAACGGAATAGTAATCTACGATATTTTAAACGCCATCTAATTGCAAAGTACAGGCTGATCAAAACCAATTAACCCTATTACAAAACAAAAAATTTGGCACCAATTGTATATTAGTCAGACTAGAATGACATAAATACAATTAATAATTAAATCTAAGGGTTAGTGAGCCAAACGAGCAGCTAACTCATTTATAAACTTTTTAAAGACACTTGTACTATTATGAAATTTTTATATACGCTCATTTTTTCTGCTGTCTTAGTCCCACTATTGACGGCACAAACAACGCTCACTTTTGATAGTTTCGTTGATGGCAATTCTCCATTTTTTTCCTTTCCTGATACCTCTGGGGTAGTAGGTCAAGAGGACTATATCATGGACATATCTGGTACGGGGAATCCTACTGGTACTACTGCTGTATTGGGTGAGTTTCAGTTTGTTGGTGGTACAAATTTTCCGAACAGTGAGGTAGCATTTGATTTTTTTGATGCAGATGGTTTTTTCGTGAGTGGATTCACCCTCACGCTTACCAATTCAGGTATTTTTGTTTATAACATCCCTATTGGAGGAGGATTCATTATTAACACAAGTGGCTTTGTACAAATGACCGTTGATCCAAATGGAACTACTGGAGCTGAAGGACAGTGGTTTATAAGAGATGAAGTCTCAAATCCCATCGCCGTAGGAAGCTCTCCTGATGATCCATTTGATTTAGGAAATACGCCTAATGGTGGTCCAGGAGTATTTGCTTTTAAACTCATCATAGAAGGCGATCCTATCTCTGACGATACTTGTCCACTTACAGACGAAATAGATGATAATCCAATTGCATCAGGTACTTATAATGCAGAAAATACGATTACTTCTAGCGGCACTGTACCATCTCCTAATGTGGTAATTTTTGAAGCAGGTCAATCTATTACGCTGGAGCAAGGCTTTGTGGCAGAAAACGGCTCCACTTTCACCGCACGCATACAGACTTGTACGCCCACTCGTCCATCAGGCGAATCAATACGCCGAGAGATTACTGTGACAGAAAACGGAGCAGCCGTTACTGCAATTCCAATGGGAATAGGAAATAGACCAAATCCTTTAGCAGTAGAGAGTAGATCAAACGCCCTATCAATAGAAAATGAAGTGAGCATTTATCCAAATCCTTTCAGCGAACAGACAATGGTCGAAGTTCACTTAGCGACAGAAAGTGATTTGCAAGTGGAACTTTATGATCTGGCTGGTAGCAAAGTAAGTACGATTGCTGCTCAGCGCAATGTCATGGCAGGTACACATCAATTTACAGTAGATGCAACTCAGTTGGAAGGCGGCATGTACTTATTGATGATTAGAACAAATGATGGAATTCAGACTAAGAAATTGTCCCTTATCAAATAAGAGCAAACCTTAAGATTACACTTCTTACCTAAAATTAGCTGCCGCAATGACATCCTTAACATTGCGGCAGTTTTTTTATACTCAGTCTGTCATGTCGTTTAATGATAGTTGCCATCCACTTGCTCTTGTGAAAATACATCATATTCGCTTCCTTGGTTTTTCCGATAGTCCGTGCAATTTTTGAACCACAAAGAATACAGAGAAAACAAAAAGTTGATATTCAAAGAGTTGCATTTTTATTATTATGTCTATAATTTTTTTGATTATCAATTACTTATAAACTATATACAGACTTTTTTTCATAATCTGATTGATTTCTTTTATCTTTTTAACGTTTAACTCCTATTATTAACTCATGTTACGCAAAACACCAAATTGCAAACGACACAAAGTGCCACTTGTTTACAAATCGTCGGGTGTCATCCTCAGGCGTGAGGCGTAAGGCTGGCAGCCACTCTAATTCAAAACACGGTAGCTTTGACAAGCTAATAGATTTCTCGTACCAAAACATACGAGTGCGTAACATCAGTTATTAATCTGACTTTCAGATACTATTTTTGCGTTAGATTTAGCCTTTTTTCTATGCTATGCCTCAGCACAAGATTTTATACCGTCCAAAAAAAATACGTGCCAAGTAAAATAAGTAAAAGCAATGTGGCGTTATGGGGTTGTGTTTGTAGTATAATTAATCACAAAAAATCAAAAGATGAGACGAATTATTTTTCTTCTTCCTTCCTTATTTTTTTCCATTTTTCTTGTCGTCAAGATACTTTTTGCATTTCTGGTTCTGGGACTGAGAATGTCGAACTACTACAGTTTCAAGACTTGAAGCAGCACTTTGATCTAGTCATTGCTCAAATGATCGAAACTTACCGACCGATGCACGAAGATGTGCTTGTAGTCCTTTACAACGCTTTGCAAATGATGTCGCAAAAACAGGGTCTTCAAAAATTACACAATTTATAATTTACTATCTAAGCAAAACATACTTAAGCCTACAGGAAGTGGATACTATTATTGTTTTCTACGAATCATCAGGAGGACAGATACTGATCGAAACAACACACCTTTTCCCACTCAATAGTTGATGCAGATAGAAGCAGTATAGAACGAAAAGGTCAATAGGAGAATTGCAGGTGAAAAATTATAAGAGGCAGTAGATTTTCTAATAATCACCAATAGAAAATCTTACTCTTATCCCCAGTATTGATAATGAAAGTCAAATTCTGTGGAACACCAAGATTAGAGCTAAGGAACGAGGGATGAATAAACTGAGGTTCTTGACAAGATATTTTTGTGCTAATGGAGGCAGAAAAATCGCAATCCGTCTTAGGCGGACATAAGACTTTTTCTAACGAAAAGTAGCGCAAAACCTGTTCGCCTAAGGCGTAAAGATGAAATCAAGAATCTGAGGTTATTTATGCGTCGTTCATAAGGTCATTTGAAACAACCTTAGCTCTACCAAATAAACGTATTTTAACACTAAATCAATATAATTATGAAAAACTTATTGAAATCATCATTTTTGAAGTCTATCATCGCATGTCTTCCATTCTTAGCACTCATCCTAACTTTGACATTGACAGGATGTAGTGAAGACAATGAAAGCCCAGACGCTTTTGATAAAGTGCAACTGATTGGTACTTGGTACGCTGTTCAGGAATCAGTGACGGGCTGCCAAGAGTCTTCCGATAATGTGGACCGAATGCACGATCAAGAATGCACAGTTCCTTCTTTTGAGCCTTGTTCTGGTATTTCAGTTACATTCACTGAAAAAGATAGCCTAGATATCAGTTACGCTGATATAAAAGGACTCCTTTCCTATTCTTCTGGAGAGTCGAATGCGAAATTTGAAGTGAAAGACGAGAACACATTAGAATATTGCACTTTTGATATTAGTTCTTTCGCCTTCGTATGTAAGGACGTTCGTTTTGAACTAGACGGCGATGAATTGACCCTAATCTTCTGGCCAGGATTTAGCGTACAAAACTCCTTATTTAGCTTTTCTTCAGAAGGAACTTGTGTGCAAACCTTAGCACTGAAAAGGTTGTAAGTACATCTCGTGATCTGGTGAGTCGCTGCTCATCAGATCACCAACTAGAACTTGCATGCCACAAACTCCTCGCATGTTCTAAAATGCAAAAGCCAGTCATCTTCACAAACAATTCACTCTTATTGCTGCACAAGCACACCATATGATAGTTTCATTTGCCCACCTCCTACTGAAACTGCGACAATCAAGACCGTAACAACTTGATAAATTCAGAATAAGAATAGGAAAGCCAACAACCAAATGCGTAACTTTAGTTATTAAAACATCGCTAAACTTTCCACACAAATGAAATATCAACTAACAGTCTTGTTTGGACTTTTGCTCTATCTCACAACCCTTGCTCAACCTAATATACTCTGGATCACAGCAGAAGATTTGAGTCCTCGACTTTCTTTTTATGGAGACAGTACAATCGCTACACCTAATCTGGATCAGTTAGCACGAGAAGGTGTTGTCTATGATCGGGCTTTTGCTACTTATGGGGTGTGTGCACCTGCTCGCCATTCCATCATTCTAGGAATGTATCCCACTTCAACAGGTGCGAGTGCCATGCGCACCCATACGCGCACTTCCGCTATCAAGGACATCACCGATCCTGAACTACTAGCAATACCGACTTACGAAGCCGTGCCGCCACCCGAAGCAAAATGCTTTACAGAATACCTAAGGGCAGCGGGCTATTATTGCACTAATAATTCTAAGACCGATTACCAGTTCAAAACGCCAATTACGGCTTGGGATGAAAATGATAGAGCTGCCCACTGGCGCGGACGAAAAAACAAAGCAATGCCTTTCTTTGCTGTATTCAATTTTACGATCACGCACGAAAGCAAAATCCATAATCCACCTTCTCCCAAGGTAGTTGCTGCCGAAGCTGTTTCCGTTCCACCCTACTATCCAAACACGCCCACAGTGCGGCAAGACATCGCGGCTCATTACGATAATATCATTGCTCTGGATGCACAAGTGGGACGCTTATTGGAGCAACTGAAAGAAGACGGATTGCTGGAAGAAACCATTATTTTTTTCTACGGCGACCACGGCGACGGATTGCCTCGCGCCAAACGCTGGGTGTATGATTCTGGAATTCAAGTACCTTTAATCGTTCGATTTCTCAATCAAAAAAATGCGAACACCCGAAATGGCGAACTTGTCAGCTTTGTAGATTTTGCACCGACAGTACTTTCGCTTTTGGATGTAGATATTCCAGCTTACATGGAAGGTCAAGCATTTTTGGGAAAACAGAAAGCAGCGAAACGCCAGTACATCTATGCTTGCCGCGATCGGATGGATCCAGCTTTTGAGACCATTCGAGCCGTTCGAGATCATCGCTTCAAATATATTCGGAATTATCGTCCTGAACTGCCTTATATTGGATTTATTCCTTACCGAGATCGGATGAAAATGATGCAAGAAATATTGAAGATGACGGAAAAGCAGGAACTGGAAGCAGAGCAATGGCAGTTTTGGGCAAAGCAAAAACCTTTAGAGGAACTTTACGATACGGCAACTGATCCACACGAAATCAATAATTTAGCTGCCAATCCAAAATACTTTGAAAAATTGGCAGAACTTAGACAAGCACATGAAAATTGGACATTGAAATACGGCGATATGGGAAGAATACCCGAAGCTGAATTGATTAAAAAGCTTTATCCGCCCGAAGGCAAGCAACCGATAACTGCAAATCCAAAAATTAAAGAAGTAGAGGGAAAAATTCATATTATTTGTGAGACAGAAGGAGCTTCTATTGCCTACCAATTAGCGGAGGAGGAAAGCTGGTTGCTGTATCACCAACCCTTAGTGCTCAATGGAAGTCCAAAGATCAAGAGCAAAGCGATTCGTATTGGGTGGAAAGAGAGCGAGACAATAGTTTGGGAAAAGTAGTGCTTGAGTAGGAATGCTATTTTTAATTCAATTTAGTAGCTCATGTTACGCAAAACACCAAATTGCAAACGGCACAAAGTGCTACTTGTTTACAAATCGTCGGGTATCAGCCTCACGCCTCACGCCTGAAGCGGACACGGTAAGGCGGACACGGTAGCTTTGAAGAGCTACTATATTTCTCGCACTAAAATATACTAGTGCGTATACTCCGTTTGGGATAAAAAAGTGCATTTTGCTCTCTTGACATTTCCAAATACAATCTATTAGGTGTACTTTCAAATTTAGCGGTAAATGATGTGAACAAAACCTATCTTTTTTCAAAAATGAAAGCACTTTTTTACCCCGTTTGCAGTATAACATCAGTTAGTAGTTATATTTATAAGAGGATGAAAAGTATCTAGACATGAATTGCATACTATATTAAGTTATGATTTACGAATTTAAAGGTTTTGTTCCCGTCATTCACGAAAGCGCATTTGTGCATCCACAAGCTGCGGTGACGGGCAATGTCATTATTGGTAAAGATTGTTACATCGGGCCAGGAGCAGCCATTCGAGGGGACTGGGGCGGTGTTGTGATTGCTGATGGATGTAATGTTCAAGAAAATTGTACGATACACATGTTTCCTGGCGTTACTGTGCATTTAGAAGCAGCAGCACACATTGGACACGGCGCAATTATTCACGGCGCACATATCGGGAAAAATGCAATGATTGGGATGAATGCAGTTATTATGGATAGGGTAGAAATAGGTGCAGAATGTATCGTTGGTGCTTTGAGTTTTGTGAAAGCAGATTCTAAAATTCCTGCCCGCAGTCTAGTGGTCGGTAATCCAGCGAAAATCGTTAAAGCAGTGAGCGATGAAATGATTGCTTGGAAAACCAGAGGCACCGCACTTTATCAACAGTTGCCCAAAGAATGTCAGGAAAGTTGGAAGCCATGCGAACCACTTCGAGAGATACCCAAAGATCGTCCTAAACAAGAAATATTGTTTAAACCTTGGCAGGAGATACAAAAGTGAGGGCTCTCAAATGCTCCACTTTTGCACCAAACAGGCAGAATATTTCATCTGTGCTAGCAATTCAAAATAGAAAATGAGCGCGTGAATGTTTCACGTTCTCAATTTCTATTTCTCTCACGCTCTACAGCAGCGACTTTGCTGCGTTAGGAACAAGAAAAATTGGCTATCTGGAGGACTTTTGAAAACAATGTCAAGCGAATAGATAAGTACTTAGACAAAATTAATCCAGCTATTAAACTCGGCAGCATCGCGCTTGCAGCGCTCGCTGCCTCGTGGTGGTCTTGGAAGGCAGACAAAATATAAGATGTTGTTTTACAACATCTTATATTTTGTCTGCCTTCCAAACCTCCTCTGCACGCCGAGCCGAACTGTGTCCGCCTTACCGTGTCCGCCTTAGGCGTGAGGCGATGGCGCGCTAAACGTGACTTAAAATTGTCCGCCTACTTAAGTACTTGGACATAATCATTTAGGCAATAAACTTGTGTAAAGTGTTCATTATAAACAATTTAGACAAATAAACAGCTTAAACAAATAGGTAGAAGTACTTATACTGCGAACGGGATAAATTTGTGCAAATAAGTATGCTTGTTTATCCAGGATGGAGTATAAATACTACTTATTCACAACTAAGCTAACATTCAAATCAAAATTATCATAGATTGCTTTGTCTCCTAAATTATCAAAGAAAGTACCCGATCCATATCGCACATCGTAGTCCGAGCGATCTACGGTGATCTCTGCATTTGCGGTGATAATGCCATCTTTCTCCGTAGTCGTTGCTATGAACTTTATGGATTTTGTGACCTCCTTGACCGTCAAATCACCAATCACTTTATAGCGATCTGGTCCTTGTGGAAAAACGCTAGTGATGTTGAAAGTCGTGGTCGGAAAATTGTTGACGCCAAAAAAATCATCCGATTTTAAATGTCCTAAGAGTTTTTTTGCCGAACCACCCTTCAAATCTGTGACCGCCATACTCGTCATATCAATTTCAAAAGTACCGCCCGAAAGTAGTCCATCAGTATATTCTAATCCACCACTTTTCAGATTGAGTGTACCTTCGTGGCTGCCAGCTACTTTGTAGCCTTTCCAATTCACAGTACTTTTTTCTGTATCTACATTGTACTTCAAAGTCTCGCTTGCTATGAAAGCACTAGCACTCAATAATACTCCAACCAATGCGAAAAATCCAAAAAAACGTTTCATAATAATTATTTTTAATTTATATACAATTAGTGTTTAGACATTTATTTTAGTAAAAGTTATCAAGTTACCAAACAAATCAATCTCTCATTTGATCTAAAATACCATTCAATTGCGCTGCCTCTTGCTTCGTAGTGGATTCAAAAACCTCACTCATCCATTGTTCTACTACATCCGAAGCCTCCCGAATCGTCTGTAAGCCCAGATCAGTAATCACAATATCTACCCTACGCCGATCTTCTTGACATTCACTTCGCTCAACGTACTTTTTTTGTCGTAGCTTTTCCACCAAGCGAGAAGCATTAGACATTTTATCAATCATCCGCTCCGCTAAAGTCTTTACTGTAGTTGGTTTGGGATGTTGTCCTTTCAAAATGCGCAGTATATTGAATTGCTGCCAAGAAATGTTATAGGGCTTCAATAGCTGAGTGGTTTGCTGATTCATCCAAGAAGCAGTAAACAGAATATTGATGCTCAACTTTTGGTATTCGTCCTTAAATTTTTGCTGTTGTATTTCTTCTTCTAAACGCAAATTTCCGTTTTTATCGTAAAAAGATGTGCCTGCATTAAATACAATGCAAATATATGTCTGTACATTTAATTTTGCAAGGCTTAAACCAAAATAACTTGTTAAAGGCTTTTTGGACGCAGATAAAATTTTCAAAAAAGAGCTCAGCTAGATCAGAGCTTACCAATCAGAGAGCGTTTACAATCCTAGAATGGTATCCAATTCGACAGACAGCATTTTAAAAATCCATCGATGGGGAGTTGGATTTTTGAAGCTTGCTTCTTACTAATGCAGCCAGTTTATATTCGCATACCTGCTTTTAGAACAAGCAAGCAAAGTGCTTCAAACACTTCGATTGCTGCTCCTCAATCATGCTTGAAAATCCGCAGCAATCACCTGCTTCAATCCTTCTTCGTAGGAAGTAGGTAGTACACCAAAACGATTTTCAAACTTGCTGCTGTTAAAGACATAAGGCTGCTCGTATTGGTAGATCATTTCTACTGTCTCGCGCATCACAGGCACAAACAAACCGATCAAACGCGTCATCATTTTAGAAGCTACTTGGTAGTCTGCTTTCGTCTGCATAATGGCAGCAGCACACTCAATCCATTCTTTGCCAGTAGGTGGCTGAGCGGCAGTCGGCAAATGCCAAACTTGCTGATAGGCATCCGCCGTATTTCCCAACAAGGCTAAGGCTTTTCCTGCATCGGGCGTATAAGTGAAAGCGTGAGGAGCGTCTGCCGTACCAAGCCAATTTGCTTTTTTACCCGATTTTAAATTCTTCAGCACCATTTCGTTGAGGATACTGTTTTGCTTAATTTCAGGACCGTAGAAATCAGCAGAGCGAGCAATCAAAGCAGTAAGGTCTCCTTTTTCTATTTCGTCGGTTAGCATTTGTGCAATGCGAGCACGCACTTTTCCCTTCTTGCTTGTTGGACGAATCGGTGTATCTTCTGTCATCGCTCCGACATGCTTGGCATCATACATATAGACATTGTCAAAAAAAACCAATTTCGCTTGATGCTTTTTGCAAGCTCGGATGATATTTTCCATCGTTGGTTGCCACATTTTTTTCCACACCTTATAATTGTATGAAAACCCTACGGTCAAATAGACTACTTCAGAACCTGCCACTGCCTGATTGACTTGCTCATACTGCGTCAAGTCAGCGGAAAATAGCTCATCTTCTGCATGGACTTGTTCAGGATTTCTACTAACCAGTCTAATTTGATTGGTGTATTGACTAAGATTTTTGGTTAGTTCTGTAGCGATGATGCCGCCTGCACCTAATATGGTTTGCATGATTGTTGTTGTTTGAATTGTTGAAAGAAATCTTGTTTGAATTATTGGTTTTTAAATAAAGAGTTTTTCCAAAAAACGTGAATTGCTGTATTTGATTGACTTTATGGATTTCAGTGAAAAAGCATCAAAAAGGTATTGATAATCAACTGTTTCCTTTGATGAATTTTTACAGGAAACGCTTTCTCTAGCTAACGCTAAAAAAATAAGTTTTCGATTTATGAACAGACTTCCACCTCATGCAGACAAGAAGGTTATAGCAGGTAAATCGAAAAGTTATTTTTTCTTTTTTCCTAGTCCTAAAAGCCAATCCCAAAATTGATACTGACATGACTGTTTTGAAAAGTCTGTCCTTCTCCAATGCCTGTCACATCACCACTACGACTAGAATATTCTGCTTCCAAATCAATATTCAATACCATTGATTTCTTCCCAATGGGCACAGAATAGCCCAAGCCACCCAAGATAGTCGTTCCGATAGCAAATTGGTGGTCGTAAACCTGTTGGCTATTAAAACGCGTTTTTTCTGTCATTTGACCAAAACCAAAATTAGATTTAAGGTAGAAGCCCCTGTTAAACTTCTTAGTGAAAGGATAGTATTTCAATCCCACGCCAACGTGGTAGTAGTTGAAGAAGTAGGTTTCATCATCGCCGCCATTATTGGGCGAAGAAAAGAAACCTTTCACACCACTTCCAATCCCAAGTCCATTCCAATTTTCAGGAGCAGCGTAGAAGAAAGTAGAGAGCGTGTTGCCTTGATTCCTGCCGTAGCCACGTCCGTCGTTAATGGTTTCTTTGTCGGCTAGTGTGCCATAGAAGAATGTGTTGCCATAACCGATAGCGACATGCGCATAAATAGGTGTCTTATCATTTTGTGCTTGAACGAAAGAAAAAGTTGCGATTGCGATGGCTGTGAAAATTACTTTAAGCATAATGTAGTGTTTTATTGATGAATAAATGATTAAATAATTAACTCATATTACGCAAGTAGTACCTTAGTCTATATTATTCGCTAATCTCTGAGATTGGCGTGTTTTGAATTAGAGTGGCTGTCGAAGCCACTCTAATTCATGAAAATTCTTTCGGAGCGAGCCATATTTGAGCTAAAAGCTCAAATATGGCTCGCTCCTGAAAGAATTTTCCTACAAATCGTCGGGTTCGACCTGTCTG
>JBCCRX010000028.1:0-28446 GCA_039201015.1 Bacteroidota bacterium | reverse complement strand
TTGCTGATTATAACGGAATGCGGTGATTAGTAAATGCTGCAATAGCGTCTCCTTAAGTGTTGAAATTCCATGTACTTCGCTGCTGACGCAGCGAAGGGAGCTTCAGGAGGGAGAGAGGAATCGGCCATAAAAACGCCGATTCCACTCTCCCGCCAAAAGAATTTTCGCGCCGAAGGCGCGGAAAACCACGGAGTTTGCTGATTTTTGGAGACTTTTTTCTTTCACCGCAAAACGTTACAATCAGGAATATTTTACGTAATAAAAATTTTCATTTTGGAATCATTAACGAGTAACTGATGTACGCACTAGTATGTTTTAGTAAGAGAAATCTAGCAGCTTGTCAAAGCTGCCGTGTTTTGAATTAGAGTGGCTTCGACACCCGACGATTTGTAAACAAGTGGCACTTTGTGTCGTTTGCAATTTGGTGTTTTGCGTAACATGAGCGAGTAATTCAAGAATACGGGATCATTTCTTGAGCATTCCTCCATCAAGCTTTTCCAGATCAAGATAATACGAAACTAAATGTTCTAACTGCCTTTCCTCTATGTAGGAATGATAAACTTTATTCATCTTTTCAAGATTCGCTTTATAGACTGGATTGCGAAGCACTTCTTCTATTTTTTTGGTAATTTCCTCTGGGCGGTCTTGGTCTTTGTCTGCCATGATCCCAAGCTGATGATAATGGATTCTAGCGGCACAACCATTCTGATCTGCTTTTTTACCAGAATATACTAGCATAGGGACTTTGAAATATACGCATTCATTGATGGTGTGTATTCCGCCGTGATTGATGGAACAATCTGCCTCAGACAAAACCTGAACTTGTGATACCCAAGAGAATAAATAGACATTTCTAGGCACTTTTGAAAAGTCATTTTGTTTCAACTTTCCTCCAAGACTTATTATCAACAGCCAATCTGTATTTTTCTTGACGGATTTCAAAAGCTTTTCTAAAAAGAGTTGATCTCCTGCTTTCATACTACTGACCGAACAATAGATGAGCTTTTTATTCTTTTCTTTTCGCAAACGAAAGATATATTCTAGCTGACTTTCATTCGATGCAAGATTTTCATTATTGCGAAGATGATTAATCATAGCGCCTACATAGTGCAGATTGGGGCGTTTTTTATGAGGAAACTCCATTTGCTCTATGGTGATACTAATGACGGGCAAAGTTGAGTAAGTGAAAGGGCCAGGCCAGTAATTCTCGCGAATATATTTTAAAGGAAATCCAACTTGTCGTGCATATTGTCTGAGAACAGAACGGCGATCTAGTCCTATGCTAAAAAGTCGTATTTTACTGAATTTCAAATATCGTTCTACCTTAATCTTTCTCCATGCCCATTTTAAACCCAGATTACTCCCTTTCCATCCAATGTTTGGTATAGTACTCCGAGAAAGAGGTGGAGTACCTTTGTTATTCCAAATAGTAAACCATTGACTTAATAAAACAAGTGGAATCCCTTTTGCAAAAACCGCCATAATGTGTGGATGAAGCTCTAGGTCTATTACAACTAAATCGGGAGCCAGCTGATCTAAAATTGCACCAAAGTTATCCATTTGCAATTGCTCTATGGCGAGTTGTCGCAGCTTTTTTCGATTCTTTATTCTATACCACAGTTTTGCCCACTTGCTGCGCCCTTCTAAATTAGGAACAACGGACGCATGTATTTCTTGTAGAGCGGTAAGTTGTACGTAATCAAGTTGGCTGGCAGTTACCCTTTGTTTGACATCAGACGGACTCGCATAAGTGATTTGATGCCCCGCTTCTTCTAGTCTTCTGCACATTTCTATGCTAGCGTATAGGATGCCCGTCAGTCCTGATGTCATGCAAAGAATATGCGCCATTTTCTTGCTGTTGCTTCTGTTTTAAAGAATTACGAAACGCGAATTTCAAAAAAAAAGCCACAGAAAAAAACCTTCTTTCAAGATGAATGTATTAATTTTTGTGTTTTTTCAATTTGGACAAGTACATTTGCGCGCTTGTTTGCGAGGGTTCAAAGCCTTGTTTTTCTTTTGCCTGATATTGTAAAAGTCCTTATTATCAATCTATTAATAGAAAAGAATTTTGCATGAGAACAAAATTATCACAGTTTAACTATGAGTTGCCGTCTGAATTAATTGCTCAGTACCCTGCCAAAAGTAGGCACGAATCTCGTATGATGGTTGTGCATAAAGATACAGGAGAAATTGAGCATAAGATTTTTAAAGATGTCCTAGAATATTTCGACGACGGGGATGTGATGATTTTTAATAACACTAAAGTTTTTCCCGCTCGCCTCTATGGACAGAAAGAGAAGACGGGGGCGAAAATTGAAGTTTTTCTTTTGAGAGAACTCAATTCAGAAGTCAGACTTTGGGATGTTTTGGTCGATCCTGCTCGCAAAATACGCGTTGGTAATAAGCTCTATTTTGGAGATGAAAAGAACAATGAATTGTTGGTTGCCGAAGTGGTGGACAATACGACTTCTAGAGGAAGAACCATTCGGTTTTTGTTTGATGGGACGGAGGAAGAGTTCCAAAAGCAATTGAATTATTTGGGTAATATGCCTTTGCCCAAGCACATTACGCGACCTTCAGAAGCATTGGATGTGGAGCGTTACCAAACGATCTATGCCAAAGAAAAAGGAGCAGTGGCGGCACCAACCGCGGGCTTGCATTTCAGTAAAGAGTTGATGAAGCGCTTGGAAATTAAAGGTGTGAATTTTGCCGAGCTAACTTTGCATGTGGGTTTAGGAACCTTTCGAGGCATTGATGTTGAGGATTTATCCAAACACAAAATGGACGCAGAGTACTTTAAAATTACAGAAAAAGCTGTGGAGACGGTCAATAAATCCAAATCAAGTGGAAAAAAAGTCTGTGCGGTAGGAACAACAAGTATGCGTTCCATTGAAACCGCCGTCTCGGCAGAAAGTATGCTGAAAACCGCAGAAGGCTGGACGAATCGTTTTATTTATCCACCTTATGAATTTAGTATAGCGGATTGTATGATTTCTAATCTTCATCTTCCAAAATCCAGCTTGATGATTATGGTTTGCGCTTTTGGCGGACATGATTTAATTATGGAAGCCTATCAAGTAGCGATTAAAGAAAAATACCGTTTTTATAGCTACGGTGATGCTATGCTCATCGTTTAAAGGAGAAGTCAAACTTGATCGGCAAAAGTTAAAATGTAAAATATGCGCAATCAACTACACCCTCACAATTTTTTTTATTTTCAGTAAAACATTTTTTCATTTTAGCGTTTAGTGAAGAAAGTAGCCAATGTAGGAGTTACTCATTGGCTTTTTAGCTAGATTCAACTAAACGATAATTTTAACCAGTAACAGATTTATATGTATTGGACTCTGGAACTTGCGCATCATTTAGAAGACGCTCCTTTTCCTGCAACTCGCGATGAGTTAATTGATTATGCCATCCGCTCTGGTGCGCCATTAGAGGTAATAGAGAATTTACAGCAAATGGAGGATGAAGGGGAAATATATGAAGGCATGGAAGACATTTGGCCCGATTATCCGAGGAAAGAAGATTTTTT
This sequence comes from Bacteroidota bacterium, assembly GCA_039201015.1. Classification (GTDB taxonomy): domain Bacteria; phylum Bacteroidota; class Bacteroidia; order Chitinophagales; family Saprospiraceae; genus JAAUTG01. The sequence goes on along the minus strand of JBCCRX010000028.1, from coordinate 24,911 downwards.
ATTTAATGAAGATGAATATTAAATCTGAAGCATAGCATTCAGACGCCAAGTATTCATAATCAAATAATTACAAAAGTTAACCGCTACTCCTCTAAGGTTGCAAACAGTTGATAGTAAACTAATTATACAGTTTACATCAATTCACTGAAATTCAGAATTGTATCTCAATTTGTAGTTTGCAGGTCTGACTGCTTGCTCCTAAACTCTGACCTCTAGCTAAATTAACTGGTCGATTAAATGACCGGTGCGATCAAGCATTCAAGGAATCAGTATGACTTATCGAGCGTCATACTGATTTTGTATTTTTGTGTGTCGTCCTATCCTGCTACTAGTCATCTAAAATGATAGCATCGTCTATGATTTCATCGCCATCGCCATCCAGATCTTCGAAGCCTTTGACTTTCCCTTCATTCACAGGCTTCTGATAATCAGGGTTTTGTCTTATTTCTACATCACCGACTTTGGCGTCTGGTTTTTTTGATGGCGTGCTTCCTGTATTGTGATAATCGCCGTCCGCAAATCGTTTGGCTCGCTCAAAAAAATCGTCCTGCCCATCCAGTAAGCTGCCTTTCGCATTATCATAACCCATTTCTGGTTCATAGGCTTTGTCCTCACCCACCTTTTCTTTCAATTTATCAGACAAATCTTCTGCTTTATTCATCAATTGGTCAAAAATGGAATCATTATCTTCTGTCTCTTGCTTAGCTTGTTCTGCCAGAGGTGTGCTTTCTTCCATTTTATGCTCCTTGCTCGTGTTTTCAGGCTGAAAAACAGAATCTAAGATATCGTCTGCCATATCTTCTGTTTTGTGGTAGCTTTCATCCATTTTATTCGCCAAATCCTCCTGCGTAGCTTTGACTTTTTCACTTGCCTGATCTGCCATTGTTTGAGCGGCTTGCTTTGCCATTTGAGATTTTTCAATAATTTCGCCACCTAATTCTTCTGCTACGGACTTTGTTTTCTCCCAGAAACCTTCTGCTTTTTTAAGTACTTCATCACCAATTGTTTCTGCGGTGTTCATCACTTTTCCACCTATTTCTTCACTGAAGTCTTTTGCTTTTTCTAGTCGTTCTCCTGTTTTCTGCGCGACCTGCTCTCCCATTTGTTCTAAATTTTCACCTACTTTATTTGCCGCTTCTTTACCCGCTGTTGTTGCCTTTTCTGCACTGTGTTTTGCGACAGAACTCGCCCCAAATAACACTTTCTTGATCTCATTGAATACTCCCATGATAATTTTTTTTGCTGTTTGTAATTGGCTCTATATTTATATTTTGTTCCGATACCGATTCGTAAATTACTATTTTTTGTGTGGACTTACCAAAAAAATAGAAAGTATGCGCCAATTTTTTCGATGAACGAAGGCATCTGTGCCTTTTAGAGCAATTTCATATTCATCTGATGGCATCAATTTAAAGTCATCCTATTAAAGGCGAAAGCTCCAAGTATAGCTAATTTTTCACCCGAGCTAAAACTGCCAAAAATTGTCACCTTAACACTTTTTTCTTAACAATGAACCTATTCTTTCGGCACCTTAACACTTTTTTGACCCCTCACCAAGCAAAAATGACTGCCACTGACTGAAAAAATGACAGTTCCTGATTTTTGGCACATTCTATGCTACCACACAAAAGCAGGATACAAATCAACATCCATTTTTGATTTGAAGCTGAAAAATTTATTTGTTAAACTTAATTAAAAGTATTTAAACAATGGCGATGAAACCTATTAATGATCGAGTAGTCGTGAAACCTGCATCCGCAGACGAAAAGACAAAAGGTGGAATCATCATTCCAGATACCGCTAAAGAAAAGCCACAGCGTGGTGAGATCGTAGCAGTAGGACCTGGAAAAGATGGTAATTTAATGACTGTCGCAGTGGGTGACGTAGTGCTTTATGGCAAATACGCTGGTCAGGAACTAGCTTACGATGGTGAAGATTATTTGATCATGCGTGAAGATGATATTTTGGTCGTCTTAGACTAGTCAACTTATTTTTTTCTTTTTTGATAGATTTAATTGATTTAACTCACTGATTGGTGAGTGAAAAATTCATTTTCTATTTGGTTTGGTGGCTCACATTAGCAAAACCGAGAGCAACTAGACTTTATTATCTAACTAATTAAAAATTATACACTCGATATGGCTAAAGAAATTAGCTTTAATAGTGATGCAAGAGAGAAACTGAAAAGTGGTGTTGATGCTCTTGCGAATGCAGTAAAAGTAACACTCGGTCCTAAAGGACGAAATGTAGTGATCCAAAAAAGCTTCGGCGCGCCTTCTGTAACTAAAGATGGTGTAACAGTAGCAAAAGAAATTGAGCTGGAGGACGCAGTAGAAAACATGGGTGCGCAGTTGGTGAAAGAAGTTGCTTCTAAAACTGCCGATTTGGCAGGTGATGGAACAACTACGGCAACTGTTTTGGCACAAGCGATGATCCAAGCAGGCCTGAAAAATGTGACTGCAGGTGCGAATCCAATGGACCTGAAACGCGGTATTGACAAAGCGGTTGGTGCAGTAATTTCTGATTTGGAAAATCAGTCTGAAGTCATTGGTGATGATTTCAAAAAAATTGAGCAAGTTGGTTCAATTTCTGCAAACAATGACAACCAAATTGGTGAATTGATCGCAGATGCTATGAAGCGCGTTTCTAAGGATGGCGTAATCACCGTAGAAGAAGCGAAAGGTACGGATACTTATGTAGAGGAAGTGTTGGGGATGCAGTTTGACAGAGGCTATTTGTCTCCATACTTCGTAACCGATGCAGAGCAGATGGTAACCGAATACGAAAATCCATACATCCTTATTCACGACAAAAAAATCAGTAACATGCAGGACATTGTACCTGTGCTGGAAAAAGTGGTACAGTCTGGTCGTCCGTTGTTGATTATTGCAGAAGACATCGAGTCTCAAGCATTAGGTGTATTGGTGGTCAATCGTTTACGTGGTGGATTGAAAGTAGTGGCAGTAAAAGCACCTGGTTTCGGAGATCGTCGCAAAGCAATGTTGGAAGATATTGCTGTTTTGACAGGCGGTACAGTCATTTCTGAGGAGAAAGGAATGAAGCTAGAAGATACTGATCTTCATGATTTGGGTCAAGCAGAAAAAATTACTATTGACAAAGACAACACCACTGTTGTGAATGGTGGGGGAGAGCAAGCACAAATTGATGCTCGCATTGGTCAAATCAAACAGCAAATTGAGACGACTACTTCCGACTACGACAGAGAGAAGCTACAAGAGCGTTTAGCTAAACTAGCAGGTGGTGTTGCAGTACTATATGTAGGTGCACCAACTGAGGTAGAGATGAAAGAAAAAAAAGACAGAGTAGATGATGCTCTTCATGCGACTCGTGCAGCAGTAGAAGAAGGTATCGTTGCAGGTGGTGGTGTTGCCTTGGTTCGCTCTATCAAAGCCTTGAAGAATGTAAAGGGCAGTAATGATGATGAAAGCATCGGCGTAGATATTGTGCGCAAAGCTTTGGAATCTCCATTGCGTACCATTGCCAACAATGCTGGTGTAGAAGGCAGTGTAGTTTTGCAGCGCGTCTTGAATAGCAAAGGCAGCACTGGATACAATGCACGTACCGACAAGTACGAAGATTTGAAAAAAGCGGGTGTCATTGACCCCACTAAAGTAACTCGTATTGCTTTAGAAAATGCAGGTTCTATTGCGGGTATGGTCTTGACGACAGAATGTGTGGTCAACGACAAACCAGAGCCAGAAGCACCACACGCACACGCTGGCATGCCAGGTGGCGGAATGGGTGGAATGATGTAAGCAGGTGACTATTGGCTTTTAGCTATAGTCGCTATGACAAAATAAAGCTCTTCTTTCGGTTTGAAAGAGGGGCTTTTTTTGTTATCAAGAATATCTCAATACTACAAGTATCAAAGCTTCACCACTTGCCTAGTTTGTACATTTGCGCCGATCTGCAAACGCACAGAATATACCGCACTTGGGAAGGAAGATATATCATAGCTAAAATGACTTTGTTCTTCCAGCAATCGCCCACTGAATGGGGTTGCGAGCAATTTTCCGCCTTGGTCAAAAATTTGTAGATTAGCATAAGCTTTTCCTGTGACCTCAAAATGTATTTGATCTTTCACTGGATTGGGATAAATGCTCAATATATTTTTTCCTGCTAGTCGATTTTGCTCTTTTGTAGAAGTGGAAATACAGTCCGTATCTCCCACATTAATGATCGGAAGTATCTCGTGTCGATCGAGCATGACGCTTTGTAAATCCGCTTCTCCCAAGCAGAACCAATTTCTGAGCATCGTAGCGTAGAGCGCGCGAAAATCGTATTGCATTTCTATGTTGTCCCAATAATTCGCATTTTCTGGAATAAGTGGATTTTCTCCCAATACACCACCATTGATAGATTCTCCAAAAACAAACATGGGCGCAGCTGCACCGTGGTCAGTTCCCAAACTCGCATTGGAAGTAATGCGACGCCCAAACTCTGAAAAGGTCATACCCAATACTCTTTTCCCTAGACCCAACAAACGAATATCCTTGGTGAATGCCGCGACCGCATCCGAAACTTGTTGCAGTAAATTGGCGTGTTCGCCGAGGGTATGGTCACTTCCAACTACTTGATTATCATGCGTATCAAAACCACTAATGGAGACCAAATAAATTCGTGTTTTCAGCCCTCCAGAAATGAGACGAGCAACGATAGAGAGTTGCTCCGCTAATCCATTATTTTCTGGATAGCTAATGCGGTTTTGGGCAGCTAAAAAGGTTTCTGAAACCCTTTGTCCGTAAGCGTTAGATTGTTTTTTGACCAAACGAACATGTTCTAATAAATCACCAGCAGGCGTATCTGGCGCAGGCGTTTGAATACCATCAATCAAGCGATAGAAAGCATCTGGATTGTAAACAGACATTCCCATTGCCAATCCACTGCCTTGAAAAGTAAGCGATAGACGCGGCCCGATTTCTAGCGATAAGGGGTCTGGCATTTGCTCATTGGGATATTCTATTGGAAAATTAGGATATTCATTTTCGAGATAGCGACCCGCCCAGCCTGTGCTGAGTACTTGGTCGTGTTCCGCGCCCGTCATCCAGATGTCGGAGGAGCGAAAGTGGGAGAAATCTTGATTGGGATAACCTACTGATTGTATGATTTTGAGGAGACCGTCGTCGTACATCCTTCTCATGCCATCCATAGCGGGATGAAATGCCAAGCGGTCTTGTCCGTCTAATCGGAGCAAGCGGTTTCTAGGCATGATGACGTGTGGACGCGCGTTTGCTAGTTTATCGTATTGATCTATTGGTATAAGGGTATTTAAGCCATCGTTTCCGCCATCCAAACGCACCAACACCAAAACATGATCCGTTTCGACCAGAGAGGAGTTCAGCAAATTGACCCAAGGCGAATGACTGACTTTTCCCGCTCCTGCGTAGGGCACGAAATGAGGCAAAGTACTAGCTACGGCAGCTTGTTTTAGAAAATTTCTTCTTTTCATGATAGTTGGTATTCTTCTTGATGCAAGAGGGTGTAAAAGAAAGAAAGCAAGCGGTTGCGGACCGTTTCGCGTTTCATTTCATCATCAGGGTCGTCTAAATATTCGTACCAGGCATTTGTCCAATAGTAATCATTGCTTTGACCAGAAAGCAATATGGCTTTGAGTTGCCGTCGGAAGTTGTCACTGACTGCTGTGGGGTATTGCCATTTCAAAATGAAATCAATCAAAGCATTTGGGTCTTCTGCTTCTGGAATTTTGGCTACTGTACCCAAAATATTCAGTTGCGCAACGAAATTATCGGAAGAAACGCCTGCCCAAAGTATCCAATCGGTCAAATTGGCTCTTCTAGGTAAGGTATTGGTATTGATCCAAGCTTTATCAAAATTGGGTACTTGATAGTAAGCTGGATAGCCCGCAACATTGGGTGGATCGCCCAAATTCTGATCGAATAAATAGCTTTGATACACCAAATGACTATTGTGTTGATAGCGATCTCGGCGCTGGGTGCGTCCTGGAATGGCGGTATTGAAGTCTCGATAAAGGGAAGCAATAAAATCGGTTGGACTTTTAATCAGTGCACCCATTCTTAATTGATCGAAAAAGTGCTGACTGCTGAATAAAGTCCGCAATACGGGCGTGATCTCGTAATTGTTGTTTCTAAAGACTTCCGCCAATGGCGCAATGATATTTTCTTCTGTCCAAGCGGTGATGTTGTGATGCACGAAATAGCGGTAGATTTTTCTGCATATAAAAAGCGCGCATTCGCTATTTTCAAAGATCATATCTAGCAGTTCGTCTAATTCTTGCGCGCCGCTTTGTCCCGTTTTTCCCTCTATGACTTTATTGCCATAGAAACTAGAAAATACTTTGTCGCTTTTGTCGTGGTCATAGCCGCTAAAATAGATTTCATCGTTCTGGTAGTTCACGCGCCAACCCGTTAGCACTTTTGCAGCTTCTTGTACATCACCTTCTGTGTAAGCAGCATTTGGTCCTTTGCCAATACAAAATAGCTCTTGCAATTCTCTCGCAAAATTCTCGTCGGGTGCTTCTTTGGAGTTGTACTGCCCATTCAAATAGTGCAACATAGCATGATCGATGCACACTGCGCGTATCATGTCTCTGAAATTTCCGAGTGAGTGGACGCGTAACGTTTCTAAGTACCGATAGTCCCATCTGCCGAAAAAGATATCATAGAATTGGATAGGAATGTGATTGAACCAAAACAATAGCATTTTTTCGCTAATGTGACGCCCTTGCTCAATCATATTGCCCATCCACCAGCACTTCAAAGACCAAATTCGAGCACCTTCTACCTCTATATTACGCGGTGCATTGATCCAACTCGCCCCAAAACCTACATCGGGATCGGTAAATTCATCAGTATTGTAATCATTAATCGGCTGCGGTGGCTTTCTTTCTGGTCGTAATAAATTGTTGACGGACTGCTGCATACCCAAACGCTCGAAGTAAGATATGTCATCAAGGTTTGCGCCAAACATCAATCTTCGCGCCAAATGGGTGGCTTGTCGCATACTCCACACGCCAGTGTAAGGACTTAAATCACCATTGATGACGGGAAAAGAGTCCGTGGACTGCGCTTGTCCTGAAAGTCGTAAGAATGTTCTTCGTTTCATCCGCAATTAGGTATTAGGTATTAGGTATTAGATTCTAGGTATTGCGTGCTAAGTACACTGTAAACTAAGTTTCTTTGTATTTTAAATAGGGGAGTTTGAGGGAGAAAAAAGGGTTTTAGAAAAATCCTTTTTTCTCCCTCACCCCTTTTTCGCCGCCGTCTTCGACGGCGGCAGATAGGTTTTTTTGAAGCTCGAAATTCCTCGCTTCTCAAAATTAAAACAAACTTAATTTACACCGTACCAAGTATTAGGTACTAAAAATAAAATATTGACTACTAAAATTAGGTATCAAGGTAAGAATTTTATTGGAGAAATAACGACATAATGCAGTTTTTAGATACGTAGGAGGTGTTAAAAGAGTAAAATGAAGTGGTAAATATTTGTTTAATTGTGCTCTAATACTTCCAAATCCTCATCATTCACACCTACCAATAAATATTTACCTTTAGGGGTCGTCAAAGCCTTAAGTTTTTTCACATCTTTCGATAAAAATACGCCCGATTGCGCTGCATCCACCCATTTGAAAGTACCGTCTTTTTGTCCGAGTGCCAAGCCGCCAATACTCGCATCATTTCTAGTGGTTTCTATTTCGGAAGTGAATAAATTGCCCGCAAAAAGGAAATCTAAAATGCCATCGACATTGTAGTCGGCTACTTGAAAATCATTGATCGAACTCAATTGCAATTCATTGGGCAGGGCGTGTAGTTGCCATTGTCCATTACTTTTATTTTCGAGGTAGCTGTTAGCGAAATTAAAGGCTTTATAATTGAGCGCACCGTTCAGATTTTCTAAACCGTAAGCTTCTGTCAGAGTGGCATCGGCAAAGAGATTGTAGGAAGGAAATTTTTCCGCCAAAACGGGTACTTGCTCCGAAGAACAAGAGCGTCCTCGAAGTGGATATTGCTCCCCAAAATTGTAATAACTCAATACAATATCTTTCGCCCCATTTTCATCAAAATCGTCGTAATGCACCTCAAAAGGCGTATCAGTGCTGGCTTTGTATTTATAATTCAAACCCAAATTACCCAATAAAAAATCTTCATCGCCATCGCCGTCCATGTCCGCTGCTTCGATGCTGTACCACCAGCCATTGGAGTTTGAGATGGGCGTTTCCACTTTTTGAAATTGCGTTCCCGTATTTTTCAAAAAAGTAATCGGCATCCATTCCCCCACCACGATCAAATCCGTTTTTCCGTCCTTATCGAAATCCGTCCAAGCCGCATCTGTCACTAGCCCCAAATTGACTAGCGTACGCGCATAAGTTCCTGTGATGTCCACAAATTGCCCATTGTCATTGCGCAGTAAACGACTGATAGCGGCTTTTGGCCAATCCCAAGGAACATGCCTGCCACCAACAAAGACATCCAAATCACCGTCGCCCTCAAAGTCGAAAGGACGCACACAACTGCCGCTGTCTCTAAATTTAGGGAAGTTTTTTGCTGCTGTAAATTGCCCTTTGCCATCATTCAAATACAAGCGATCTTGGTAATATTTGGATTGTTGTGCAAAGGCATTTCCACCGCTCACGACGTACAAATCCAAATCCCCATCGCTGTCCACATCCAAAAATTCAGCATCCACATCTTCGTATGGAGCATCTTCCGTGAAGATATTGTTTAGCATTGCTGTAAATTGTTCTGCCTCGCCTTGTATGAAAAGTACCGCTGCTTGTTGACTTGCCCCTCCCACAAAGACATCTTCTTTGCCGTCGTCATTTACATCTCCGACAGCAAGGGCAGGTCCAAATTGAGACATTTTGTGTGGCAATAATACTTGTTTACTATAATCGTCAAACTCATTTTCTTGATGCTGGAATTGCAGTCCCTTCAGTTGCACTTCTGAAAACTGTGGTGCGGCTTTGATTGGAATAATAGGATTCATTTTTACCTCTTGTTTGACTAGAATAGTCTGATTTGCAGTAATATTACTTAGGCTAGAAATCGTCCCGTCTGCCCACCAAATGATGATGTCATCTACTTTCGTCGCTTCACCCAAACCAAAGTGAACCGTTTGCTCGGAAGTGGAATACATGCCACGTACATTAGTCAGTTCATGTAGCTGTTTTTCTGCGCCGTATTCAATTTGTACTTTAGTGCCAAACAAGGCTTTTTCGCTCTCCAATTTCAGCCTCAGATAGTTGTTTTGGCTAGAATTGTTGCGATAGATAAAGGCTTTGTCGTTGATGTTACTAACCACCAAATCCAAATCGCCATCATTGTCCAAATCTGCATAAGCCGCGCCATTGGAAAAACTCTTTTGGCTTAGTCCCCAGTTTTCAGATTCATTGCTGAAAGTCAAATCGCCCTGATTTTTGTAGGTGTAATTACTCAATTTTTCGGAAGGAATTTGTGATAATGCTTCTTCCAAATCTAGAATGTCCCAGATGCTCACTTCGCCCGCTTCTGGATTGGCGGCAATAAATTCCTGAACGGTTTTATTGATGTATTTGGCAAACTGCTTCTCCGAATCTGTATTCCGAATATCGCGCATCAAACCATTGGTGATGTATAGGTCTTTCCAACCGTCATTGTCAAAATCCGCAAACAAATTTGCCCAACTCCAATCGGTCGCCGATATGCCCGACAATTGAGCTACCTCTGAAAAAATAGGAATGTCTTCTTTTGTTCCATTATTCAATTGCAGACTATTGAACATGTATTGATAATGTCCACCTTTTTCGACCACTTCCCAGAAGGCATTTGGGTTCATGCCGCTCATATTGGCTTTCAATCGGAAGTTGTCCTCCGCGACCATATCCAGCACCATCACATCCAGTTTTCCGTCTCGATTGATGTCCGCCACATCCACGCCCATGCTGTAAAAAGAAGTGTGCCGCAGCCCCGTTTTGGAAACATCTTTGAAGGTGCCATCTTTTTGATTGAGGTATAAAAAATCAGGTGCATCGTAGTCGTTGGCTATGTACAAATCTGTCCAGCCGTCGTGGTTCAGGTCACTTGCAGAAACACTATTGGGAAATCCTACGCGCAATAGGCCACTTTCCTCCGTCACGTCCTCAAAGCTCGCTTTTCCTGTGTTGCGATAGAGGCGAATGCTGTACTTTTCGTCTTTCAAATCAGTGCCAAAAAGCGGCGAATAGTTGCCGGGATTGGGTGGCTGATTGAGGAGCAATAAATCAAGCCAACCATCGCGATCATAGTCCAGAAAAGTAGCATGGCGGGTTCGTTCGTTGTTGGCTAGCCCGTACTTTTCTGCACTTTCTGTAAAAGTCAGATCACCATTATTAATGTACAAAAGATTCTTCCGCAAATCCACTTGCTCATCGTACAATTCTCGCGTCACATACACATCCAGCCAACTATCATTATTTACGTCCGCTACTATGACACCCGACGACCAAGCACCATTGTCTTTGATGCCCGCAGCAAGTGTAATATCTTCAAATTTAAAATCACCTTTATTCAAATAAAGTCGGTCTGCCACTAAATTACCAGCAAAGAAAATATCTTCCAATCCGTCTTTATTGAAGTCGCCGATGCCCACACCTGCACCGCCATAATAATTGGAATAAATCAAAATATTATGGTCGGGTTGATCTACGATTTTATTTTCAAATTCGATGCCCGTTTGCTCAGAAGAAAGGAGCGTAAAACGGTTTTGTGCTGCTAGCTCTACACTGCTCCAAAAAGTAACAAATAGTAATAAAAAAACAGATTTCATCTTATGATTGGTCTGAGTTTGAAAAAAAGAGTAGGTCAAATCTTCAATTGCGTAACATCAGTGAGTAAGTAATTCTTTATCTGCTCAAAAACACGCTGTGTACCTCTGCGGTTAAAAAGGGATCAAAAAATCTCTACAAACCCCTGTTTTGTTTAAGCTCTCAGCAGCTAACGTTAAACAGAATGGAGGCGTTTTATCCAATGATACATTAAAAAGTAAAATTAGCCAATTTATTCTTTGTGTTCGCACACAGCTCTTTAAAATTTTACTAGATTTGCTTTATACAAAATATGGTTAGGACATAAAACTTTCACATAGAAACACTCTCTGAATTATATTTTGTATTTTTTTAATTAAAATCAAAACTTGTATGAAAAAATTACTCTTACTCGTCTTTTGTTTGTCCGCGAGTCTTGCGGTCATGGCACAAACGGTCTCTGGTACGGTTTCTGCCGACGACGGTACACCGCTCATCGGAGTGAACGTAGTAGAAGTGGGTACTGCCAACGGTACGGTCACGGATTTTGATGGTAACTACGAAATCAAAGTGGGGGAAGGTGCTAGTTTGCGCTTTTCGTTTACGGGCTTCGAGAGCCGCACGGTAGTGATTGGTAATCAAACTTCCATTGATATGGTGCTGAATGAAGGTGCTGCTTTAGACGAAGTCGTTGTTACGGCTTTGGGCATAGAGCGCGAGAAAAAAGCATTGGCATATTCTGTGACCGAAGTTTCTGCGGAAAACTTTGCGAAAGCACGTGAGATCAATGTATTAAACTCTCTTTCGGGTCGCGTTGCGGGTGTAAACGTAGCAGGAACAGCAACGGGTGCGGGCGGTTCTACACGTGTGGTCATTCGTGGAAATAACTCTTTGACTGGCAACAACCAACCACTATACGTCGTGGATGGTGTCCCAATTGATAATACGCAATTGGGTTCTGCTGGTATGTGGGGTGGACAAGACTGGGGCGATGGGGTCTCTAGTTTGAATCCTGATGACATTGAATCTATCAGTGTTTTGAAAGGAAACTCTGCTGCGGCATTGTACGGCTATCGTGCCTCCAATGGCGTCATTCTAGTGACGACCAAAAGCGGAAAGTCTGGTAAAATGCAAATAGACTTCACCTCTCAGTTCCGTTCTGAATCTTTGATAGATTTGTACGATTTCCAGACGGAATACGGTCATGGTAGAGATGGTTTGAAGCCAACTACACAGGCAGAAGCTCAAGCAAATGGATTGTCTGCTTGGGGAGAACGCTTAGATGGAAGTAGTGTTGTTCAATTTGATGGCGTGAGTCGTCCTTATTCTAGTGTGGGTAGCAATATTGATCGCTTCTACCGAACAGGTAGTACTTTCACAAATACATTGGCTTTGACGGGCGGAACCGATAAATTCAATTTCCGTGTTGCCGCTTCTAATCTGGATAATTCTGATATTATGCCAAATTCTGGCTTGACTAGAAGAAACATCACAACCAAGACCAATGCACAATTGAGCGACAAATTGTCAGTTACTTTGAGTGCTACTTATGTCAATGAAAATACAGAGAATCGTCCTCGCTTATCTGATTCTCCTGGTAACGCTAACTATACCGTATTTTCTTTGCCACCTTCTATCAATGTAGATGATTTGAAAGGCCCTGGCGACAAACTAGGAGCAAATGAAGATGGTACAGAATTCCAATTTAACGACAACGTTTTCGTTACGAATCCTTGGTGGGCAGCGAATCAATTTGAAGCCAACAATAAAAAGAATCGTTTGCTCGGTAACTTACGCCTTCGCTACGACATTTGGGATGGATTATACGTTCAAGGACGTGTTGGTATAGATCGCTTTGTAGAAAGAAGACGTAATTTGACGCCTTACGGCACAGCTTACAGTAACTTCGGACAGCTAGCTGAAAACAATAGAGAAGTTCAAGAATTGAACATAGAAGGGATATTGGGATACAGCAAAGACTTTACAGAAAACTTTGGTATCACGGCTTTCGTAGGAGGTAATCAGCAAAGAAATTTTGACGAAACATTGGGAACATCAGGTAATAACTTTAACATTCCTTTCCTACATGTCATTAATAACATTGCACAGCCTAGCTTGACTTATGGATTTAGTGAGTTCCAAGTCAATTCGATCTATGGTTCATTAGAGTTCCAGCTTTTGAATGCTATATATATTTCTGGTACAGTACGTAATGATTGGTTTTCTACTTTAACTCGACCTACTGGTGAATCGGAAAATTCTAAATTATATCCTTCGGTTGGTTTGAGTTTGGTGTTGTCTGATTTGGTGACGTTGCCCGATTGGATTACTTACGGTAAACTACGTGGTACTTGGGCAGAAGTAGGTGGCGCGACTAGTCCATACAGCTTGAATCTAAATTATAGAATATTCGGACAAGGACACTTGGGCAATGCGCTTGGTGGTATTAATAATACTTCCATTCCTAACGCGAATTTGGTTCCATTGACTTCTCGTGAAGTTGAGTTTGGTGGAGACTTCCGTTTCTTAAACAATCGTCTAGGATTAGATATTGCTTACTACAATAGAGAAACAGAGGACGATATTTTGAACGCAGCCGTTTCTCCAACATCTGGATTTGGCTCAAAAACCGTCAATGTCGGTAGAATCAGAAACCGAGGGGTGGAATTGCTCTTCACCGTAAGTCCAGTCTCTACGCCTAAATTCAATTGGGACTTGTCCTTCAATTATGGCTACAACGACAATGAAGTACTGAGTCTATTGACAGAGACGCAGGAAGACGAGGAAACTTTGCGGGTAGGTGAAAGTAGAACGAGAAATGCTTACATCCAGCACACAGAAGGTTTGCCTTATAGTCAAATTTATGGATTCGGCTATGCTAGAGATGACAATGGTAATATCATCATTGACGATGCCACTGGCTTGCCACAGCAAGGTGATTTGATGCCAATGGGTACGGGTGTACACCCACATACATTTGGTTTGCGCAATGGATTTAGCTTTGGCGATTTCAATTTGAGCGTATTGATTGACGGCAAAACGGGTGGATTCTTATATACCGCTACCAATGCCTTTGCTTACTTGAGAGGCTTGCACCAAAATACTTTAGTAGGTCGTGAAGGCGGCGTAGGTAATGCAGATGCAGAAGATTACTACGGTGCAGTTTACAACATCACAGAAGAGTTTGTACAGAGTGCAGATTTCATTCGTTTGAGAGAAATTGTATTGAATTATAGCCTTCCTGCTAGTGTTACTAATAATTTGCCATTGCAAAATATTAGCTTTTCTTTGGCAGCTAGAAACTTAGGCTTACTATACAGTGAGGTAGAAAATGTTGATCCAGAATCTACTTACGCGACGGGTAACGATCAGGGCTTGGAGATGTTTGGTGTACCACAAACGCGCTCTTTGCAAGCTAGTATCAATTTGAGATTTTAGAAATCAATTTTAATGGCATTGGTTGTATAGAATACGATTAATGCCATTACAATAAAAACATAAACAACAATGAAATTTGCTAAATATATTCTCATTTTGTTGGCGTTTGCGATGACGCAAACATCTTGTGATGACGGATTTGCAGAATTGAATACCAATCCAAATGCTGCAAACGAAATCAACCCAAATTTCCAGTTTCCTTGGGTGCAATTGCGTACTTCGGGTGGTCGCTACGAAAACTGGCGGGCTGGTCTGATTTATTCTTCTATGATGAATCAGCACATGGCAGCACTTTGTGGCTACTGGACAGGCGATAAATACACCTACAATGCAGGTTATTCTTCTTCTCTTTACGATCGCGCTTACAACGAGCAAGTAAAGGATATGCAAGACCTAATCAATACGCTAGAATCAGGTACTGCGGGCGACCAAACCATGTTGGGTATGGCGCGCATTTGGAGAGTAGTTATCTTTCACCGCTTGACGGATTTGTACGGCGACATTCCTTATTCAGAAGCAGGCAAAGGATTTTTGGAAGGCATTGATTTTCCAAAATACGATACACAGCAAGACATTTATCTGGACATGCTTAGCGAGCTAGAGCAAGCGATTGCCCAACTCGGTGATGGTGGCTTTGGTGGTGCAGATTTGCTGTATGGTGGCAATGCCGATCAGTGGAGACGCTTCGGTAATGCGATGATGCTGCGTTTGGGCATGCGACTATCAGAAGTGGATCCTGCTACGGCACAGTCTTGGGTGAGCAAAGCAATCGCAGGTGGTGTTTTGAGCAGTACCGATGATGATGCTTTCATTCAGCACACTAGAGGTCCAGAAGGCGTGAACCAAAATGGAATCGGAGAAGTATTGGACAAGTCCAATGGCTTTGGTGATGATTGTCCTCGTTTGAGCGCGACTTTCGTAGATTGGATGTTAGAAAGTGCTGATCCACGTATAGATATTATTGGTGTGCTTCCCGCAAATGGTGGTGGTGCGCATAATGGATTACCAAACGGCTTGGATGCGACTACGATTAACGACAATCCGACGGGAACGGATATTGATGATTTTGATCGTATAAATCCAATGCTGGCATTGGTGGAATCACCTATGTTCTTCATGACTTATGCTGAAATCGAATTCTTGTTGGCAGAAGCTGCGCTTAGAGGTTGGAACAGTGGTAATGCTGCTGATCATTTTGAAAGCGGCATTAGAGCAGCTATGAAATTGTACGAGAAGTACGATGCTTCATTGACCATCAGTGAAGATGACGTAAACGCTTATGTAGAGGCAAATCCATTAAGTGGCGATCAGATGGAAGCGATGAGCCAAATCGGTTGGCAGTATTGGGCGGTCACTTTCTTGAATGAATACGAGTCTTTCGCAAATTATAGAAGAACGGGCATACCTGAACTTGTTCCAGTAAACTATCCTGGAAATGTCACCAATGGACAGATTCCTTTGCGCTTGGCTTATTCACAAGGGGAAACTACCAACAATCCTAATTTTGAAGAAGCACGAAGCCGTCAGGGCTTACCAACAGATTATGCAAGTATGATGACTGTCCCAGTTTGGTGGGATGCTAAGTAACTGAGTTTCATACATTTTTTATATTACGTCAAAGGGCTTCATCTTCGGATGAAGTCCTTTTTTTTTGCCTTTCGGAGACATTAGTTGTTATTATTGAAGATATGATTAAGCTATAAAAATAAATAAATTTAGATTAGTCTAAATTATTTATTAGCTTTGTCTAATTAAAAAATTAATCGTACTTCAATATTATTCTATGGAAAGTTTGATAGAAACGATACAGCAACCTTGGGCGAGTCGAGCTTTGTTGGCTTCTTGTATGGTGGGAATCATGTGCGGTGTGCTGGGCTGCTTTATTGTTCTGCGCAATATGGCATTGATTGGAGATGCGATTGCACATGCGATTTTGCCAGGCGTTGTTTTTGCTTTCATGCTAGTAGGACAAAGTGCCTTGGGTTTCTTCACCGGTGCAGTTGTCGCGGGACTTTTCATGGCAGTGGGGATCACTTGGATACAACAAAAAGTAAGCACTAAGAACGATGCAGCTATTGGTATTGTCTTTACTGCGATGTTCGCCATTGGTGTCATCGGGATTTCGAGTATCAATCGGCAACCTGGCGTGCATCTGGACTTGAAGGATTTTTTATTTGGCAATGTTTTAGGCGTTTCCAATGAAGACTTGTATTTGACTTTAGGTGTTCTAATATACGTCCTGATTAGCGTGTTTTTGTTCTACCGCTATTTGTTTGCTACGACTTTTCAGCCTGTGATCGCTCAAACGATGGGTATTTCCGTGCAAACCATCCACTACTTTTTGATGCTGATGTTGGCTTTTGCAGTAGTTGCTTCTTTGCGTACGGTAGGTGTCATTTTGGTCGTTGCTATGTTGATAACGCCTGCTTCTACGGCACTCTTGCTCTCCAAGCGATTGGAACGCGTTGTTATTATAGCTGCTGTTGTCGGTTTGCTCTCCGCAATCATTGGGTTGTTGTTGGCTATTGTATTTGAGACGACGCCTGGGCCAGCCATGGCGGTCGTTGCTACACTTATCTATTTGCTAGCCGTTCTCTTTGCACCAGAAAAAGGCTTGGTGTTTCGCTATTTCCGAAAGCGTCAATTACAGGTGCGTATTCGGACAGAAGATTTGTTGAAAAGAGCCTATCGCTTGGAGCGAGAAGGACAACTCACTTTTCCGAATCTAAAAGCAAGATTGGATTATTCTAATCGCTTGATGCAGCTTCATTTTAAACAACTGAGAGCCAAAGGTTTCTTCGAAAAAGCTAGCCTAAAACTGACCTCAAAGGGTAATGAAGCCGCAGAAAAACTGGTGCGTGCGCATCGGCTATGGGAGACTTATCTGGTGCAGCAAATTGGTTTAACGGAACATCAAATACACGAAGATGCAGAAAAGTACGAGCATTTGTTGAGCGACGAAATACTGGATGAAGTGGATCAAAAATTGGGTTTTCCAAGTATCGATCCACATGGTTCTCCCATTCCTCCAAAGTATCGCTCTTCTCTAGCACAACTCGCTACCAATCAAACGGCTGTCATTATTCATCAACAATCCAATGCTGCCATTGCTGCAAAACTTTGGGATTTAGGGCTATTACCAGACGTGCCTGTGAAAGTTGAGGAAATAGGAGCAGATCAATTGATCGTCTCACAGGAGGAAAGAAAGATTGAAGTACCCGTTGATTTGGCGGAGGTGGTGGGGGTAAGGGATAGTAATAAGAAATGATAATATGTATTGGTCACAACTAGTCTTACTGTTCTAAACGATTGATACAAAGCAGTTACCTAAAAAACAGTAATTTTACAGATCGCATGAAACAGATAAATCTAGACAATCGGCTCTAAATGATTTCATTTGGTCTAGTATCTTTAGAAAGATATCGCCAACTATTAAATTTCGTTTGTTTTCGTTTAGAAGGACGTCGAGTCCTTCCAAACGAATCAAGGTTTTTTAAAGGGAGAAGCGGCGAAATTCGCCGCTTCTCCCTTTAAAAACCTTGATCAAATCATATGGGCTCGACGCCCATATGATTTGAAGATAAACATGAGCTTCCATAAATAATGCTGACCAAATAAAATCATTTAGAACCAGACAATCTAAAAAAAGGTATTCCTGTAATATCAAAAAAAATAGGTGCATTCCTATCAGAAGCAGCTGCCATTTGTTTTGTCTTGAATGGATATGAATCAGGTGTCAAATTAGAAGTGAAAGGCGAAATTGAAGGAATTTTCGAGATCATATGGAGTGATGCTGTCGATAAGAGTATAATAGACAGTTGGAATGATGCAAAAGAAGCAACAGAGTTTGGTGCAACTGCTTTAGCAATTTTATTGTTGTTAGAGCAGACCGATTTCAAGGAGTTTATAAGAGCTTATCAAGGAACAGGAATAGATTACTGGTTGAGCAAGGGAGAGTACGAAGCTCAAGGACTACCTACGGAGAATAGAGCGGGACGCTTAGAAATCTCAGGGATTCTAAAAGAAGCGAAGGGAAATACGTTGAATAGGAGGATTGCTAGAAAGAAAAAGCAGTCAAAAAAAACAGATTCGACTGATTTGCCAGTTTATATTGTTGTAGTCGAATTTAGTTGTCCTAAGGCAAAAGTTATTATCAAATGAATATAGTAAATATACTGCATAATAAAGCAATGGATTTTGCCGATGAGGCAGAAATAACCACTCATAAAGGAGATAAACGGGACGCTATATCTTTGTATCTAAAAGCCTTTTTGCTAGAAAAAGAAGCCGCTATGAATACGCCTCTTGATTATGAAGATAAATTACCTAGACATATACTCATCAGAAGTGCAGCTTCTTTGGCTATGCTAAGCGAACAATTTGAAGAAGCAGAAAAGCTCATTTTACTAGGTTTAACAAGTATGCCACCTGTTTTTATAGAAGAAGAATTGAAAACCTTGGCGCAGGAGGTAAAGCAGAAAAAACGGATGCGCAAAGAAGAACATGCGATTCATCTCGTTGGACTTTTCACCTACGTAAATGCAAGTTTAAATGAAATTAAGTACCGTGTAAACTAAGTTTTTGTTAATTTTGAGAAGCGAGAAATTCTAAGGAATTTCTCGCTTCAAAAAACCTATCTGCCGCCGTCGAAGACGGCGGCGAAAAAGGGGTGAGGGAGAAAAAAGGTTTTTATAAAAAACCTTTTTTCTCCCTCAAACTCCCCTATCTAAAATACAAAGAAACTTAATTTACACCGTATTAAGATTCAAGAATCAAGTGCTTCTGTTTCATATACTTTAGTAGCACCAGCGGATTTATTGAAGGAAGTAGTGAAAAAACACTTTCTAGAAAAAGTAAATGTCAAAGCCAATCTCTCTGTTGACGGTATTTTAATGCTTACTGAAATGCAAAAGGCAGCTTAGATTTATTGCTAGAATTATAAAGGAGCATGTAGCAGCCAAGCGATAATTAATGTCCTACATGCTCCATTTGAAAAGTACTTAGCGCAATAAAGTCACCTCTCCCACTTCAAAGCCTTTCTTCATTTCGTAGTTTTCTTCCAACATATAATTGATCTTCCAAACATAGACGCCAGGCGGTGCATTGCGATTGTTGATTAGACCTGGCCAGCCTTGCATCAGGTCATTCGATTCGTAGATCAATGTGCCCCAACGGTCGTAGATTTGAAGTTGGTATTCCTCTAGATTGCAACTAGGAAAAGCGCGGAACAGATCGTTGCGGCTGTCCAAATTGGGAGAAAAAGCAGTTGGTACGTATAAGTCACAAATTTGGCAGGCTTGCAGAAATACTTCATCTATGACGGTCTCGCATTCGTTGCTCACTTGCACAACATAAATACCTGATTCTCTAGCAATAAAGCTATTACGATCTGAACCATCTTGCCAACGATATTCGACTTCGCTGGAATTGCCTGCTAGTAAAGGATAGCTATCACCTTCGCAGATCGTGCTGTCTGGTCCTAAATCAACTTCTATGGGCGCGGGTGTGCGGAAGCGAACTTGGCTGCTTGCTGTTCCGCAATCATTGGTGGCGGTGAGGACGTACAATCCTGCTTCCGCAACTTCATAAATGGGATTGGTTGTGCCGTCCTGCCAACGATAATCCGCATCTGTATTCGCACTGCCATCTAGCTCAATGAAATCGCCTTGACAAAGCAGGCCGTCTTCTCCTAAATCAATTGAAGGCGGTACGAGTAATTCTACGTTCACGCTATCTATGTACGTAAAGCATTCATTTTCAGCGCGTAACCAATAAATGCCACTTTGCTTGACGGAGAAAGTACTTTCCGTACTCCCATCTTGCCAAAGTAAATTGACATTTTCAAGTTCACTTTCTAGCAACAAATTTTCGCCTTCACAAATTTGCTGATCTGCTCCCAAATCTAGCTCAAAATCTTCTACGAACTGAACTCTTATTTCATCGCTCGCCACTCCGCAAGCATTCGATACCTCCACACTATAAGTTCCCGATTCATTAATGATAAAAGTCGAATTCTGACTACCATCTTGCCAAAGCACATCAAAATCACTAACCACTTCCAATACCAAATTTTCACCTGCGCAAAGACTTTGATCTGCTCCTAGATTTACAGCGGGTTGCTCTGTGAATGTCACGATTACGCTATCGCGAACAAGACCACAATCACTGCTAACTTCCGCCCAATAGATGCCTGCTGCTGTGACTTCAAAATTAGGATTTGTTCTGCCGTCTTGCCAGATTACATTGTCATTATCGGCGTTCAAAATGATGCTTTCTCCTTCACAAAGCCCCCGATCTGCTCCCAAGTCCAGCATCACATCTCCCACAAATTCAATTTGAATTTCGTCGCTGACTGTGCCGCAGCTATTACTCACATTTACACTATATGTTCCCGATTCCATTACTGTAAATGTCTTATCCGTACTACCATCTTGCCAAACGACTTCAACATCACCACTAACGCTTAGTTCCACACTTTGTAAGCCGCAAATTTGCTGATCTGCTCCTAAATCTACGCTTGGTAATTCCGTGAAAGTAACAATGACACTATCGCGCGCTACGCCACAGTCGCTACTGATTTCTGCCCAATAGATTCCTGCCTCTGTCACTTCAAAAATGGGGTTTGTACTGCCATCTTGCCAAACGACATCGCTATTGTTGGCGTCAAGTAGGACACGTTCTCCTTCGCAAAGAGCCTGATCTTCGCCTAAATCTAAATTGATTTCTGAGCCGAAACTGATTTCAACTTGATCGCTAATGCTCTCACAGCCATTCGTCACGGTCACTTCATAAATACCAGATTCCGTCACTTCAAAAGTAGCATTGCTGCTACCATCCTGCCACAAATAGGTCGCATCCGCATTGCTGGCATTCAAAGTCATATTTTGACCTTCGCAAAGCTGCTGATCTGTGCCCAAATCCAGTTGCAAAGCTGGCGTGTAATTGACTTGCATTTCGTCCGTGATTGTACCACAAAGCGTTGTGACACTCACCGCATAAATACCCGATTGAGTGACTTCAAAAGTGGGATCAGTGCTGCCGTCTTGCCACAGATAGGTCGCATTTTCGCTCGTCGCGTCCAGCGTGAAAGATTCGCCTGGACAAATAGCTTGATCTGTTCCCAAATCAATCATTGGCGGATCGGCGTACATGATTTCTACACTAGCGACGGTCGTGCCGCAATCATCCGTTACGCTTACTTCGTAAATGCCTGCTTGAGAGACAGAAATAATTGGGCTACTAGAACCCGTTGACCAAAGATATTCCGCTTCAAAATTGGTAGCATCCAATTCAATGCGCTCTCCTGTACAGAGGGTTCGATCTGGTCCTAAATTGACGTAAGGTCCGCTGTCTTCGCTGTCCACAATCAGGCTTATCTCATCGCTTCCCGTAGCACAGCCGAGTGTAACCGTTACGCCATAATCGCCTGCTGCTGAGACATTGATCGTTGGTGTGGTAGCACCCGTTGACCAGAGATAGCTTGCCTGAAAATTGCTGATTTGTGCATCTAAAGTCGCATCCAAAGTGACGCCATTACCTGGACAAATAGCGATGTCTTCTCCCAGATCAATGTCAATGGCACCATCAATATTGACCTCAAAGTCAAAAGAAGTATTCAAGGAAGGATTGCCACACAAATCCAAAACTTCCGTGGAGCGGTCGCCGTCCAAACTGAGCGTATATTGTCCCGACTGCGTGATTGGTGGATCAACAAAAACCTCGAACTTCCGAGTGTAAGGCGCGTCTTGGTCACAAATAGAAGACAATTGTACATCGTAGGGCGCACCAGGTCCGTCAAGTACAAAATTGAAGGTGTTCACGGTAGCACATTGGATATTTTCGTTGAATTCAATTTCAATTCGATTGTCGCCGCATTGCTCTGGAAAAGAAGCATTGAGTACTACGGGGTCTTCCAGATCGAAAATGCCAATGCCGCCCGAAGCACTGAAATCTATGACATAGCCATTGGTAGAGCGCGACCAATTGGAAACGACCAAGACGTAAGTATTGTACTTCTCTACTTCGATGAGTGCATTCAGAGGGGTGCGTCCGTTGCGTATCGTCGGTGGATTGGTGTGGCAACCTGCGCCCTGAATATTGTATTCCGAGCCACCCGTTGCGCCAGTTGGTCCAATACAAGTGACATCGCTGCCTTGCTGTCCCGCCGCATTACAACTGACCAATAGATTGGGATTGTTCCGAATATCGGCACAATCTGCGTTGGTGATGTCGTAGAGTGCCCAATCGTAATCATCGTTCGGATTATTAGGTGTTAGAATGAATCCAAAATCGCCCGTTTTGTTGACGGTGAAGGTGTACCAGATCGCGTTGCGCTCGTCTGCCAGGCAAGAAATGGCATTGCTGATTTCATCTGGATAATTACCCATACCATTGGCGACTTTGTCTTCGCGATAGATCGGTTCGCATATTGGAATGGCTCCTAAGCAATCTTGAATGGTAGGTGTTTGGGCGTGTGCGTTGAAAACGGAGCAAAGCAATGCTAATACTCCTAAAGGTAGAAGATATTTCATGTGTAATCGGTTTTTGGTTGGAAGGTATTGGCTGTTGGCTTTTTGCCATTAGCTACTGACTTAAGTACAAGCGGTAATCAGCCAACTGCTAATAGCCAATGGCTAACAGCTAGATTTTTCCAAACCTAAATTTTGTCGCAAGTTAGGGGCGATGACAGATTAATAAAAGCACCAATATGTAAGCGGTGAGGGAATACCTAGAAAAGGGTAGTGAGAATTAGGGAAGGAAAAAAAAGAGGTTCGGCGTCCAGAATTAAACAGCAAAGTGTTCGCTTTTATACAGAGGGCTATTTATTTGTGTAGATCAAAGCTATTAATGTGCTGATCAACAGTATTTTATCATCTTTGGCATAGCGATTGTACTTATTAACTCATGTTACGCAAAATACCAAATTGCAAATGACACAAAGTGTTACTTGTTTACAAATCGTCGGGTGTCATCCTCACGCCTCACGCCTCACGCCTGAGGCGGACACGGTGAGGCGGGCAAGTCGAAGCCACTCTAATTCAAAACACGGTAGCTTTGACAAGCTACTAGATTTCTCGCACTAAAACACACTAGTGCGTAACATCAGTTATTGAAGCAGATTTGGTTAATTTTAGGCTGTTACAAAATGAATACCGATAAACAATATTTTTGAATATGGGAATGGACGAAAAAATAGAAAAAAATAAATGGCCTGCTGCTAAGATCGCTTTGATTGCAGTTGGTGTAATTGCTGCGGTTTTTTTGCTGACTTCCATTTATAAAGATGCAGGTACTTCTCGTTTGAATGTAGAACAAGAACGCTTGCTCACTGATACGATTCATTCGGGCGTATTTAAGGAGTTCATAACTATTTTTGGGACCGTCGAACCTTTCAAAACGGTTTATTTGGATGCCATAGAAAGCGGTAAAATAGAAGAAATTTTTGTGGAGGACGGAACGATGGTCGAGCGCGGAACGCCGATTATGCGTTTGTCCAACTTAGATTTGCAGTTGGATGTACTGAATCAAGAAGCACAAATTATTGACCAGATCAATACGATTCGCTATCAGGGTATCGTGCGGGAGCAGCAGAGCCTCAGCATCAGAGAGCAAGCCTTAGATGTCGAATTTCAGCTTGACCTTTTGGAGAAACGAACGCGTAGAAATCGAACGCTTTATCGCGACAGCGTGATCGCGCAGGTAGATTATGAGGAAACCCAAGACGAGTATGAGCATTTGCAGCGCCGCAAAAAACTGTTACAAGCAACCATCGCGCAAGATTCGCTTTCTCAGATTGCACAAGAAGATCAGATGGAGACCTCTTTGGATTTAATGCGCCGAAATTTGAATTTTGCCAAAAACAGCTTGGAGAACCTGGTCATTAAGGCTCCGATTAACGGACAACTTTCTTCTTTGGACTCTGAAATTGGTGAGTTGATTAATCAAGGCAGTCGTATTGCACAAATTGATGTGCTGGACAATTACAAAATTCGTGCGCGCATTGACGAATTTTACATTTCACGCATCTTTCCCAATCAAAGTGGGTCTTTTGTCATGGACGGAAAAACCTATGACTTGCGCATCAAAAAAATATATCCAGAAGTGGCGAATGGCGCATTCGAAGTTGATTTGGTATTCACGGGCGATCGTCCGAATAATATTAAAAGAGGGCAAACCATTTCTCTGAAATTGTCATTGAGTGATGAAACCAAAGCCATGCTATTGGCCAAAGGTGGATTTTTCCAGAGCACAGGTGGAAATTGGGTTTATGTGATGGGCGATGATGGCGTTGCGAGGCGTCGAGATATTAAATTAGGGCGACAAAACCCGAATTTCTACGAAGTGCAACAAGGATTGAGCAATAATGATATTGTTATTATTTCTAGTTATGAAAATTATGGTGACAAGGATGAATTGGTGGTGAAGTGAATAATATTGAATGGAGGAATTGCTTAGTTGAAGAATTGTTATTAGCTCATGTTACGCAAGTAAGTACTTACACCTATTTGTTTAAGCTATTGATTTGTTTAAATTGTTTATAATGAACACTTTACACAAGGTTATTGCCCAAATAATTAGGTAAACCTACTTAGTACCTTAGTCTATATTATTCGCTGATCTCTGAGATTGGCGTGTTTTGAATTAGAGTGGCTGTCGAAGCCACTCTAATTCATGAAAATTCTTTCGGAGCGAGCCATATTTGAGCTAAAAGCTC
>JBCCRX010000027.1:0-28568 GCA_039201015.1 Bacteroidota bacterium | reverse complement strand
GGTAAATTTAAAAATGTGAGCCAGCAAATTGCGCCCGAATTGCAGCAACTCGGCTTAATCACGGATGCGCTTTGGCTAGATGCCGACGGCGATCAAGATCAAGACTTAATCGTAGCGGGCGAATGGATGCCAATCACCCTCTTCCTCAATGAAAACGGTCAGTTCAACAAATCAACGATTCAACAATTCAACAACTCAAAAGGCTTTTGGCATTGCCTCCAAGCAGCCGACTTCGACCAAGATGGCGATCTAGATTTCATTGCGGGCAATATGGGTAAAAACACGCGACTAGAAGCCAGCGCAAGGCAACCTTTGCGCATGTACATCAATGATTTTGACCAAAACGGAACAGCAGAGCAAATACTGACGCAATACGAAGGTGAGCAAGCTTATCCCTTGGTTTTGCGTAATGATTTAATTATGCAATTGCCGCATTTGAAGAAAAAATATTTGCAATTTGAAAACTACGAAGCACAAACCATAGAAGATATTTTCACGGCAGAAGAATTGCAAAATACACTAACTTTAGAGATCAATACATTGGAAAGTATGCTTTTCCTCAATCAAGGCAACGGCACTTTCGAGAGCAAGACTTTGCCCATAGAAGCACAAATCAGCCCAACTTACGGCATTGCTACCGCAGACTTTGATAAAGACGAAAATATAGATATTTTACTAGGCGGTAATTTCTATCGTTCTAAGCCAGAACTGGGCATTTACGATGCCAGCTACGGCACATTTTTGAAAGGCGACGGACGCGGGAATTTCACCAGTATTTCAGCTAAAGAAAGTGGGTTTAGTGTGAAAGGAGAAATTAGGGATATGGAATTGGTTGGAAATTTGGTTTTAGTGGGGAAAAACAATAAGAAGTTGGAGGTTTTTTCTTTCTAGTGAAATTTGAATATGCGTGAGATGACTAAATTTGCTAAGAAATGCAGTGTTTTTTTGAAACACTTAAGGACACTAAAGAACACATAGAGGTGTAGTCTTCTTGGGTGCATCTCAAAACGTCGCAAGCATGATAACGGTCATTTTGAAAACTTGTCTGCCTCACCACGTCCGCCTTAGGCTGATTTATTATTGAACTCAGGCTAGGCAGAAAACATCAAAGCTTTTCATGATCTAAATGAACTCATTTGTATCATTTGAGTTGAATCTAAGCTCTATCACATAGAGGCAAAATCTTCTCTGAAAATCTAGTAATTTCCCCTCGACACAAATAAATACATGCCTAAACTACAAGACTATCTACTCCTTCTATTGCTGGCTTTTGTTTGGGGAAGTTCCTTCATCATCATGAAAAAAGCACTGGCGATATTTCCTCCAGAGCAAGTGGCCGCCCTCCGAATTTTTATCGCGGCTTTGGGTGTCCTTCCTGTATTGCCATATAGCATTAAACGAACCAAATGGAAACACCTGCCCGTCATTGGCGTCATCGCTTTGCTTGGAAGTGGCATTCCGCCTTTTCTATTCACACTAGCACAAACCCAGATCAGTAGTGCTTTAGCGGGTTTATTGAACACTTTGACGCCGCTGTTTACCTTTCTACTGGGCTTGCTATTTTTTGGTGTCCTTTTCAAACTTCAAAAACTACTGGGTGTACTTTTGGGTATGTTGGGTGGTATCTTTTTGATCTTGTTTTCTACGCCTTACAGTGCAAGTGATAATAATCTGTACGGACTGTTTGTTGTATTGGCTTGTCTGTGTTATGCGACCAGTTCCAATACCGTGAAGGAATACGCTCAAAGCATTTCTCCCGTAGCCATTAGTGCAATTAGCTTCCTGATGATTGGCCCATTCGCAGGTATCTTCATTTTTTCTACCGATTTTTTGTACATTTTGAAGACCGAAGAAGGTGCATGGACAGCTTTGGCTTTGATCGCAGTACTCGCCATTGTTGGAACGGCTTTTGCTAATATGGTCTTTTTTCATTTGACCCAACGAACGGACGCTTTGTTTGCTTCTATGGTCACTTACATTATTCCGTTGGTAGCGATTTTTTGGGGCTTATTAGACGGCGAAACTATAGACTGGACGTATGGTGTTGGTTTGCTGGCTATTTTAAGTGGTGTTTACCTCACCAGTTGGAAAAAATCAGTGCCTTATAGTAAGAATTGATGCTTACTTAGAGCATGTTTGGAGCAGAATCGAACTGTAAATCAGTAGTTTGCGGTTCACACATGAGGCAGACACGGTCGGGATGAACTAGTACCGTGTAAATTAAGTTCATTTGTATTTTAAATAGGGAGTTTGAGGGAGAAAAAAGGGTTTTAGAAAAACCCTTTTTTCTCCCTCACCCTTCTTTACCGCCGTCTTCGACGGCAGCAAATAGATTTTTTGAAGCTCGAAATTCTAAGGAATTTCTCGCTTCTCAAAATTAAAACAAACTTAGTTTACGGTGTACTAGCGATCCTTTAGGTAAATATTCAGTGAATATTTAAGTGAGAGAACCACTTCGCGAATGGGATAGCAGCTACAATTTCCAAAGTCAAGTTCGTAAAATATTGGTTTACAGGAAGATAATGCCCCAAACAGGCTCTTAACTTCAGACTACAAAGCAACTACAAAAAAACTTTGCATTTTAATAAATAAGCAGTAATTTTGCGACCCGTTTGATCGTCTATTCTGTTAAATAATAGGACATCATTTAATTTTTAATCAAATTTTTTAGAGAAGTCTATATGATTATAGTCAATGTAAAAGATGGAGAATCCATAGATAGAGCGTTAAAACGCTATAAAAGAAAACACAGAAAGGTAAAATTGACGAAAGAACTGCGTCGTAGAAAGCATTTTACTAAGCCATCCGTGGAGCGACGTAATGAAATCTTAAATGCGCGCTATCGCCAGGAGAAATATGGTGATGAAGTTTGAGTGAAAAGTTGGATTTTAGAAGCCAATTGATAAGTAAGGCTCAGAAAATAAGTGTTCGATTTATGGGGCAGCCCTCAACTTCAAGCAAATAAAAAGACTAGAAAAAGTAGCCAATAAGCTGTTTTTTTCTTTTCACTAATTTCCTGTAATAAATTAATCATAATATTTGGTTTCTTTTAAATATTCAACTAGCAGGAAACAATCAGCTTAAAGTTTTATCAAAATGATTTTAAGCAGATGTATGGTATCCGTCCCAGAGATAAAATTGGCAATTCACTACGCTTGTAGTCTGGATTGCCAATTTTTATTTTATCGACTTTGAATCCATTTAATTAAAGAACTGCTAGTGCGACTAATCCGAATTACTTACCTATACTTTCCATGCTGAAACTATTGCCGTTACTGCCAATCTAAATGAGTAGTTATTTAAAGCTTGTATCACTAACTTCATGCTAAGGGACCTTGTAAAAAATAACCTAAAACGCTTATTAACGATAGATAAGCTCGACTTTAGCCTTTAGTAAAACAAAATTTAAGCTATGATCTTAAACTCAACGCAGGAACACCGAAAAACCAATAGCGTCTGGCAGGACTCGAAAAGGGACAGTTTCAAAAATGGCATTATTTGATAAATTAGCAAAAAAGTCTATATTTATGTAATATTTACTTTTTGATGTTACAATCACACTAGGACATTGTAAGTACTTCTACCTATTTGTTTAAGCTGTTTATTTGTTTAAATTGTTTATAATGAACACTTTACACAAGTTTATTGCCTAAATAATTGGGTAAACCTACTTAAGGATAATAAAAGACGAAAACCCCTAAGGGCGCCTCCTGAACCACAACCTCTATCGCGGGGAAGTTTGGAGATATGGAGTGACACGAAAGAAAAGGACAGAAAGGGTGTTATCCTAAAGGGATGCCCGTAAAAGGCTTAATATACGAAGTACAATTCGTAGGGAATATTCATAAATGCTTGGTAGAAGAGAAAAGGAAGATATATGAATACACTGTCTTACTTGAAAATTTAAAGAGAAATCCTCCTGTTATTCGTCCTCCTATGAATAAATTGGATCATTAAAAACTAGATTATGAGATATAGGTATATGTTCCCAATAACAGGAATAAACTGACATCAATATACGGATTTAGTGCTGAATAACTATACTCAAATTCGAGAAATATTGAATAGCTTAATAGATATTTCCAACTACGGCAGCAGCGTATAAGGTTTGGCTTTCTTGTATATTGTCGATCAGCCAAGTCGTGATTTTCATCAGGAAAACCTAAAGTATAATCTTACATTTCACTGATTTGAAAATCAAAAAATCAAAATTTAATACTGTTTATACAATAAAAAAGGACTCTTGGACAGAGAGAAAAGGCTCTAAATGATTTCATTTGGTCAAGTATCTTTAGAAAAATATCTTCAACTATTAAAATTTCGTTCGTTTTCGTTTAAAAGGACATCAGCCTAAGGCGGACAGGTCGAGTCCTTTAAAAAACCTTGATCAAATCATATGGGCTCGACTTGTCCGCCTTAGGCGTGACGCCCATATGATTTGAAGACAAACGCAAGCTTCCATAAATAATGCTGACCAAATGAAATCATCCAAAACCAGAGAAAAAATCAAAATTTTCAATTTTGATTTTTTCTCTCTGTCCAGAGGGGTAATTGAAATTTTTCTGCGAAAAATTTCAATTGTATGTAGCACTTCTGTTGCAAATTCATTTTTTCCAAAATAGATTTCAGCGAAACGTGAGTACAATAGAAAAGAAAAAGAACTTTACGGCCAGTTTAATTTGAATCCAGAAGAAATTGTTCAGCTAGAGGAGCAGATGATTGTCTTTTGATACTTTCTTAAATTAACGGTAAAAACAGTACATATGCAAACGCTGGACATCATATCAAAAAAAAGCATAAAAAAGCAACTTGAACGCGTAAAATCAGCTAGTCGTAAGCTGTTGCAACTCCAAGATGCTGAGATTACCGACATTATTACTTATTTGGCGGCATTAATTATTCGTGAGCAAGAGACCATTCTTGCCGCCAATCAAAAAGATTTGGATCAAATGGCAGTTAGTGATCCACTCTACGATCGCTTGCTGCTGGATGCTAAAAGACTGGAAAATATTGCGGCTGATTTGAGGAAAGTGGCGCAATTGCCTTCTCCTTTGCATCAAGTTTTGGAAGAGCGCACGCTGCCCAATGACTTACAATTGTCCAAAATCAGTGTGCCACTAGGTGTCATTGGCATCGTCTATGAGGCTCGACCCAATGTTACTTTTGATGTGTTTGCCTTGACGCTCAAATCAGGAAATGCAAGCGTGCTAAAAGGTAGCCGTCATGCACACTACTCCAATCTAGCGATCATTGAATTAATTCACAAAGCACTTGCCAAATATAATTTGCAAGATGCTTGCTATCTGATGCCTAGCGAACGAGCTGCCTTGGCGGTCGTCTTGAGTGCAGATCAATACATTGACATTATTATTCCAAGAGGTGGACAAGGTCTGATTCAATTTGTGCGTGAACAAGCAAGCGTTCCCGTCATTGAAACGGGAGCAGGGATAGTGCATACCTATTTCGATAAGAGTGCAGATTTGAATCAAGGAAAAGCAATTATTGAAAATGCCAAAGCGCGAAGGGTGAGTGTTTGTAATGCTTTGGATACTTTATTGATTCATAAAGACCGAATCACAGATTTGAATGAACTGCTGAGTGGACTAGATCAAAAACACCATTGCGAAGTATTTGCGGATGAAAGAGCCTACCAACAACTACAAAGCACCTATTCAAAAGAGCGGCTACAACTTGCCAGAGCAGCAGATTTTGGAACGGAATTTTTATCTATGAAAATGTCCATTAAAGTAGTTGATGATTTAGAAATGGCTTTGGATCATATTGCTCAGTACAGTTCGCAGCACAGCGAAGCCATCGTTGCAGAAGACACCGACACGGTAGATATATTTCTGAAAAACGTAGATGCCGCCGTTGTCTATGCCAATACTTCTACTGCTTTCACGGATGGTGCGCAATTTGGTTTGGGTGCAGAAATCGGTATCAGTACGCAAAAGCTGCACGCGCGTGGCCCGATGGGATTACGTGCTTTGACGAGTTATAAATGGGTGGTGAGAGGGAGTGGGCAAGTGAGGAAATAATTCAACTTCAAAGGGTGAAATTGTAGGCAATTCAAAATTTTTATAGTACCATTGTATGCAAGGAAATCTACCACTCAACATCAAGTATTTTGAATCCATTTATTGCAAATATTACCAGTCCTAATGCCAATATTAGAAATCGTTCTTTTCTCCTCAATTGCAAAGGCAAAACCCTGCATCAGCTTTTGTCCGATCTAGAAGCACTAGAGCAATTTCGCAAACAAAACGACAACCTCTACGAAAGCGTAAGAGCTAGTTTACTGCTTTATGCGACTTATCGCTTCGTTGTTCCAACTTATCCACAACTCAAAAGTAAAGGTCATATTCCACTGGAAGGCTACGAACAAATGCTGAATCGAGGCTTCGAAGCAGCGATTCAAGCTCTTCGGGACCAAGCAAAGATAGCAGGGCTGGACGCAGCAATCGTGAGTGCTTTAGCGGAAGCCTATCACCAGAGGGCTTTCCAAATGCTAGCGGAGCAGGTGCGAAAAAGTGTGCGCTCCACCAAAGGCAATCAATGGATGTTTCGAGGCGGATACACACCACAACATCCTATTCGTATTCATCGAAAATTACTGCATCGAAAGGACGGAACGAGTCTCTTCCCTATTTTGGAAGAAAAAACCGCCGTTCGCATGGATTTGAGCCACAGCGGATGGTCGGATATTTTTTTCTTAGGCATGGACTACCCGCAGGGCGCGCGCGTCATCAATGTTTCTGTGGACTTGGGCGTTTATCAGCGAGACGATAGCATTCGACCACCCATTCAGACCTATGTGCGCGTGATTACAGAACCCATTTTGCGCCTGACAAGTGTGGATTTAGGCGTCACCAAAGACATCACAGATTTAGAAGATTTATTCAATTTTGGGAATGATTATTTGAGCTTACTCAAGGCAGGTGTCATTGCTTCGGCTTGTATTCCACCTTCTTTTGAAGGAACAGGGCAATCTTTGGCAGGACTTTTGGAGCAGATCGTCGCACCTGGTATGGGTTTGGAATTGGTGACGATGGTGAATGACATCCCAAAAGGTTCGCGTTTTGCGGTTTCTACCAATTTACTTGGCTCGATCATTAGTGTTTTGATGCGCGCAACGCAGCAGACGGCTGGCCTAGAAGGTCAACTAGAAGAATCAGAGAGACGCTTAGTCGCCGCTCGAGCGATACTGGGAGAATGGCTAGGCGGTTCGGGAGGTGGTTGGCAAGACTCAGGAGGCATTTGGCCAGGTATCAAAGCTATAGAAGGTACTTTCGCAACAGAGGGCGATCCAGAATTTGGCATCAGCAAAGGTTGTTTATTGCCGCAACATCGCCTGCTAGGAGCGGAAGAACTACATCCCGAAATCGCAGAACGACTTTCCAATTCTTTGGTATTGATGCACGGTGGTATGGCTCAAAATGTAGGCCCAATTCTGGAAATGGTAACGGAAAAATATCTACTAAGAGCCAAAGAAGAATGGACAGCGCGCTTGGCAACCAAAGAGATTTACGAAGGCATCCTTTCTGCATTGAAAACAGGCGATATTTCGGAGCTAGCAAAATGGACAAGCTACAATTGGGAATACCCAATCAAAACCATTATCCCGTGGGCAACTACGCATTATACGGAGACATTGATTCAGAAAGCTAAAAAGCGTTTTGCGGATGACTATTTAGGCTTTATGATGCTTGGTGGTATGTCGGGAGGTGGTATGGGAATGTACGTCAATTCGGAGCAATACGAAGCTCGTAAGCAAGGCGTTTTGGATATTTTGAGGGAGACCAAATCAGAGCTATCCGCTGCCCTACCCTTTGCCATGGAACCCGTCGTTTATAATTTTAAAATCAATGACAAAGGCACTTTCTCTCAACTGAAAGAAGGACAATATGCCTTCATGCCTGCGCGCTATTATAGCTTGCAAATCGCACAACTTGCCAAGCAGTCGGCGAACGATATTCCTTATCAGCGCAAGTTGGAAATGGAGCTATTTAGTAGTCAAATAAAAGCAGGAAGTACTTCTTACAATCTATTGCGTTCCTTGGTCAGCAATCTTTTTCAGGTATCAGATGCAGAACAAGGCGAACACAAAGCGCAACAAAATGAATTGGCGGCAAGTATCAAAAAAGCCAATGGATTCGACCAAATTCAGCACGAGCGCATCCGAGCAGATTTGCAGAAAGGGCGCATCGGTTTGGGAAGGAATCGTCTTTCTGCCGAAACCATTATTGAAGATGTAAATGAAACAGATGTTAGTTTATTGGATAAAGTGGATGCAAGGGAAAGCGGAGCAAATGCTTTGAAAGCAGGAAAAGTAGCTGTTTTGAGTTTAGCAGGCGGTATCGGTAGCCGTTGGACAAAGGGCGCGGGCGTCATCAAAGCGATTAATCCTTTTGCCGTTTTTAAAGGTAAGCATCGGACTTTTCTGGAAGTCCACTTAGCCAAGACGCGCAAGACGGCTCAAATGTACGGTGCATCACCTGCGCATCTCATCGCGACGAGTTACTTGACTTATGATGCCATTGCAAAAACGATGCAAAAAAGCCAACAATACGGATACGAAGGCAAAGTCTATCTTTCCAAGGGCAAATCTATTGGGCAGCGTTTCATCCCAATGGTGCGCGATCTTCAGTTTCTTTGGGAAGAAATGCCACAAGAAATTCTGGACGAAAACAAGCAAAAAGTACGTACGGCTGCTCGTGCGGCTTTGATTGCTTGGGCAAAATCGAAAGGAGAAGGAATGGACTATACTGACAATCTTGCCAGACAACGATTCAGTCCCTTAGGACATTGGTACGAGGTGCCTAATTTAATTAGAAATGGCGTACTGGCACAACTATTAAAAGAGCAGCCACAAGTGGAAACCTTGATGCTCCACAATATTGATACTTTGGGTACCAATCTTGACCCAAATGCACTTGGCGCGCACCTGCAATCTGGTAAAATGCTCAGTTTTGAAGTCATTCCAAGAAGGCTTGAAGACACAGGCGGCGGTTTGGCAAAAGTGAACGGACAATTGCGTTTGCTAGAAGGACTGGCGCAACCCAAGGAAGCTGATGAATTGCGGCTCAGCTACTACAACAGCATGACGACTTGGATACAAATTGATGAACTTTTGCATTGGTTTGATTTGACGCGCGCGGATTTAAACCAGCCCACCGATTTCCTAGACGAAGCGATCCGAACGGCCGCCCAACGACTGCCCACTTACGTAACGATAAAAGACGTAAAATATCGCTGGGGACACGGGCAAGAAGACATTTATCCGTTGGCGCAAATTGAAAAATTGTGGAGTGATATGAGCGCGCTGACGGATGTGGGTTGCCATTATTTAGCCGTGCCTCGCATGCGCGGACAACAGCTTAAAGACCCCGCTCAATTGGATGCTTGGGTCAATGACGGTAGTCGCTATTATGTGGAGGATTTGTGTATGTTTGTTTGATCG
Source organism: Bacteroidota bacterium (assembly GCA_039201015.1). GTDB lineage: Bacteria > Bacteroidota > Bacteroidia > Chitinophagales > Saprospiraceae > JAAUTG01. The sequence goes on along the minus strand of JBCCRX010000027.1, from coordinate 19,108 downwards.
TTCGTTAGATTTACTAACTCCTGTTACGCAAAACACCAAATTGCAAACGGTACAAAGTGCTACCTGTTTACAAATCGTCGGGTTCGACCTGTCTGCCTCACCGTGTCCGCCTCAGGCGTGAGGCTGGCAGCCACTCTAATTCAAAACACGGTAGCTTTGAAGAGCTACTATATTTCTCGCACCAAAATATACTAGTGCGTAACATCAGTTACTAAATCTTTGAGATTTAGCAAATCTGTCAAATCTGTTTAAATTGCTAGTCTTTCCCTAGCTCTACCAAGCCCGAACTATCTCGCGGACTTTGTAAAAATGTCTGTAAGTCAGTGTACATCCGTTCGACTCTTTTGGGATGTTTTTCGATCAGGTTGTACAATTCTCGATGATCTTGATTCAAATTGAATAATTCGCTTGGGCCGTCTTCGTTAGCAAGTAGTTTCCAGTGGCGCTCTAGCATCACCACAGTGGCATAAGGCGCTGGTTTTGGACCTTGATTCTGAAAACTTTTGTATAAATCCATTTGCCAGAACAGCTTGCGTTCTGAGGTGTTTGCTGTAGTCAATGCTTCGAGTTGGCTTTCACCATCAATTTCTAATTCATTGATTGAAATTCCAGCGACTTCTATTAATGTCGGTAGTAGGTCCGCCATGTGTATCGTGTGAAAAGAATGAGTATTCGCAGGAATGTAGTCTTTCCAGACCGCAAACATCGGTACTCGAATACCACCTTCGTGTAAATCGGTTTTTCCACCTTTAAATGGTCCTGGACTTCCTTGAAAGGCTGGTCCATTGTCAGAAGTAAAAAGAAGTAAGGTGTTATTAAAGATTTTTTCTTGCTTCAAATAATCAATCAAACGTCCGATATTGGCATCCAAATGCGACACCATAGAACGAAAATACAATTGTTCACCACTGATGCCCATTTTCTCGTATTTGGATAGATGTGGCTCGGGAGCAGGTTCGTAAGGCGTGTGTGGCACATCAAACCAAAAATTAATGAAAAAAGGCTGGTTTTTTTCTTGATATTGCTCAATCAAACGAATGCCTTCGTTTATTTTTATATCTGTCCAATGTTCAGCTATTGCTGGAATGTGCTCGTCATTGCGAACTAAAAACTGACCACCTTTTCTGTAAAGCTGTCTATCTTTGATGAGTTGAGGTCGAATGGGTGCACCTTCGATACTGGTCAAACTGTGATCAAATCCATGTTGCAAAGGGCCTGGATTGGCGGCTTTCCCTGCTTGGCGCGCTTCGTAATCTTTGGGTCGCAATCCACCTAGATGCCATTTTCCAATGTGCGCGGTCTGATAGCCATTCGCTTTAAGCAGTTCTGCCAAAGTTGTTGAGCTAGTAGGCAGATGCTCTTGGCGATCCGTAAAATGTCTGCGAATATTATAGCGCAATGGATATTTACCCGTCAACAAGCAAGCACGCGAAGGTGTACAAACCGCAGCACCTGCATAGAAATGGGTAAATCGTTTACCTTCGGCAGCAAGGGCATCTATATTGGGCGTATATATGCTTTGACTGCCATAGCAAGAAAGGTCGCCATAGCCCAAGTCATCTGCCATCAGAATGATAATGTTTGGCTTAACTCCTAAGTTGTCTGCTGTTTGTTCTGCATTTTTAGTACACGAATAGTAAGCAAAAAGTAATATCAGATAGCAGGAAAATTTGTGTTTCATTTCTGGTATAAAAGCTAGTGAGTAAAAGGCAAAAAATAGGCTTTTGATTTGTCATACTCAAGCATCTTATTCAATAGTGCAGATTTACTAAATCTTTAGAATTTAGTAAGAGCTTGTTTGGATTTTGATCTTTAAGTCGAAAACGAGCTATTTTTTCATTAATCAAGGCAAAAAATGGGAGCTTATCAGCCTCACGCCTAGGGCGGACACGGTCTAGATAAACCTTGTTGAGCAATTTTCTGACATTGACTCAGCTTATTTTCGAGTAAAATGTTAATAAAAACAAGACTTCGTACAACCCTATATTAAATATTTGAAACAACTTTTCACAAAAAATCTTCCCTTTCGTTTCTTAATTACATAAAAAATTCGTTTTTTTAGTTTTTCATCAATAAACGAGAAATAGAAAACAATGAAAAAGACATTTACTTTCCTAGCGATTTTCGTTTCCTTTCAGATCATAAATGCGCAAGTCTTTGTAAAGGCGGATGCCACTGGACTAGCAGACGGTAGTTCTTGGGAAAATGCTTACACGGACTTACAAGCAGCAATAGATGCTTCTGAAGCAGCAACAGAGATTTGGATAGCTGGTGGTACGTATATTGCTCCTAGTGATGCTAGCATTTACGAAACTTACGGCGGATTTAGAATTGACAAATCAGGGCTGCAGATTTATGGTGGTTTCGAGGGGACAGAGAGCGTCCGTACTGATCGAGATGCCAGTGCCAATCTGACCATTTTGAGTGCAGACATAGCACAAGACGATACAGAAAATGATTTTTCTCAAAATAAATCAGACAACCTCACGAGAGTACTATACATTGATAGTTTGCTTTCCGAAACGATCGTACTTTCAGGACTTAACTTCACAGGAGGCAATAGTGTGTCGGATACCGAACTGGATTATGATTGGCGTTCTGGTGGAGGCGTTTTCTCGCATAGTTCCGTCCAGATCAGCGATTGTAATTTCTATGGCAATTTTGCAATTTCAGGCGCGGCAATTAATTTATTCGGGATAAACGCTTCCGAAAGTAGCATCAGCAACTGTCGCTTTTCCAATAATTTAACTACCAATCCTGACGGACAAGGCATTGTTTTCCTTGTGGGCGTCGCTAGTGTGCAAGTTCGCAACTGCTCTTTCACCGACAACACCGTTTCGAGAGGCGCATTGTATTCTTTGCGCTGTTTAGATGTAGATGTGGTTGACTGCATTTTTCAGAATAATGCCAATGAAAACGGCTTTGGTGGAGCTACTTGGAATTGGAATTCTATCAACGTCAATTATGCCAGTTGCGAGTTCAGGAACAACAGGGCGAACAATGGCGGTGTCTTATACAACGATGGGAGAGAACACGAGGAGTTGACCATATCCTTCCAAGATTGTTTATTTGAAGACAATACAGCGAATGATTTTGGTGGAGGCGTATTCTACAATTGGCAAGGTAAAATGGAAGTGACAGGCTGTACTTTTCGCGGGAATAGTGGACCAAATGGTGGTGTCATGTACAATGATGGAAGAACGCACGAGCGGCTGACCGTTCAATTTGAGAATTGTTTGTTTGAAGAAAATGAATCTACCGATTTTGGTGGTGCAGCACTATACAATTGGCGTGCTTATTACATCGTAGATCAATGCGAATTCAGAGACAACAATTCTTCTAATAATGCAGGTTGTATCTATACTTCTGGCGACGATGCCTTACACGAAATCAAGAATTCTGTTTTTGAAGAAAATCAGGCTTTTGGAGGTTGGGGTGGTAGTATTACGAGCTACACGAATGTACGTGGGAGCATTGAAAATTGTCGCTTCGCAAAAAACGAAGCCAACGTCAGTGGCGGTGCAGTTGCTTTGGGGTTCAAAGCAAATGTAGATATTTCTTTCTGTGATTTTGAAGAAAATATTGCGCAATTTGGCGGTGCCATTTTCGGTCAGAACGACACAACTGCCATGACCATAGATAGCTGTAGATTCTCACAAAATTCTGCTGGTCGATTTGGCGGTGCCGTCTTGCTAAATGCAGGCTTGGATTTGAATATTGATCGTTCCATCTTTCGAGAAAATTTCAGCGATATTGGTGGCGCGATTTCCACTTTTATTGATTCCTTGATTCGCCCTAAAGTAGATGTCCAAAACAGTACATTCGCCTACAATGTGGCGACCGTTCAAGGCGGTGCAATCAATCTATTCAATACCGATGCCAGATTTAATAACTGCCTTTTTGATACCAATATCGCGGATATAGAGGGCATTGGTGGCGCAATTTCCAATAATGGGTTTGATGGACATCACTCAGAATTGATGTTGATTAATTCTACCTTGGCGGCTAATGTCGGTACAGTTGCGGGCGGAATCGCTCAATTTGCAGGTAATGGTGATTCTGATTCTGCAACACTCAGCCTTCAAAATACGATCATTGCCAATAGTTTGGGAACGAACTACACCAACGAAACGAATAATGCTGCCGCTCGTGTCCTTTCTTTTGGCGGCAATCTTAGTTCTGATGAAACACTTCTAACCCATCTAACGCATACTCAAGATTTGAATGAAAGTGATCCTTTATTTGTCGATGAATTTTTCGATTATCGCTTGCAAGAAGGCAGCCCCGCTATTGATTTGGGCGTAGAAGGAGCAGCGGTTCTGCCCTACGATATTCGTGGAGATACTAGAGTAGGGGCAGTGGATGCGGGTGCATTTGAAGCGCAAATGGTTTCTAGTGTGGAGCAAGTAAAACAAGCATTTGATCTGACATTATTCCCAAATCCCGCGCACGAAAATTTGACCGTGGAACTGGGAGAAACTTGGCAAGGAAAAATTGAAGTCAAATTGATGGATGCGGCAGGTAAGCAAATCTATAGCCAATCAGTGGATAAGCAAAGCAATCACCTACAAGTCTCTTTCGGTTTAGCCGTTTTGCCGAATGGTGTGTACGAAATTGTGGTGCGGCAAGGCAAAAATCGGCAGCAAAAGCAGTTTGTAAAAGCTTTGTAAGAGGCTAAAAGACAATGCTGTTGGCTTGAGCCAGCAGCATTATTCCAGAGGAAAAATTATATTTGTTCACAGAAAAGATTCAAGCTTTAAAAAAAACGCTATTTGTGGATTGCTGCTACCGCTCACGTTGTTGATGCTACTTTGCTCACCACAGACAAAGATTTTGATCACTTGGATCAGCAGTTCATCAAGTTAGAACGTTTGGAGGTGACTAACTTTAGTTGAATAGTCTTATCATAGCAACATCAGACTAGTGGTACAAGCGTTAAATAACTATCTATTTAGATTACAGCAATGACCATAGTACACTGTAAATTAAGTTTCTTTGTATTTTGTATAGGGGAGTTTGAGGGAGAAAAAAGGGTTTTGGAAAAACCCTTTTTTCTCCCTCAACCCTTTTTCGCCGCCGTCTTCGACGGCGGCAGATGGGTTTTTTAAAGCTCGAAATTCTAAGGAATTTCTCGCTTCTCAAAATTAACAAAAACTTAGTTTACACGGTACTACAAGTAATCATTTTCAATTCCTCATGAAATCAACGCTGACAAGCCCTATCATTGAATTCAGAACAAGTCATTGCATGGCAAAAATCTACGTCCTCAATAACTATTCTTTCGAGCGAGTTTGGCAAGAAATCAGAGCAGGGAAAAAACCCAATCATCATCTATATGGCATCAACTATCTCGCAGATGCTGGACACGAGCTGATTTTGGTGCCTTATGACGAAGCAAAAAAGAGTACTTGGAGCCGATTCAGCAAATTTTGGAAAAAAAGTAAATTACCGATTCCGCTGGGTGACTTATTCCAACAATTCTATGTTCTCAAAAGAGTAAAAAAGGAAGATGTTATTTACGCGCCTTGCCAAACCCAGACGCAGCTATTGAGCTATCTGAAAGCAATCGGACTGCTTCGGGCCAAGATCATTGTTCTTGCCCATCATCCGCCCATACGCGGTAAATTCAAGTCGATTCGCCAATTTTTTTTTCGTTGGGAACTCCGTGGTACAGACGCCTATCCTGCTCTCTCTCAGCGTATTGCGGATCGCATCAATCAATTCAAGAAAGGAAAGTCCAAAGGTGTACATTGGGGACCAGATATGAAATTCTACGCACCTTACATTTCTAAAAAAGCAGAATATTTTCTAGCAGCGGGCAGGACGGGGAGAGACTTCAAAAATTTTGCAGCGGCTTGCGTCAAAGTGGAGGCACCTACAGAAATTATTTGCCTACAAAACGATTACAACAATCATCTAAAAGCCTACGCATCTGCTTCTAACATTCATATCAATGTAAATGCCGATGAAGAAAGCTATCTCTACGACCAACTTACCCCCGTCATGGCAGCTTCCAAAGCGATCTGTATTCCATTGTTTGCTACCAAAAGTAATTTAGCGGGTTTGACCAGCCTCACCGATGCGCTAGCATTAGGAAAGGCAGTGCTCATGACGCGCAATGATTTCATTGATATTGATATTGAGCAGGAAGGCATTGGTATTTGGTTGCCCGCCCAAGATCAAGCTGCTTGGGAAGCTGCCATAGCCCAATTGCAAAATGACGAACAGCTTTGCCTCGAAATGGGAAGAAAGGCAAAAGTTTTAGGAGCGCGATTTTGGAACTCGGAAGTGTTTGCAAAAGAGATTTTGGAGTTGATTTAAGGGATTTACTAAATCTCAAAGATTTAGTAAATCTATATAAAACAAACATCCGAGCTTGCAAAAACCTCGGATGTCTCAAGTACAAAAAATCAACTCCACAGCAGCTAGCCAAAAGCTAATGGCAAATAGCCAACCGCTAAAACTTACTTATCATCACCATAGAAGGCAATGATCTTATCCGCTAATTCCAAACCAATATTGCGCTGTGCTTCTAGCGTAGATGCGCCAGTATGTGGCGTGAGGGAGATTTTATCGTGTTCCAAAATTTCTTTTTGTGGCGAAGGTTCTAGATCGAAAACGTCCAGTGCCGCACCTGCCAGTTTTCCACTTTTTAGTGCACCCAACAAGGCTTGTTCATCTACGGTGCCGCCTCGTGCGGCATTGATAATATAAGAGCCGTCTTTCATTTTTGCGATTTCTTCTGCGCCCAAGATAGGTTTGCCGCCAGAGAAAGGAACGTGTAATGTGATGAAATCTGCTTGAGTCAACATTTCTTCCATCGGATAAGTCGTCAATTTCACGGATAAGCCCACTTCTTCGGAACTGTACAAAGCAATGTCCACATTGATTTCATCGACCACTAGATCGACGGGCATCACTTTCATTCCCATACCCAAACCAATGCGCGCCACTTCTCGACCAATTCTTCCTAATCCAATAATACCCAATTTCTTACCTCTCAATTGGATACCTTTGGAGTAAGATTTTTTAAGTTTTTTGAATTCCGTTCCACCTTTCACGGGCATTTCTCGATTGGACAAATGCAGCGAACGCGCCAAGGTGAACATGTGTCCGAACACCAATTCTGCAACCGATTGAGACGAAGCCGCAGGCGTATTCATCACCGTGATGCCTTTTTCTTTGGCATAGGCTACGTCGATATTATCCAAACCCACACCACCGCGCGCGATGATCTTTAAGTTGGGGCAAAGATCAATCAATTCTTTGCGGACTTTGGTGGCACTCCTAACGATAATCACATTGTAATTGGGAAGTTCTTTTGCTAAGTTTTCTTGTGCTACTTTCTCCGTAACTACTTCGTAACCAGCTTCTTCTAGTAGCATTTTGCCGTCTGGATGAATGCCGTCATTGACTAAAATTCTGACCATATCGGTAATTTTTAAATGTTTTTCTGATAAATGATGCTTATTGGCTGTTAGCAATTGGGAATTAGCTTTTAGCTAAAAACACCTAACACTTCCTAGCAGCCACTGAATTTGTGAGTAAAATTACGAAAGCTTTATTTAATTTTCCTTAATACTTTGATTTTAAACGCCAGTGCTTGGTTGGGTGGCACTAAAGTATCGCCCGTTGCCGTCACTAAACCTTTTTCGCCGTATGCCAAACGAGAAGGCACTAGGAGGCGCAGTTCACTTTTGGATGCGACCAATTCGAGTGCTTCGTTCCAGCCGTCTATCATGTTGCCGATATAAAATTCCAGCGTCCGTTTGCGGTCGTAAGAAGAATCAAATTTTTGCCCGTCCATAAAGAATCCTTCGTAATGTACCTCCACTCGATCACCCCATTCCAAGCGTTCGCCTTCCCTTTTGGCGGTTATTTCATAGTATAGACCCGAAGGCGTTTTCTTTACATTCCAGAGGGAGTCTAGAGCGTAGTTGAGCATGGTATTGCGGTCTTTTTCTTCTTGATTTCGTGGTGCTGTTATTAGATCACTAGAAAGGCGTAGCACTAGCTCTTCTTCAGAAACGGCAGGAGTTTCTTCAGGCACATCGCGCTCTTCTTTTGAAAGCTCATTTTTGCACGAAATAAATAGAAAACTGCTGATGAATAGCCAAAAGAAAAGGTAGCGCGTAGAAGACATAGTTTAGAAATTTATCTAAAATAGAGATAGTGACTTTCTTGATCCGAAGGAGAATTTTTACGCAGTAAAAATTCTCCTTTGGATTACCTCTGTGGACAGGAATGAAGATAATTTTCAATGATTTTTGGAAAAAATCATTGAAAATTATCTTCATTCCTGTCCAAAAAATCCTTTTGAAAACAAAATGAAAAATGAAGTTTTTCATTTTGTTTTCAAAGGATAATCTCTCCTTAAACAACAAGCACTGCAATCCGATGACAAGCATTATTCAAATAACCTTTCGGATTCCAGCCAGGCAGTAGCATGGGTTGCGCGATGCCCATTTCATCCCTTGCTCTAGCCCAAACTTCGTAATAGCCTTTTTGGGGAAAACTGACCGAAGCAGAAAAATGTTGCCAAGCCAGTCGATTAATGGGAGTCGTCAAATCACATTTCTGCCAACTTGCTCCGAAATCTATGGAGTACTCCATATTTTGCACCCTTCTTGATGCCGCCCAAGCATGTCCACGAATCGGTAACTGCTGCCCAAATCGAATGCTCGCGCCCGTTTTAGGATAAGTAATCAATGATTTCACAGGCATTTCTTCAATGATGCACATGTCTTCATCTACTACTTTTGCACCAGGCGCAACGGGACTGCAAGGCACGCGGTAAGATTGTCCGCCCATTTTAGGACCATCGTGTACGCGATCTCTGATAACGATTTTATTCAGCCATTTGCCAGAACAAGAAGCAGGAAAACCCCCAAAAACCAAACGAAGTGGATAGCCATTGAGTAAGGGTAAAGGCTCATCATTCATCGCCCAGGCGATCAGGCTTTCATTTTCCAGCGCTTTTTCGATAGGAACGCCTCTGGAAATAGGTATTTTTCTCGGATCACCGCTGAGGTGTTTATCCTTTCCATAATAGCCAATATAAATCGCATTACTTTTTATACCCGCTGCATTCAGCACCTCTTTTAGTCGTACTCCTGTCCACTTTGGACAGCCCACTGCCCCCAAACTCCATTGATTGCCTTTAGCAGGTGGATTGAACTCTTTTCGTCCATTGCCGCCACATTCTAAGGTCAACTGGTAAGTATAGTTTTTGAATTTTGTTTTCAAATCATTAAGGCTGAAAATTTTTTGTTGCCTCGCCGATTCACCTGCTATCGTCAGCGTCCAATCATTGAGCTTGATGCTACTTTTTTCTGGTGGAATACCATTGTTGCGGACAAACAGCACATCGCTGGGCGTAACTTTTGGATCGAGTAAGTGCGGTGGCGTTTCTGCATTGATCGGGCGATCATTCAAAACAATCATATCGGGATGTTTGCCTTCTAGCCGAAAGGCTTCCTCGCTGTGGGCAAGTGCTGCGGGAATCAATCCACTTGGATAATTTTTTGCAAAAACGATCTTGCCACCCACCGCTAAACTCATTGCCGCCAAAGCACTTTTCCTCAAGAATCCACGCCTACTTTTGTTGCCTTTTCGACCCCAAAGTTGTTCGTCTGCTTGTGTCGGATTTTGAGCATAAAGTTGATGGATGCCTATTTCTTTCATTTTCGATTACTATTTTTGTGCAAGGTATAAGAAAATACACTTACATTTTAGATGACAAATTCACCAAATATATACACGGTCGGGCATTCCCATGACGAAATTGACTATTTTTCGTCCATGTTCGCTGCGTAAGATTAGATTCTATCCACTTCAAGCAGCGCAGTTGCGCGCCATTTGTTCAAAAACAGAACAGCACATCTTCGGAAATTTTGGCTATCGAATTAGAGGCGAAAAAGCAGCAGCACTGTCCTATTCTTTGCTTTTTGTGAAAGCAGAAAAGGCAGTTGCGGTATGCAAAAAGACGCCCAATCCAATGACTAGCTACCCAAAAATTCAGATTCGACTAGAGTTTCATTATCAAAGCACTGAATACGACTTTCCCGTTACCGATGTGGATTTTTTGCGCCGCTACGACGAAAATCTTGGGTTATTGGAAAATGCGGAGGCTTTTCTTTGGGCGTCGAACACAGAGATTGGCATTATAAATTTGGTGGCTGGTATTCTAGCAATTTAAAAATCTTTCCTTTCCATGTTAACCTTTTTCAAAAACCTAGATAATAGCAAATAAGAATGCGAAACAACATACACCGATTCAGTGCCAATGACGGATGAACAACTCATGCAAGAAGTGAAAAATGGGCAAATTGATCGGCTCGGGCAATTGTTTGAGCGGTATCAAGCACCGATGTATGGCTACTTCATGCGCATGACCTGGGATCGTCCGCTGAGTGAAGACTTGACCCAATTGGTGTTCGAGCGCATTCTTCGGTATCGAACAAGTTTTCATGTTGGGCGATCTTTTCGCGCTTGGATGTATCAAATTGCGCGCAATGTGTGCATCAAGCATTTAGAAAAATCCAAGCGCATGCAGACCAGCGAAGTAGATTGGGAAACGATGAATTGGACCAGTAAGAATGTGGACGACTGTATAGTAGAAAAGGAAAAGATAAAAAACTTGAATTGGGCACTGGCACAACTAGCGGAAAAACAGCGCGAAGTGCTCTTGCTCACACGCTACTCTGGTATGAAATACGCCGAAGTAGCAGAGCTTTTGGATTGCTCAGTCAGTTCAGTTAAGGTCAAAGTTTTTAGAGCAACCGAGCAATTGCGGGAACACTTTTTTAAAATTGATGCATTGTGATAAAAGAAGATCAATTATTGGATTACTTGGACGGAACGCTATCAAAACAGGCAACTGCGGAAGTAGAACAACACCTGAACAACAATCCCGATTTGAAAGAAAAATTGGAGCAAATGCGCTTGCTCCATGATTGGATGCAAGCCGATACTACTTTGCCCACTAGCGACGCATTAGATCAAAAGTTCCAGCACTTTTTGGCACAAGAAAAGACAACAGCTTCTAGGACTAAAATAAGATCGTTGCACACGACTTTCCGCAAAGAATGGGCGATAGCGGCTGGATTTCTCCTGCTGGCAAGTCTAGCAATTGGTGTACTGCTACTCAATAACCAGCAATACAAAAGCGATTTGAGTATGGTGCAGCATCAACTCGAAGAAAACCAAAAGATCATTATGAATTTGCTGTCAGAAGAGTCTGCTAGTGGACGTATTCGGGCGGTAAATTTGACGATAGCACAGCCTCAAAATGCGAGTACTGCCACCTTCCAAGTACTTGCGGATGTCATCAATAAAGACGAAAATCTGAATGTTCGCTTGGCGGCGATTGAGGCTTTACAGCAATTTTCAGAAATAGAAGAAGTTCGTACTTTATTGGTAGATGCGCTTAAAAATCAAGAGGAACCGATCACCCAAATTGCCCTGATTCAAGCCTTAGTACAGCTCGAAGAAGAAAGAATTGTTCCACATTTACAAGAATTAATAAATCACCCGATCTTGGAACAACCCGTGAAGGATGAAGCCTATAATGGGCTTCTCCAAATGGGGGCACAAATCTGAATTATTGACAAGTAACAAAAAAAATAACATGAAAAATACAATCTTAAAATTTCAATTTCTTTTCCTTTCCTTATTTCTTTTCAATACGACTTTTGCACAAGACATGCAATCTTACAGCATTCAAAAAAATACAGGTAAGCTGGAAATCGAAGGACTTGATGGGCTGGAAATAGAGGGCTACGAAGGCACAGAAATCGTCGTTTCAACCGAGGCGAGATCAAAAGAAAAATCTGAAAGGGCTAAAGGATTGAGTACGATCAATGCAATGGGATTACGAGACAATACGGACGGCTTGGGACTACACGTATCAAGCGAAGGCGATAAAACAATCGTGCGAAGCGTTCGAAAAAAGTCTAGAAAATATGTCATGAAAGTCCCTAAAGGTATGGCGGTTTCTTTCAAGCATTCTAGCCATAGCATGGGGAAACTCTACATCCACGGCATGGCAGGAGAGGTGGAGACCAGCCTACAGTATGGCTCTGTAAAAATTGAAAATGTGAGTGGCCCTTTGTCAATCAATACCGTTTATGGCAAAATAGAAGCCGAACTAAACGCGCTCAATGCTAAAAATCCAACTTCGCTTTATTCGGTCTATGCCTTAGTGGATGTCAGCATTCCCGCCAGCACAAAAGCAAATGTTCACCTTAGTTCTAGCTACGGCGAAATGTACACCGACTTTGATGTACAAGTAGAAGCCAACAGCAAAATCTCCTCTTCGAGCGTGAAAGGCACGATCAACGGCGGCGGTAGTGAATTGAGGATTAATTCGACCTATCAAAACATTTATTTGAGAAAAAGTTAGAAAGCAGTTGGTTCTTAGCGGTTGGCAATTAGCCAGAGAGCGAAAAATCTATTGGATAGAATAATTTGCAACCTAAAATTTCTCCCTTCCAGTACAAAAACAACATTAATAAAATGCGATACATATTCCTTATTTTAGCAGTCATATTCAGCCTGTTTGTTGCACAAGCACAGCGTAGTGTCAATAAAAGTATTCCAGCGACAGGCATCGAACAACTTTCCCTTAAAGCAGAATACGCTAGTATCACGGTCAAAACGTGGGAGCAAAATACCATAGATGTGGTGGGCACCATCAATGTCTTTGATAATACACAAAACGATGCTTTTCAATGGAAGTACGACAAAGTAGGCAGTACCATCAATATGGAATCTTCCTTAGAGGGCTGGAAAAAAGAGCAAAATTACTGGAAGGAAGAAGCGGACTGCTGCAAAAAACGACAAATTGACATCAAATTAGTGATAAAAATGCCCAAAAACATAGCACTTAAAATGCGTTCTACTTATGGCAGCATAGAAGTAGAAAATGTCGAGACGGCTTTGGATATTTTGAATACTTATGGTTCGGTTGATGTGATATTCAGTCGCTTACCCAAAACTGAATTGCGTTTAGAATCTACTTACAGCCACGTTGATATTTCCGTCCCTAAATCTGCCAAAGCTAGTTTTACTTTAAAAACGCCTTATGGAGAAGTATTGACAGATATGCCGCTGGAAGTCAAAGCAGGCAAGCGTAGCAGCAAATCTACCCTAGTCGCGCATTTGAATGGCGGCGGGACGGCGGTGTATGCAGAAGCAGGTTACAATACGATTTATTTGAGAGAGCTAGAATAAGTCTTTTCTATCGTCCATTCTTTTCGAACCTCAAATGATCTCTGTAAGGAAAAGTATCCAGAATCGCGCCTGCTTTTAATTGTTTTTGGGTATTCTTCCAAAATTTTGTGCCGTACAAATCGCCGTGCAATTCATAAAAAATAGCTCGAATTTCTGGATTGCCGATCAGGAACTTTGGAAATTCTTCGGGAAAAATATCATTCGGTCCAACGTGAAAATAGGGGTCGCTGGAAAATTCATCGAACTCGTCCCTAGCTTCGGGAATAATTCTAAAATTATAATCCGTCAAAAAACCAATTTCATCGTAATCGTAGAAAACCACTCTTTTCAGACGTGTCACGCCGAAGTTTTTCAGGAGCATATCGCCTGGAAAGATATTCACGGCCGCCATTTGTTTGATTGCTTTTCCATATTCATCTATCACCGCTTTGCTTTCTTCTAAAGTGCTGTCTTTCAAATAGATATTGAGCGGAATCATGCGCTTTTCGACATAGATGTGTTTGATTTCCACCATATCATCGGTAATCTGAATTTTGGAAGGTACTTCCTTTTTCAATTCTTCTAGCAAATCTGGACTAAAACGGCTGCGGTCAAATTGCAGGTTCTGAAAAACGTGACTATCGGTCATTCTTCCTACCCGATCATGAACATTCACCAGTTCATATTTTTCTTTCACTTCTGCTTCTGTCACATTTTTGGGTGGCGCAAAACGATCTCGAATGATCTTGAAAACCATATTATAAGAAGGCAAAGTAAAGACCAACATTACCATGCCTGGAATGCCTGGCGCAATGATAAAGCGATCCTCCGTACGTTTCAAATGTCGCACAAAATCTCGATAAAAAACGGTCTTTCCATGCTTCTCAAAGCCAATGGAATTGTACAACTCACCCAAGCTTTTTGTAGGTAAAAAAGAGCGCAGAAAATCCACCGTTTCACTCACAATATCCACGTCCACCAAAAAGTAAGAACGGTGGTAACTAAAGATCGAACTCACATCATTGTTTTCTAGCAACAGGGCATCTACATAGATACCTTCTTCTTCGTGTAGAATAGGAATCACAAAAGGAATCGCACGACTAAAAATAATCAATCGCCCAACGATGTACGCCCCTTTGTTTCTAAAAAAAATAGATTTCAGCAATTCCAGCCGCAAACCAATAGGGGAGATGCCTAACTGCTTCAATTTTGCTTCCAAAGCACCTGATAGATTGCTGATGTCGCGCTGATCATCTTCCAAAATTGCGTCAAAATTGTACAAGGAGAGAATTTGATCGAACAACATTTTTGTAGAGCGACCCAGAAAAAGCGTATAATAGATCGGTTCTGTTGATTTGAACTCGCGATAAGTACCTGTGGCGTTCACGAACATCAATTCTTCATCCGCTCCGATGATGCCACCTGTGGTGTGCCGATAGACCGAGTTGTAGAAGGTTTCCGCGATGTTACGGGTATTAAAGTTCTTGATTTCTTCGAAGTACATTTGCTTCACTTCTTGCCAAATCATGCGATCTCGCCTTCGACTTCCCAAAAATTCAAATACGCGTTCTTTAGTAGCGGCCACTTTGTCTTTGTAAAGGATATTGCGCTCTTTCGCCAGTTGCTGCACACCCTGCCAATCTCGATTTTCAAACTGTATTTTTGCTCGCTTTGTAATTCGTTTAAAGCGGTGGTAATAGTCCAAATATTCACGCATAATGATGTGCGCTGCATCGTAGGGAATGAGTTTTTCAAACATAGTTTAGTGCTTTACCAAATTAGATTTGATGGTAGAAGTTCTTGAACGTCAAGCTAGCGTATTTTGGATTGAAAAAGGCGTCGAGCCATTTTTCAATCCATCAAAAATTTCTTTTGGATCGAGACAAAATGAGCCAAAAGCTCATTTTGTCTCGATCCTGAAAGAAATTTTCTCACAACTCACAGGGCTCGATGCCCTTTTGAGTTGTAAAATTAGAAGTATCAGGTCTTTACTCGTTTATTTTAAATTTGGTCGAACACTAGTTTGAATTTGATAGTAAATTCGTGATCCATTCTTGCTCTTGTTCTCCAAAAATAGGAGCAGGCGCAGCTATTTCATAATTCAAAGAAAGGTGATACAAACCTCTTTCAAAACAAAGCTTCAGGGCTTCCCCCACATCCAATAAGACCTCTTCCTCGCCTTTTTGAAGTGGTACGGGGACGACAGGTAGCACGTCTTGGATATTAATTGCCCAAAGGTGTGTTTTCTGCTCGCCTGCGCGCACCAACGTAATGAGGTAATGCGACTTTGGCACTAAAGGATGTCCCAATGGACGTTGCCCGCGCCGCAACAAATCAATTTCAAGAAAGCTGACGGCTGCTTGAATCAGTTCCTCTCGTTTGGCGCGATACTGTTTTAAGCCATTTCCTCTTTTGTTGACAGGCGAAAGAATTTCGATCGCAGTGATCAGTTGTTGATTAAAGCGATCTCGAATTTCAATTACGGGCACTTGCACTTCCAGCAACGATTGCGTGGTTCTGATCGCAGTGGTGGGCGGCGTCATGCTTAATACCTCTAAGCTTTTGGGATTTGGAGCAGTCGTTTTTTTGGGTAAAAGCAAGGCTACGTCTGGGTATAAAATACCTATTTCTTCTTCCGCTGCACTGTCTTTTACGGTATAGGTTTCTATCCGCGTGATGTACTTTGGACTGATCTTCGGAGCAATTAATTGCCGAATTGTGGAAGCCATTTCATGATGTACATCCGACCACAAAGCACCTTCTAAGTAAGGATTCATTCCTGGAAATGGATTGTTCATTTGATTCGTGTTTTATACAAAATGTAGGTTTCTTTACTAGAGTGAATAAAGCTCAAAAAACAGCATACAATCTGTGAGATATGTATCTTTTATGCTCTTTAGTACACTGTAAAATAAGTTTCTTTGCATTTTAGATAGGGGAGTTTGAGGGAGAAAAAAGGTTTTTCTAAAAAACCTTTTTTCTCCCTCACCCCTTATTAGCCGCCGTCGAAGACGGCGGCAGATAGTTTTTTGGAAGCTCGAAATTCTAAGGAATTTCTCGCTTCTAAAATTTAAAAAGACTTAGTTTACAGTGTATTTAGTGTCCTTAAGTGTTGCCAAAAAGCATCGCACCTTTCCGTTCTGCCATTCATTAAGATTACCAAACAACATCAATAATGAAAGTATGGTTTTTCACACATAATTCCAAGCAGCACTTGCATATCTTCCATTTAAAGTATAACTTTGTAAAACAAAGTACTTTCAATATGACAAAACCATATCACGAAGATCACTTAAAAACCCTGACCGACATTCGTTCTATCATGGAACGTTCGACGCGCTTCATTTCCTTGAGTGGGCTGTCGGGCGTCGGTGCTGGCCTCTGTGCCCTGATTGGTGCTGCCGTTGCTTTTTACTACATCGGTAAAACCCCTTTTGAGGGGCATCAGCTTTATTATGAAAGCACCAAAACGAGCTATCGCTGGGGCATGAGTTTCTACCAGTTTTTCTTGCTGGACGGTGCGCTGGTTTTGATTTCTGCCCTAGCTTGCGGCATATTTTTCACGACTCGAAAAGCCCAACAAAAAGGACAGAAAATCTGGGATCGCTTGACCTTACGCTTGCTTGTCAACTTAGCCATTCCATTACTCACGGGTGCGGTTTTTTGCTATGCCCTTTTTGAGTACCGTGTCATCGGCTTGATTGCCCCCGCTACGCTAATTTTCTATGGTCTTTCCTTGGTCAATGCGAGCAAATATACCCTGCGTGATCTAAAATATTTGGGCTTACTCGAAATTGGATTGGGTCTGCTCGCGCTTTTTAATGTAGGTTATGGATTGGAGTTTTGGACGCTTGGTTTCGGGGTGTTGCATATTGTTTATGGGACGTATATGTGGTGGAAGTATGAGCGAAAAAGTGATTAGGCTCTGAGCTTATCTGATAGCAAACAGTTGTCATTTGAATGTAGGCTTTTTGAGAAAGCAAACTTTATTTGATACTAAGTTTTCTGAAAATGCAAATACTCTTTATTCTATTATTTTTTGCTTGGGCATTCATCTTGGTAGAATTTATTGGAGAGATAGTTTATCGTAAAAATATTCTCCCAATGGGCTTTATGATATTTTCAGAAATATCTGTTGCTATAACAGTAATTATGTTTATCATTGTAAATCATAGTAGTGACCAAGATTGCTGCTATAATAATCCATTTATATCTCCAGAGCACAGTTTAACAATGTACATACTTATTGGATTATCGCTCACTGGCTTTATTCTTGTAAAATTTAGCTCACCATTAATTCCGCCCATGCTTCAAGTATTGGGAAATGTACTTGTTTCATTAGGAATATTGATTAATATCTTTGTAGGTATCCAACTCGGGTGGGAATTAGCCCTTGCAGGTAACTTACCTATCACAATGGTTTTCATTATTGCATTATCAAAAAACCATAGAGCGGTGAAGTCGAATATTGATCTAGAATTTTCGCATACGGATACTGCCACTGTTAGACTTGCCAAAAGAATTTTACTTTCTGATAGTTTATCCAAATCATTTATTTTTGGTGTCGCTATTTTTCCGCTTGTCTTTTTATCAACCATTATTCTTCTATTATTTGGACAAGAAGTGGACTCTATTATCAGAGCTTTTACGGAAACCTATCATCACAATCTATCCAATCTTGATTGCACCAATGTTAATTGTCCCGACGGACATTACCTTTGCACAGTTGCTGCATCTGGTCATAATCAATTGGTAAAGCCTTTTCGAGAAGGATATCGAAGAGGTAAGACCATTAAAGTCAATCGTCAGCTACTAATTGCGAATGCTTTTGAAGAATTGCTGGAAGATCATATTCCGAGTATTCACCGCCCAATTAGAAAAATATACAATGTAGCAGGCTTGAAAACAAAAATGGCTCTGGATTGCTTAGAAAATAAATGGCTCGCTGATACAATGTATATTTTAATGAAGCCATTGGAGTATTTTTTCCTCTTGGTATTATATACTATTGATTCCAAACCTGAAAATCGTATCGCAGTACAATATTTAAAACGGGAAGATAGGCGTCGAATAAAAATAGAGATGTCGGAAGTGTTTTAATTTTTGATGATTGTTTGACTCCAAAAATTAAAGATATTCAACCAATCACAACAATGTGAAAAACATAATTACAAAATTAAGCAAGACTTTTGAAAATCGTTACCGCTTGAGCATTATGTCCATGCTGATGGTCAACGATTGGGTGGACTACAACCACATCAAAGACCTTTTACCTGACCTTTCCGACGGAAATTTAGCCAGCCACATTAAACATTTAGAAAAGCAAGAATACTTAGAAGTTCGTAAACAATTCATTGGGAAGAAACCAAATACTTCTTACTCCGCTACACTAGCTGGTCGGAAAGCTTTTCAGGAGCATCTAGATGCTTTAGAAGAATTGATAAAGCAGAGTAAATGATAAGAGGAAAATTTATTAACATATTTTATAAATTGATAATTAAAAATGAAGCATTAAAGATGAACAAAAATCATCAAGCGTGATTCATTTAGTGGTAGTGTATAAAATGTCATGCTATGCGCCGCCCTCGTTTCCTAAGAGGGTGTTGTTTCCGAATTTTTCCAGCATCACGAATTGGGCACTACCCATTTAATAATTACTCCTTTACAACTGATTACTTTTTGTAATTTTTCTGATGGTAACGTTTTGCGGTGAAAGAAAAAAGTCTCCAATAAATCGGCAAACTCAGTGGTTTTCTGCGCCTTCGGCGCGAAAATTCTTTTGGAGGGAGAGAGGAATCGGGGGGGAAAACGGCGCTTGGTGTGTCCCTCCGGAAGGTCCCCTCGGGGGGGGAGGCGCGAGAGGTGGGGCAGTTGAACACGTGAGGGGTGCCGGGGG
>JBCCRX010000026.1:0-28716 GCA_039201015.1 Bacteroidota bacterium | reverse complement strand
CCTTTAAAAAACCTTGGTTCGTTTGGAAGGACTCGACCTGTCCGCCTCACCGTGTCCGCCTTAGGCGTGAGGCTGACGTCCTTCTAAACGAAAACAAACGAAATTTAATAGTTGGCGATATCTTTCTAAAGATACTCGACCGAATGAAATCATTTAGAGCCAGTTTAGGGGACATCATTTCAGTAAGAAAGTTTTCTAACAGTAAGGAAATTTCGACTACTTTTCTTCTTTGGATGAACTTATCAAATGCTTTTTCAAAATTATCGAAAAATAGATTACAACCTAATGTACAGATATATTTTACCAATCTTAGCCACTTTTTTGCTGTTCCAATGCCAAAGCAATGACAACAAAAATACTGCTGCTTCTGAAATAGAACAATTGGAAGCTGCCTACGAAGAGAATCCAAGCGGCGAAAATTTGCAATCCCTGCTTGGTGCGTACACAGCAGACAGCACAGGAAAATACTTAGAAAAACAAGCCTATCTGCAATTAAGCAACAATCGTTTCAGGGAAGGATTGCCTGCTTTAAAACAACTATTAAAAACCGAACCTTCCGCCAAGCACGCGCTTGCTCTAGCCGCTACTTACGAGCAGCAAAAGAACCAGATCGCTGCTCAGACTGCTTACCAAGCTTATCTGCTGCGCTATCCAAAAGACGGGCAAGTGGCAGCAATTCAGGAGCGTTTACCGAAAGACATTGCGTCTGTGCAAAAAAGACTAGCAGATGTATTTGAGCAAACTAAGAACGATTCGCTGCGCCAAGCAATACCCAAAATAGTGAGCCATTATGTCGCTTCTGTGGAAGCCTTAGCTTTGATTGCACCAGAGACCGATAGTGTTGCTGTGCATTTGAAACAAGCTGCAAATTTCGCACAACATTTTCTTCGCGATATTCCTCGCGCGCTATCGCTTTATCAATGGATTGTGGAAGAATACAAAAATACACCAGAACACGAAGTAGCTTTATTCACAACTGCTTTTGTGTATGATGATGAAGTAGAGGACATTGAAATTGCTCGGAAATATTACGAAGATTTCATTGAGCAATATCCCGATAGCGAATTTGCGGATGACGCAGAAGTGCTGCTGGGAAATTTGGGCAAAGACGATGCAGAAATATTGGAAGCTTTGTTGAAGAAACAGCAAGGTTAGTATCCAAATACTCAACGCCTGCAAAAAATTAGCAAAATATTTCGTCAGTGCTACTACTTTAAAAGAGCAAGCTGGAAACGAGAAGTTGTTGTTTTATCGTTACTAAAGTGCATTTGCTCCGCGCTCACCATTCCGAATCCGAATGACTTCTTCAACATGATAGACGGAGATTTTCCCATCTCCGACTTCGCCCGTTTTCCCTGATCTGCGAATAGCTGCCACGATATCTTCCACTTGCTCATCTTCTGCTAAAATATCGACTTGCAATCGAGCGATATAGTCATCATCGTAGATACTGCCGCGATACATTTTTTTTGCGCCTTGCTGTAAACCAAATCCGTTGACTTCTTTCATCGTAAAGAATTGAATACCAATATTAGCAAGTTCATTTCTCACTTTATCGAAGCGCGCTAAGCGTACAATTGCTTCTATTTTTTTCATATTTTAAACTAAGTTTGGGCTCAAATAATTAATTGTATCGTATGGGCTGCAAAGAAAAAACCTTTATAGTCCTTAGCAAATAAATATGGACAATATTTTTGACAAGTTTATGCACTTGTTTTACATTATCCTTTAATTCTTACATTAAGACTTTAAGCAGTTTATTACTCTACCTTACCTTTTTGAAATATCAATAAGCTCGCCGCCTACGGTGGCTCGCAAAGGGGGCTTGGGGGAGAAATACAATATGGGGCTTCTCCCCCAATATTGTGTTTCTCCCCCAAATCCCCCCGTTTTCGCCGCGAAGTGGCGGAAACTATAAAGATTCAAATTTTAGTAGGGTAAGGGAGTTTGTAATAAATAAGGTACCCAAATTTTGCGAAGGTATTTTTTCTTCAAACAAGGCGAAAAACGTAGACGATGCAGGGCATCAGCGAGGCTTTTCAACCTAGTGTGAAGGAAAAAGAACAAGTAAAATGGGTAGATTATATTTTACAAATTCCCTAAAGTAGCAATTTATTGCAAATCATTAAAAACAAAATGACAAGGACATTTCTGCAATTTATTTCTCTAATCTTACTTTTCAGCCTTTGTACCAGCTTCTACGCGCCACAAGCAGAAGCTTGGGGCTTTTTTGGGCATCGGCGCATTAATCGAATGGCAGTTTTTACCCTACCCACCGAGATGATTGGTTTTTATAAACAGCACATTGAATTCATTACAGAGCATGCTGTCGATCCTGATAAGCGACGTTATGCCACTCGGCACGAAGCAGTTCGACACTATATCGACATAGATCATTGGGGGGAAAATCCATTTCAAGAAGTTCCCCAAAATTGGATAGATGCGCTCGTGAAATATACGGATGTATATGCGATAGACCGTCGAGGCGATACACTTCACTTATTTGGCAAAGATCGTTTTGCTCGGGTTGAATTTTCTTTGAATCAGAATCGAAACCCCTATCGCGATTTTTTTGAAAACAACATCTTACCCGAATATTACGAAGACGAATGGAACATTGCTTGTGACTCTTTGAATGATCTTTTGGCAACGCCAATTGATTGTCAAAAGGCTTTCGCCATAGATCGCTTCTCCGAATATGGCATTTTGCCTTTCAATTTGCAGCGCGTTTATTATCAATTGGTCAATGCTTTCAAAACAAAAGACCAAAGTCGTATCTTGCGCCTATCTGCGGAGATTGGACATTATGTGGGAGACGCCCATGTACCACTGCATACCACAGAAAACTATAATGGACAGTTGACGAATCAAGTAGGTATTCATGCCTTTTGGGAAAGCCGTTTGCCAGAATTATACGCCGATGAAAACTATGATTTTTTTGTCGGTAAATCGAAATATTTTGAACGCCCGAAGCAGTTTTTTTGGAGTATGGTAGAAGAAAGTCACGCACTGTTAGATTCGGTATTGTTGATAGAGCAAGACCTACGCAGGCGGTTTCCCGAAGATCAGCAAATGTGCTACGAAGAACGCTTGGGTAGAACGATCAGGACGCAATGCGAAGTTTTTGCGAAAGCTTATCACGAACGCATGGACGGTATGGTGGAAAGTCAAATGAGAGCAGCGGTACATGCGCTTGGTTGCGTCTGGTATTCGGCTTGGATAGATGCGGGACAACCCAATCTAAACAAAATTCAGCCCAATGATTTGAGTGCCAGAGAACGAAAACGACTAGAAATAGAAGCCGCAGAAATACAAAAGCGCGAATCGAAGGGTAGAGCACATGAGGGATTTTAGTCTTTTATCAATGACCCCCACGTTTCGCTGAAACTGACCTTGAAAAAATAGATTTATAAGTAGGCGGACAATTTTAAGTCACGTTTAGCGCGCCATCGCCTCACGCCTAAGGCGGACACGGTAAGGCGGACACGGTAAGGCGGACACAGTTCGGCTCGGCGCGCAGAGGAGGTTTGGAGGGCAGACAAAATATAAGATGTTGTAAAACAACACCATATATCTTGTCTGCCCTCCAAGACCACCACGAGGCAGCGAGCGCTGCAAGCGCGATGCTGCCGAGTTGAATAGCTAGATTAATTTTGTCCAGGTACTTAAGTAGGTTTACCTAATTATTTAGGCAATAAACCTGTGTAAAGTGTCCATTATAAAAAATTTAAACACACGTGTCCGCCTTAGGCGCGATAAACAGCTTAAACAAACAGGTAGAAGTACTTAGCAGAAACCATACAAATAATTAAACATAAACAAACAATATGCCAGCAAATGATTTGACATTGAAAGATGCTTTGAAAATCTTCGTCGAAGATTCTAAGAAATTCAAGCGACGTCTGTATCAGGCAAAGATAAAGGCGCATTGGACCAAAACAATGGGAACGAGCATTGTCAACTACACCACTGAAATTAAAATCTATCGCAAAAAGCTGTTCATTTCTATCAGTTCTGCTCCGCTGCGTCAGGAACTCTCCTACGGTAAAGACAAAATTCTAGAGATGATGAATGAGATGCTGGGAGAAACCTTTTTAGAGGAAGTGGTGGTGAGGTGATGCTATTGAATGGACTACTGGAAATTTTATTGCATGGGGGCAGTCCGAGAAACTGAAAAATGAGACAATCTGTCAAATTTTAAAAATTGGATAAGGCTATTCTTCTAAGGAAGGATGAAATAATAAATTCAGATTCTAGCGCTAGAAATTTTGTTTCCATTTTGTTCTTCAAAAAGCGCAATCCGCCTAAGACGGACATAAGGTTTTTTAAGTTCAAAATGGGAGCCAAAGATCAGTTCCAAGAATCGGAGGTTATTGTTTTTTCATTCCTAAAGTTAGAAATGAACTAGTACACTGTAACAAAAGTTGCTTTGCATTTTAGATGGGGGAGTTTGAGGGAGAAAAAAGGGGTTTAGAGAACCCCTTTTTTCTCCTTCACTCCTTGTTCACCGCCGTCTTCGACGGCGGCAGATAGGTTTTTTGAAGCTCGAAATTCTAAGGAATTTCTCGCTTCCCAAAATCAAAGCAAACTTAGTTTACACGGCACTAGGGGTTCAAGTCATAAGTAATTGATAATTAGAAACCTTGCCGTTTTTAGGTCATACTCTTAACTAGTATTACAACTTTAGAAGGACAGCCATAAATTTTTCCAACTTACTGATAAACAGTATTTTATACCTCTACTTTGCCTCCTCAAATTTATACTATCACTTATCAATATACAAACCAATCTATCATGACAAACAAAAATTTGCGTGCTTATTGGAAGGAAAACTTGCGCTATCTCGTGATTTTACTTTCTGTATGGTTTATCACCTCTTATGGTTTGGGCATCTTCTTCGCCGATAGTCTAAATAGCATCAACTTAGGTGGCTTCAAACTCGGTTTCTGGTTCGCACAGCAAGGCTCTATCTATGTCTTCGTCCTACTGATCTTCGTGTACGTTTATTTGATGAATCGACTAGACAAAAAATATGGCGTGGATGAATGATATTAATAACTCATGTTACGCAAAACACCAAATTGCAAACGACACAAAGTGCCACTTGTTTACAAATCGTCGAGTGTCAGCCTCAGGCGTGAGGCGTGAGGCTGGCAGCCACTCTAATTCAAAACACGGTAGCTTTGACAAGTTAATAGATTTCTCGTACCAAAACATACGAGTGCGTAACATCAACATCAGTTAATAAGTATTTAGCTGTTAAATCTTAGTCAAAATAGCTCCTTTCACCAAAAGCCAATTTCCTTTCAAAAAAACGAGAGCATACAACTTTAAAATAGAATCATGGATGTTCAATTATGGACTTTAATCATCGTAGTGCTAACTTTTGCCCTCTACATCGGCATCGCTATTTGGGCGAGAGCAGGTTCTACCAATGAATTTTACGTAGCAGGTGGAGGTGTTCCACCGCTAGCGAATGGTATGGCGACGGCTTCAGATTGGATGTCTGCCGCTTCCTTCATTTCTATGGCGGGGCTGATTTCCTTTATGGGTTATGATGGCGCGGTATTTCTAATGGGATGGACGGGCGGCTATGTACTACTAGCACTACTTTTGGCACCTTATCTCCGAAAATTTGGGAAGTTCACAGTTCCTGATTTTATCGGCGATCGCTAT
Source organism: Bacteroidota bacterium (assembly GCA_039201015.1). GTDB lineage: Bacteria > Bacteroidota > Bacteroidia > Chitinophagales > Saprospiraceae > JAAUTG01. The sequence continues at coordinate 23,040 of JBCCRX010000026.1, read as the reverse complement.
TACTCCAATACGGCTCGCACGGTGGCGGTCATCTGTGCTTTGCTGGTCTCCTTCACCTACGTTGCTGGACAAATGCGCGGCGTCGGTGTCGTTTTTTCCCGCTTCTTGGAAACTTCTGTAGAATGGGGCGTTGTCATCGGTATGGCGATCGTATTTTTTTACGCTGTGTTGGGTGGTATGAAAGGCATTACCTACACACAGGTAGCGCAATACTGCGTTCTGATCTTTGCCTTTATGGTGCCTGCTATTTTTATCTCTATCCAAATGACGGGCAATCCAGTTCCGCAATTGGGCTTTGGCGGCAAAGTAGAAGGAGGCACTTATCTTTTGGATAAACTGGATGGCTTGCACCAAGAACTAGGCTTTGCTGCTTACACTTCTGGCTCTAAATCCATGATAGATATTTTTGCGATTACTTTTGCCTTGATGGTCGGTACGGCAGGACTACCACACGTTATCGTACGCTTTTTCACTGTACCCAGAGTAAAAGATGCCCGAATTTCTGCAGGTTATGCCTTAGTATTCATTGCTATTCTTTACACCACGGCGCCTGCAATCTCTGCTTTTGCTAGAACAAATTTGATCACGACGGTGGATAATAAAGAATATACGGAAATGCCGACTTGGTTTGCTAATTGGGAAAAAACAGGACTGCTCAAATACGAAGACAAAAATGGCGATGGAAAAGTACAATATTACAACGATAGCAATGCAGAATTTGTGAGTTCAGTAGCTGCACCCAAAGGCTGGAAAGGCAGTGAACTGACGATAGACCAAGACATCATGGTATTAGCGAATCCTGAAATCGCGCAGCTTCCCAACTGGGTCATCGCCTTGGTAGCGGCAGGTGGTTTAGCAGCAGCCCTTTCTACGGCGGCGGGCTTGTTGTTAGTCATTTCTACTTCCATAGCACACGATCTATTGAAAATGCAATTTAAGCCTAATATGTCCGACAAAGAAGAGTTGATGTGGGCGAGAGTAGGTGCTGCTGTCGCTGTTTTAATCGCTGGTTATTTTGGTATTAATCCGCCTGGTTTTGTAGCTGCGGTCGTTGCACTTGCTTTCGGATTAGCGGCTGCTTCTTTCTTTCCTGCTATTATTTTGGGTATTTTTTCCAAGCGAATGAATAAAGAAGGTGCTATTGCGGGTATGATTGTTGGGATTTCCCTGATGCTTTTCTATATGTTAAAATTCAAATTTGGTATTTTTGATGGTGGCAAAGAAGCCGTTGCTGCAATGACAGATGATTGGTGGTTTGGCATTTCGCCAGAGGGTTTTGGCACAGTTGCGATGATCGTCAATTTTGTCGTCGCTATCGTCGTCGCTCGATTCACTGCACCACCACCACAAGAAGTGCAAGACATAGTAGAAGATATTCGTATTCCAAGTGGTGCGAAAAGAGCCGTGGCGCATTGATATTGGTTATGGATTCCATGATCCGACTACTTACACGCAAGGAATTTTTATCGCTAGATTGTCAAATTACGCGAATCTTCATAAAATTATACCATTCTACTAATCACCGACGTTTCAATCAAGCATTTTGTAGTACATTTGTTGTCAAATATTTCTTGAAGAGCCCTCATTTCATTGCTCGACATTTCGTATTTGTAGCATTTGATGGCTCACTTTTGGCCACTGATATTTAAACTATAAACAACACCAAGGTCAGCCATTCTACTGAATTAGTCAATTAATAAGCAATAGCACAAAATATGCAAGGGAAAAATTTAACACTCATTTTTATACTGCTGCTGTCCAGTATATCCATTTCGATCGCACAATCTTTTAATCCAGAAAAGATAGAATCCGACTTACTGGAAAAACTACAAGAAAATCCCAAAGAAAAACAGAGCGTCCTTCTATTGCTCGCTGACCAAGTAGATGTCTTGGGAATGAAGCAAAAAATGAAAAGAGAAAAAGTAAGCCTCCACGAGCGTCGGGTACGTATTGTGCAAGCGCTAGAAGCAAAAGCAGCGAGTACACAAGCCCCACTTTTGGCACAACTTAATAAGATGGAGGGCATTGAAAATAGTAGCATTGTGCCTTTTTGGGCAGCTAACTTTATCCAAGTGGATGCTGATGCAGCAGCTATCGCTAAAATTAGTCAATGGGAAGCCCTCGAATCCATAGAGTTGATACTAGAACCTCAACTACTCGGAGGAGAAGCAGAAGGCGAATGGGCACCACCCGTACCCAATGGAATAGAGCCAGGACTACGCGCGGTGAATGCCCCTAGAATGTGGCGGTTGGGCTACACGGGCTACGGTACAACGGCACTAATCATTGATTCTGGGCAAGACTTAGAACATCCTGCATTGAAAACCAACTTTTGGGGACAAAATGTGCCCATCAATCAAGCATGGTCCGGTTCGAGAGCACCAGAAGATTGCGATTTTCACGGGACAAGCGTGGCTGGCGTTGTTTTGGGAATAGATCGAGTCACCAATGATACCACAGGCGTAGCTCCTAATGCCAAGTGGATGGGGGGTCCATTCAACCCAAGCAATGCGAGTTGTCGGCTAGAGCAGCCTGTTCGAGACGGTTTTTCCAGTCTTCAGTGGGCGCTAAACCCCGATGGTAATAGTTCGACCACAGGTGATATTCCAGATGTCATCAATAACTCTTGGGGCGGTGGCACTGCTTGTAATAGCGGTGCTAGAAATTTATTAAACTCTTTGGAAGCAGCGGGTGTCGCAGTACTTTGGTCGGCAGGAAATGCAGGACCAGAACCTACTACCACTACTGCCCCTGCCAATCTTGCTACTTCTTTGGTTAATGCCTTTGCAGTCGGTAGTGTCAATGCAGCCAATGGCAATCGCATTGCGGTTTCTTCCAGTCGAGGTCCTAGCAATTGTTCAGGAGAGAGTTCTTTGCTCATTAAACCTGAAATCGTTGCACCAGGAGAAAGGATCAGGACGACCAGTGATGAGGAAGGCTATACACTTACTGACGGCACATCTTTCGCTTCCCCACACGCAGCGGGTGCGGTACTTTTGCTCAAAGAAGCCTTTCCAGAAATTGATGGTGAAGATTTATTGATGGCACTGTATCGTTCGGCCAGAGACTTGGGAGCAGAAGGAGAAGACAACACCTACGGCAATGGCATGCTAGACGTATTTGCTGCCTACAACTTTTTGATCGATCAAGGCGCAACGCCTACACCACCGATGAGTGCGGAAAATGATGTGATATTAGTGGATGTAGATACAGACAAAGAGGTTTTTTGTAGAGGAAGCGTGAATGTTAATGTCACTTTTGAAAATGCAGGAGTCAGTGATTTGACTTCCTTGGGTATCAATTACTTCTTGACAGGTGGTGGCACGAATCAAGTAGATCAAATTGATTGGACAGGACGTTTGAGCAGCGATGAAACGACGACTTTCACTTTGTCTGACATTGAAGATTTGCCTGCGGGAGAATATGAAGTAATTATCGAAATTATTTCTCCAAATGGACGCAATGATGCAAGAGATTTGAACAATCGAGTGCGGCATAATTTTGAAGTGATTGATCTGCCGCCCGTAGATGCTTCGATTGCTGCCGCTTACGAAAACAACGTCTGTAGAGACGCAGAGGTGATTTTGGAAAGCAATTCAACGCTTGCAGACAACCAGACGGTACAGTGGTACGATGCAGGAGTAGGTGGAAATTTGGTAGCTGTTGGTAGCAAAGTATTAAGCACGCCACTGGCAGAAAGTACGACTTTTTACGCAGACATCATCACCGAAAATAAGGTAGGGAAAACAGGAATAGAAGAAGGGGAAAATACCAGTTTTGCACTGGATAGAGGCGGTTTGACCTTCACGGCTTTGCAGCCCTTTACTTTAAAAACGGTAAAAGTATTCGCGGAGCAACGCGGCGGTCGCATCATCAAGGTGATAGATAGTGATGACAACCAAATTGCTCAAAAAGTGGTGAGTATTGATGTAGGAGAATCCGTAATTGAATTGGACTTTGACATTCCTCGCGGGGAAGATTATCGCTTGGTACTTTCTACGGGACGCCCTTTATTACACAGTAGAAATAGACTAGATTATCCCTACACCATAGAGAACACGGTCATCATTCGATCCGCTGCCGAACCCACTACTACAGTGCGTTATTTATACTTCTATGACTGGACGATCGAAGCCAGTCACCCTTGTGGCAGAACTGCCCTAGCAGTAGATGTAACTTCCAGCAGCAGTGCTGCACCCGTTTTCTTTACCGCCTCCGCCGATACGGTCGTTTTATCGCAAGGCGGAACGCTAGATTTTACCAATGAAACAAATGGCGTCAGCAATCTACAATGGGATTTTGGAGACGGCAATACTAGTACAGCAAGCAATCCAACGCATACTTACACCGAAGAAGGCAATTATACCGTCATCCTAACGGCTAATACCAACAATGGCTGCCTTAACAGCGCAAGCAAAAATATCGTCGTTGTGGATAGCCTAGCAACTTCTATCTCAAGTGTCGCTGCGGATTTTGGCATTTCGGTCTATCCTAACCCAACTAATGCGCTTTTGACGATAGAAAGAGACGCATCTTACCAAATGCAACTCCAGCTTTTCGATCTTTTAGGCAGACGCATACAAACTTTCGAGAACACTAGAGATCGAAAAATTGAATTGAATCTTTCCTCCTTTGCGGCGGGTATTTATTATCTCTGGATAGAAGTGGAAGGTGCTACGGTGGTAGAGAAAATTGTGAAAGAGTAAATTATTCTAGCTTGGCGTGGTTCGATTTTGTTTGATATAGTTTAATGCTGTTTGGTCTTAAAAACAAGCAAATCGCACAAAATCGAACTTTCTCCAATCATACCGAACGCTTTCATACGAGTTCGATCACCAAACCTAAAACTGTGCTTTTGTGCTTTACATCTCCTGTCAACTTATTATCATTGCTTTGGTTATTGGCTTGACAGGAGCAATTATGTTTGCGGTACGATCCGTTTTTCGACGTGTTCAATTGAAGCAAGCAGATGCTTATCTTCGTTACATACAGTTGGCAATTATTTTTTGGTTGTTTGCACTAGCAACGCTTTCTCTCGAAGATTTCTTTGGCTTTTCTGATTTAGGTACTTTCAATCTATGGTTTGCGACGATTCCGCCTCTGATTTTGATTGTTTATCTATCCTTTAATCGTACTTTTGGACGCCTTCTTAAATTAATTCCACCCGCTTGGCTTATTTTTATTCAAGTCTTTCGATTGTTATTAGATTTAACGCTTTGGCTAGGCTACAAAGGCAACTTCATGCCCGTACAATTGACCTTTGAATGGCTTAATCAAGACATCATTGTTGGCTTAACTGCGGTCTTTGCTGCCACGCTTTTCTTTGGAAGAAATCGTTTTTTAAGACGAGAAGCCATACTCTGGAATTTTTTCGGTATCCTACTTTTGTTCAATCTATCGACCGTCCTATTCTTCTCTTTTCCAGCCGCTTGGCAAGTCTTCAAAACCCTACCCGATAGTAGCTTTGTCACAGATATTCCTTTCATTTGGATACCTGGCTTTTTGTTGCCCTTTGCCATGGCGATGCACCTGTTTTCTTTGCGGCAAGTATTTTCACTAAGGGGAAAAAATGCGCTTTGGAAATCTTATAAAAATTGATATTATCCTGCATTTGAGATAAAAAAGTGCATTTTCTTTTTTGTTGATCGCGCCTCAGGCGTGAGGTGTGAACCGTAAACTACTGATTTACCGTTTAATCCTGCTCCAAACAAGCTCTTAGGCGTAATTACCAAAATCACTGGAAACAAATTTGTACTTTTTTACATCGGATGAAGTACAATTATAGGCAACTCCAAAATATCTCGGACAAGTTCAAAAAATATGAAAATTAGCCTGCGTTAATTGTTCTTAAAAAGAGGTACATGCGCTCAGATGCTCCGCATTCTAGTACAAATAAAGTTGCTACATTTGAGCCAAATGAATAGACATGAAACTTTTTACGACTATACTACTGTGCTTCGTCACTCAAGTGGCATTTCCCCAAAACTTAGAAAAAGCGCAACTCTCCATTCAGTCAACCACCGAAGCAATAAGCATTGATGGCGTTTTAGACGAAGCGGTTTGGCAAAGCACGGCAGTCGCAACTAACTTTTGGCAACAATCACCCATAGATGGCATCCGTGCGGAAAAGCGAACCGAAGTGCGCATGACGTATGACGAAAAAAATATTTACATAGCGGCTATTTGCTGGGATGAAAATGATTATGTGATTCAAAGCTTAAAGCGTGATATCTTTGGAGATAGTGACGAATTTTCTGTCTTTTTTGATCCTGTCAACGAACAAACCAATGGTTTTGCCTTTGGTGTGAATGCAAAGGGTGCGCAATCAGAAGCCCTCATCACACCAACGGATGCCGATCCGAGTTGGGACAATCGCTGGTTTGTGGAAGTACAAAATTACAGCGATCGCTGGACGGTGGAGATTGCAATTCCCTATAAAAGTTTACGCTTCAAAACCAATATTTCGACTTGGGGCATCAATTTCATTCGTAATGATCCTGACCGCAACGAAATCCATGTTTGGTCGCCTGTACCACGTCAATTTGATGCTTTTGACATTGGCTATTTGGGAAAACTCCATTGGGATATTGCCCCTAAAAGTGCAGGCAAAAATGTCTCTTTGATTCCTTATGCAAAAGCAGAAAACAGGCAAAATTTTCAGCCCAAAACGCCCGCATCGACTCAACTAGAAGCTGGTGGGGATGCCAAAGTGGCTTTAAGCCCAACGCTCAACTTGGACTTGACCTATAATCCTGATTTTTCGGAAGTAGAAGTAGATCGCCAAGTCACCAACTTGACGCGTTTCAATATTTTCTTTCCAGAACGTCGCCAATTCTTTCTGGAAAACGCGGATATTTTTAGTGAGTTTGGACAGTTCGCGGATCGTCCGTTCTATTCTCGGCGCATAGGTTTGGACGAGAATGGAAGGCGCGTACCCATTTTGTACGGTGTGCGTTTGAGTGGTAATTTGAATTCTAAATTTCGATTGGGCGTTTTGAACATGCACACCGCAGGTGACGAGAATCGTTTGGCGCAAAATTATAGTGCTGTCACCTTCCAGCAGCGCATTTGGAAGCGATCTTCTATTAAAGGTATTTTTCTCAATCGGCAGGCTTATGAAAGTGGAGAAAGTTTGCAAAATGATTATGGTAGGAATCTGGGCGGCGAATTTAATTACTCTACCGCCGATGGCAAATGGCGCGCGCAATCGGGCTATATTCATTCTTTCAAAGAGGGATTTGATAGCAAAAACCAACACCTCTATGGTCGCTTCGATTACGATGGGCAGCAATTCAGAACTTTCTTGACTGTGCAGCAAATGGGAGAAAACTACTTTGCGGATATGGGCTTCAATGGGCGTCTGCTCAATTTCAATCCTGAAACCAATGAAGTGGTGCGCATTGGATTTACCCAAATTGCCAATATGCTCAACTATTACATCTATCCTGAAAATAGCAAAAATGTCAACTTTCACTGGTCGGGCATCGAGAATTTTGTTTGGGTGAACAATGGCATCGGTCTAAACGAATGGTACACGCGGCTGCGCCATTTTATCTTTTTCAAAAACACCAGTCAACTTCGCTTCCGCCTCAATAATAATTACATTGATTTGGTCTTTCCCTTCGCACTCACCAAAATTCCGTTGCCCGCCCAAGCCTACAATATGACAGAGTTCAACGTTCAATTCAACACCGATCTCCGCAAACGCCTCAATACCGAAATGTTCATCGTCTATGGACAATTTTACAACGGCACAAAACTCACTTATCGCGGTAGTCTTTCTTATCGCGCTCAACCTTGGGGCAATTTCACGCTTGGACTAGAGCAAAATAGCATTTGGCTACCTGAACCTTACGGAAATTTGGATTTGACCCTTGCGACTGCCCGTGTGGAAATCAATTTTGCAACCAATCTTTTCTGGACGACCTTTTTGCAATACAACACCCAAGCTGATAATTTCAACATCAACAGCCGTTTTCAATGGCGTTACGCGCCCATGTCCGATTTGTTTGTCGTTTACACCGATGATTATTTGGTGGCAGATTTTTTTGGTCCAAAAAGTCGATCTTTGGTATTGAAGTTGAATTATTGGTTGACCTTGTAAGCTATGATATGGCAGATGTTATCTTACGTTAGTATCTAAATTCTTAACACTTGCAAAAATTTGGCATTTTTATCTCAATAGCAAAAGTAGTACACTGTAAACTAAGTTTGTTTTAATTTTGAGAAGCGAGAAATTCCTTAGAATTTCAAACTTCAAAAAACCTATCTGCCGCTGTCGAAGACGGCAGCGAAAAAGGGGTGAGGCGCGATCAACAAACCTATCCGCTATACAAAGTCTAGCTTTCTTGCGATTGCTATAGAAGTCCACTCTGAATATGAAGAAAATTTGATAATTTTACATCTCTTCGCAGAAAAACAAAAGCAGTCATTTTGCCTACAATTACAGATGCAAAAACAGCATTAAAAACTTACTTTGGGTACGACGATTTTCGACCGATGCAAGCAGACATCGTGCAAAAGTTGTACGATAAAAAAAGCGTCATTGTATTAATGCCAACGGGTGGTGGAAAGTCGATTTGCTACCAAATCCCTGCGATCACTATGGCGGGAACGGGTATCGTGATTTCCCCCTTGATTGCTTTGATGAAAGACCAAGTAGAAGCTTTGAAAGCCAATGGCGTAAAAGCTGCTTTTCTCAATTCTTCCATAAAAATCGAAGAACAGCGCAGCATCGAAACCAAGCTCTATGATGGCTACTACGACTTGCTCTATGTCTCTCCTGAAAAGTTGCTTTCTCAAGACTTTTCGCTCTCTTTACCACGCCTCCAAATCAGTCTTTTCGCCATAGACGAAGCGCACTGCATTTCCAGTTGGGGGCATGATTTTCGCCCAGAATATACCAAAATGAAGTTTCTACAACGCCAGTTTCCACAAATTCCAATCATTGCCTGCACTGCCACTGCCGACCGAGTAACGCGCAAGGACATTGCAGACCAATTGGGATTGAACAAACCCGAAATATTTATTTCTTCTTTCGATCGTCCAAATCTAAGTTTAGATGTTCGACCTGGCATCAAACGCTTCGAGCAAATCATTCAGTTTCTGAATGAACACCCCAATCAGTCGGGCATCATTTATTGTCTGAGCAGAAAAAGTGCCGAAAGTTTGGCGCAAAAACTGGACAAAAACGGCTTTCATGCCGATTACTACCACGCGGGCATGTCCAGCGACCGTCGTTCGGAGGTACAGGAGTCTTTTTTGCAAGACCGAACGCCCATTATCTGCGCCACCATTGCATTTGGTATGGGCATTGATAAATCGAATGTGCGTTGGGTAATTCACTACAATATGCCGCGCAACATCGAGAGTTTTTACCAAGAAATTGGTCGGGCAGGTCGAGACAGCAGCTTGGCGGATACTTTACTATTTTACAGCTACGGCGACGTGATGAAATGGCAGGACATCATCGAAAAAAACGAAAGCAGTCAGAAAGAAGTAAAATTGAGTAAACTAAAGCGGATGCAGCAATATGCAACGGCTTTGTTTTGTAGAAGAAAAGTTTTGCTCAATTATTTCAGTGAAAATCGAAGGACGGATTGTGGCAATTGTGACATTTGCAACAATCCACCACAATATTTCGACGGCACGGTTGCTGCGCAAAAAGCACTCTCCGCTGTTTATCGAGTACGCGAAAGCATAGGAATGCAGCTTTTGATAGATGTATTGCGTGGCTCGCAGCGAAGAGATATTTTTGATTTAGCCTTGCATAAAGTAAAGACCTACGGACAGGGCAGAGAATACAGTTTCCAGGAGTGGCGCTACTATCTGGAGCAACTTTTAAATCAAGGTTATATCGAGATTGCGCACGAAGACGGCAGCAAAGTGAAGCTAACGGATGCCAGTAGAGCTGTTTTATTTGAAGGAGCACAGGTGCAGTTGGTGCGTATGGTGACGGCAAAAGAACGCGAAGCGCAAGCCAAACTGAAGGCCAATCAGCCGCGAAGAACCGACCGACCGAGGGTGCGCGACGAAGTTTTTGAACACCTTCGACAGTACAGAGCGACTCTTGCAAGAGAAGCAGGAGTGCCGCCTTACATTATTTTCTCTGATGCAAGTTTGGAAGAAATGGCAGCCATGAAACCAACGACTGAAACGGCTATGCGCGCGATTAGTGGTGTTGGTTTGATGAAATGGGAGAAATATGGGCAAGCCTTCATCGATGAAATTGTGCAGTTCTGCGAGGAAAATAATATTGATACGACGCCCGCAGAATTGCCTAAGCCCCAAGCAAAAGAAAGAAAAAGCAAAGCACCCAAAGTTCCTAAAATTTCAACATATGAACAGACACTAGCCCTTTTCGAGCAAGGACTTTCTATTGAAGAAATTGCGACCCAAAGAGGACTGAAATCGAATACGATTTTCACCCATTTGATTAAACTAAAAAAAGAAGAAAAGGCAGAGGTAGATTTCCGAAAATTTTTGAATAAGAAAGACTACGAAGAAGTGATGAGTGTGCTGCCGCAACTGGACGAGCCTTATCGCCTTTCTGAGATTTATACTTTTCTGAATGAAGCAGTGAGCTACGTACAGATTCGTTTGTCTCTGGCGGTTTGGGAAGAAGAGCAAGCAGTCTGAGAAGTATTTCGTATTGGACAGAAGCCAAAGTTGATTTGAAAAATAGCTACAAATTCATGAATGAACGGCTACATCCTTATACTGCAAATGGGATAAATCTGTAAAAATGAATAAGTAGGCGGACAATTTTAAGTCACGTTTAGCGCGCCATCGCCTCACGCCTAAGGCGGACACGGTAAGGCGGATACAGTTCGGCTCGGCGCGCAGAGGAGGTTTGGAGGGCAGACAAAATATAAGATGTTGTTTTGCAACATATTTTTTTTTGTCTGCCCTCCAAGACCACCACGAGGCAGCGAGCGCTGCAAGCGCGATGCTGCCGAGTTGAATAGCTAGATTAATTTTGTCTAAGCACTTATACTTGTTTATCGCGCCTAAGGCGGACACGTCTGTCTAAATTGTTTATTTGTTGAACTGCAATACATTGATATTTAATGTATTGAACGAATAAACGATTCAACAAATAAATAAAAAAGTGCATTTTCATATTTGTTAATTTGATGACCTGGTGATTCGATAAGTGTCCAATCAACATATTATCAGTTAAACAAACCTGTCCGCCTTAGGCGCGATTACCAAAATCATTAGAAACGTATTTGCACTTTTTTAGGCCGAACGGAGTATTTATTCGTGGCAAGACAGTTTTTAGAGAAAGCGAATATTTTTCTCTGAAATAGCTGCATTTCTCCGAAAAAGACCGTACTTTTGCGCTCACTTTTGAAAAGATGCGGGTGTGGTGGAATTGGTAGACACGCTAGACTTAGGATCTAGTGCCGCGAGGCGTGGGGGTTCGAGTCCCTCCACCCGCACTCCTCTCTAGCTCGAAATTTTGCTTTCCATTACAAATTTGACGATCCTTTCATCAGTTCTATTCAGTGATACGGGGTACGGTGTAAACTAAGTTTCAATTAATTTTAAGAAGTGAGGAAATCCTAGATTTTCGAGCTTTAAAAGTCCACTTACCGCCTTTGAAGACGGCGGCGTGTAGAAGATAAATTTGTCAAATTGCATCCAGTTTCCTTCGTAACTAATTGACTGTCAGTAATATACAAAGTCTAATCTTACTAGTGGACATTTTCCTTTTTAACCACAAAAGAAACAAAGGTCACAAAGGCTAAATGCTTGATTTTTAATGTATTTTCTTTGTGCCTTTGTGGTTCGATTTATTTTGATGTCCGCTAGCAAGAAGTCTAATGGCTACTCTTCTAAGGTTGTAAAATTTAAACCTTGACAACGGGCAACTTTAAGCTTGCCTGTCATCTGTAAGGCTACAAATGACAGGTGTTTTTGGAAACCTGTCTGCCACAGGCTGATGCCCGTCATTGGGACTTTGATTACCTTTTAGAAAAGTAGCCAGTATAATTTACATAGAGCATTCATTGTAAACAAATCAATCATTTAAGCAAATAGGTGCAAATACTTACCCAATCCATATCTCAAACATTCATAAAATAAACAACACTACATACATGCCAAATATAGTCCGACAAGATATAGATGAATTAAATGCCTCTTTGACGATTACGATAGAACCCACTGATTACCAAGCTAAGTATAGATCGCAATTAAAAGAATATCAAAAAAAGGCTCAAATCAAGGGCTTTCGTCCAGGCAAAACGCCCGCAAGTGTCATCAGAAAGATGTATGGAAAAGGGATTTTGGGGGAAGCGGTAAATGAAATTTTTCAAAAGGCTTTGTCTGATTACATCAAAGAGGAAGGAGATGAGATCATCTTGCAGCCAATGCTAGAGGAAGGCTTTCAAAGTCCTACACTTAATACCAAATCAATGGAAGCTTACGAATATCGCTTTCAATTGGGCTTAGCGCCTAAATTTGAGATCATCGGGGCGAGAGAAGAGGACAGCTACGAGCGATACCAGGTAGAAGAAATTGACCCAGAACTGATTGAGAAAGATTGGGAGGCTACTAGAAAAAGAGGTGGCACGCGAGAAATGGTAGAGGAAAATATTTTGGAGAATGACATTGTGCGCTTGAAAATCAAGGAAATCGAGCTAGAGGGAGCTAGTGAGGTCGAAGAGACCGAAGGAGAGGAAGTGGAAGTCTCGAATGAAGAAGAAAGCAAAGAAATTGAGGTGGAAGAAGTCACGGAGCAAGCAGAAGAAACCGAAGAAGTGGAGGCAGAAGAAATCGAAGCACTTGATGAAGAGGAAATCGAAGAACATGAACTTGAAAATGAATTTTCTATTTTAGTCGATGATGTGCTGACTGAGGAAGCGAAAGCACTGCTACTGGGCAAAAATGTAGGCGATCAATTTCAGTTTGAACCCCTTCAACTAGAAAAAGATTTGGCAGAAGAACGCGTCAAACGATATTTTTTAGGCATGGAGGAAGATGCGGAAATAGAACTAGAACGCCCCTTTCATTTTGAAATCGTCGGTATCACTAGGACCGTACCCGCAGAAGTGACAGAAGATTTCTTGAAACAATATTTCGGAGAAGAAAGTACTACTGAGGAAGCGGCAAAAGCAGTCATCGAAAAAAATATCAAAGACTACTATGAGCAGCAAGCAGAAAGTATCTTATTTAAAGAAATACAAGAAAAAATTCTGGACGCCAATCAACCTGAATTGTCAGAGGTTTTTCTAAAAAGATGGATTAAAGAAGGTAGCGAAAGAGACCTAACGGAAGAAGAAGTGGAAGAGCAATTGAAGGATTTCAAACAAAGTGTGATTTGGAGTATCGTCAGCCAAAGAATCAAGAAAGCGAACGATATAGAAGTTACGGAGCAAGAAATCGTTTACAATATTAGGCAACAAGTCTATTCTTATTATGGTGCTTACAGCGGCAGTCAGGAAATATTGGATCAGTTGGTGGGGAGTATGCTGAAAAATGAAGATCAGGTGAGTTCTACTTACAGCAATATCTTAACGGACAAAGTGATACGGGCAATTAAAGCGCAAGTCCAAATAGAGGATAAAGTAGTCAGCAGTGAAGAAATGGACAAAGTGCTAGAGGATTTGAGAGCAGAACAAGAGAAAAAGCAAGCAGAAGCCTTAGCTGCTCAAATAAAGAAAGTAGAGGCAGAAAAAGAACCAGCGGCAGACGAAGCAGAAGGTACAGCAACAGAAGAAAATGAGGAAAGCCTACCCAAAGAAGTAGAGGAAAGTACCACGGATTAATTTCCTTTCTCAACCGCTTGCTAAGAAAAGCGTTAATAGAAGGTATTGTTATTCAATAGTATCAGGTATTAAGAATTAGGTATTAAGTGATAAGTGAATAATATTCCTTGCCAATAGTTAGAGTATAAAGGAACTGATTATCTATTTTTATGTAGTCAACTCTTTTTCCTTGGCTCGGTATTTTTGTACTAAATACCTATTACCTAATACTTATCCAGTAAAAATTAATTACATCAATGTTCAATAAAAGTGAATTTAAGAAATACGCTACCAAGCATTTAGGCATGAGTAGCACCCGAGTAGAAGGATATGCAAAATATTCCATGCAAGGACTTCCAAATAACTTGACGCCTTATATCATAGAAGAACGCCAATTGAACGCTACTCAACTAGACGTTTTTTCTCGTTTGATGATGGACAGAATCATCTTTTTGGGTACGCCTGTCATGGACGACGTCGCCAACATCATTCAAGCACAATTGCTTTTCCTAGAGTCCAGTGACCCTAAGCGAGACGTTCAGATTTTCATTAATAGTCCTGGTGGCTCTGTCATTGCAGGTTTGGGTATTTACGATACCATGCAATATGTTTCTCCTGATGTCGCAACGATCTGCACCGGTCTATCCGCTTCCATGGGAGCAGTGCTGCTTGCCGCAGGTGCAGCGGGCAAACGCTCTTGTCTGACCCACAGCCGCGTAATGATTCACCAACCTTCTGGCGGCATGCAAGGACAAGTTTCTGATATGGAAATCTCCTACAAGCTGATTAAGCAAATGCAGGAAGAATTATATAACATTTTAAGCCGTCATACTGGACAGCCTTACGAAAAAATCGAAGAAGATTCTGATCGCGATCGCTGGTTGACTTCCAAAGAAGCAATGGAATATGGACTAGTGGATGAAGTATTGGCAAGAGGAAAAGAAAAAGCGTAAAATTGATTTTTTTGGTAATTTAAAGATTTGGTGATTTGGTAAGGTCAAATCACCAAACCACCAGTTAAACAAATAAATATTACCATTTACAATGTTCGATGATATAAACATGCGCCGTGCGAAGCAAAATTACCGCTGTTCTTTCTGTGGTAGGGACAAATCGGAGGCACTGCTTTTGATCGCTGGCATAGACGGACACATTTGCGAGGTATGTGTGGAGCAAGCCGTCGAAATCGTGGAAGAAGAGCTGTACGGTGGCGCACAACCCAAGGATCCAGAGGCGAAACAATCGGAATTTTATATGCCCGATAACATTCGCCCTAAAGATATTAAGCACTATTTAGACCACTATGTGATTGGGCAAGAAGATGCCAAAAAATTTCTTTCCGTTGCCGTTTACAATCACTACAAAAGATTACAACAAGCATTTACGGATGAAGTAGAAATCGAAAAATCCAATGTGCTTTTTGTTGGACGAACGGGAACAGGAAAAACCTTGCTGGCAAAAACAATTGCGCGCTTTTTGAATGTTCCTTTCGCCATTGTGGATGCGACGGTTTTTACAGAAGCAGGCTATGTAGGAGAAGATGTGGAAAGTATTCTAAGTCGTTTGTTGCAGGTTTGCGATTATGATATTGCTGCTGCCGAAAGAGGTATTGTTTATATTGATGAAATAGATAAAGTAGCAAGAAAAGGCGATAATCCTTCTATTACGAGAGACGTTTCGGGAGAAGGCGTGCAGCAGGCGATGCTGAAAATGCTGGAAGGTACGAATGTGAACGTACCACCGCAGGGCGGTCGTAAGCACCCAGAGCAGAAACTCGTCCCAATTAATACACAAAATATATTGTTTATTTGTGGTGGTGCATTCGATGGCATTGAAAAGATTATTGCTCGTCGAGTGAATACACAGGTGATTGGGTTTAATAAGGATGCGAAGCAAAAGCGGATAGATCGAGATAATTTACTGCAATACGTCAACCAGCAAGATTTAAAATCTTATGGCTTGATTCCAGAATTGATTGGTCGCTTGCCAGTCCTTACATATTTGAAGCCACTTGATCTAGATGCACTCAAACGAATCTTGACTGAACCTAGAAATGCCTTGATCAAGCAATACCAACGCTTGTTTGAACTGGAAAGCATTCAATTGGATTTTACAACCGATGCGATTGAGTACATTGCAGAAAAAGCTTTGGAATTTAATTTGGGAGCAAGGGGCTTGCGCTCCATTTGCGAGGCAGTTATGACGGACGCTATGTTTGAGTTGCCTTCTGATCCTAGTGCGCATTCTTTCACCGTCACGCGACCTTATGCCGAAGAGAAGCTGAATCGTTCGAGGACTTTGCAGTTGGCGGCTTAGCAATAAGGAACTCATCGAAGGGAGAGGACAGACCTTGCCAGTGGACATTTCAATATCGGAGGATAAGAAATGTCATTTTTACACTCAAAATCTTAAGATATACCCGATGTTTAGGTAAAAAAATGATATTTCCAAATGCTAGACAGTCGAATGTCCACCTGTAAGTAAGTTGGCGGCACCCCAGATGTTGCGAACTCTAAATCAACAATTCGCAAAATTTTATCCGTCTATTGATCTTTATAATTACTTAGATCGTCAAATGCGGCTCTATTGAAACGATCTGCTAAAAATTTTCATATATTTTTGCATCGTCGAATCCGCTTGTGACGTAGAATGGATAAAACAAACTGTTCTTTTCGAGCACGAGCAGCACTTGTCCTAATTCAAATATTAAGGCAATTTAGACACATAAGTACTTGGACAAAATTAATCGAATACTAGATATGTCATATTTGACTTTGATAAGAAGCTGGTTATTAAACAATTATGAAGTTGTTCTCAAAAACCAAAATATGACATATCTTAAAAA
The DNA here is from genome assembly GCA_039201015.1 of Bacteroidota bacterium. Taxonomy (GTDB): domain Bacteria; phylum Bacteroidota; class Bacteroidia; order Chitinophagales; family Saprospiraceae; genus JAAUTG01. Next base: position 6,441 of record JBCCRX010000026.1, on the reverse strand, counting down.
TAAATCTACGTGACTACTTACAATTACATACGGCCAAAAAATGATGTACAGACTTTTTAGCTGCTGAATTTTTTATGATTCTTTGACAATTTTTGCAATTTCTCAAATTCCCTGGGTAAGACTTTTGAAGTTTTAGAACCGAAAGTATTGAAAACAGGACTTTCTGGCTAAAACTTCAAAAGTCTAATGTTCACATTTTGCAAAAATTGTCAAAGCCCCGTTTTTATTTGTTTATTTGCTCAAAATTAGCAAGGAGACTTATATATCCAAACCGTGCAAAGTATATTCAACCAGCGTTAACATTTGTCTGATATACAATATCATCTTCACCCGATGAAAGAAATAATAATCAGCAAAATGAATGCTAAGAGATGAAAAATTAAATAAACGCTACAAGTTTGACGCAAGTATTTTTTCTATTATCAAGGCGAGAAACGTAGGCATCCGCCTGAATCGGAATCGAATGACGAGGCTTTCCAACATTCACGAAGTGGTGCAAAGTAGAAAAGATTGAGTATCTTTTCAACGTAGTGAACCGCTTGCGGATGGGTTGCCAAAAAAGTAAAAAGAACAAGTCAAAACGTAGCAGTTATTCTGTTTTCATTCTTAATGACAAATGCTTTATCGTGATTCATTACACCACATCACATTAACTACTATGAAGCAATTTACCATTCAAAAAGCGATTTCCGTGTCAGGTGTTGGGCTACACACGGGCGTTTCTTCTACTCTTAGCCTAAAGCCTGCGCCTGTCAATCACGGCTACAAATTTCAACGTGTTGATTTAGAGGATAAACCCATTATCAAAGCAGATGTCAATCGAGTCATTTCCACCAATCGTTCTACGGTTTTAGCAAAGGGAGATATTCAGATCGGTACAGTAGAACACCTGCTTTCTGCACTGGTCGGAATGGGTATTGACAATGTGCTTATTGAAGTCGATGCCGCCGAAATTCCAATTATGGATGGCAGCGCAGCCCCTTTTGTGGAAGCTATTCAAGCAGTAGGAAAAGAAGAACAAAATGCTGAACGACAGTATTTTGAGGTAGAAGAACCGATTGCGTACAGAGACGAAGTCACGGGCGCAGAACTCCTCGTGATTCCTTCTGACTCCTTTCAGGTGACCACTATGGTAGATTTCAATTCCTTCCTTGGTCAGCAGTACGCCTATCTAGAAAAGACCGCAGATTATGCCAGTGAAATCGCCCCTTGTCGAACTTTTGTATTCCTACACGAGCTGGAACATCTATTAGATCAAAATTTAATAAAGGGAGGAGACCTCGACAATGCAATTGTGCTAGTAGATAGAGAAGTAAATCAGGCACATTTGGATGTATTAGCAAAAAAACTAGGGAAACCTAGCATTAAAGTAGATAAGCAAGGCGTCTTGAATACGATAGACCTGAAATTTCAGAATGAAATTGCCCGCCATAAATTACTGGATGTTTTAGGAGATTTGAGCCTAGTAGGGGTATTGATAAAGGGAAGAGTAGTCGCTACGAAACCAGGTCACACCGCCAATGTAGAGTTTGCCAAGATGCTGAAAAAGGCACATCTGGAACAAATCAAACTAAAGGGAAGACCTAAGTACAATCCAAATATTCCGCCACTTTACGATACCATGCAGATTGCTAAATTACTACCACATCGTCATCCCTTTCTGTTGGTAGATAAGGTCATTGAATTGACGAAGGATACGGTAGTGGGTATCAAGAATGTTAGCTTTGATGAATATTTCTTTCAAGGACATTTTCCAGATAATCCAGTCTTTCCAGGCGTGTTACAAATAGAGGCACTCGCACAAGCAGGTGGTATTCTAGCCTTATCACAACAGGAAGATTCTTCTGCCTGGGACACCTATTTCGTTAAAATAGACAAAGTTAAATTTAGACAAAAAGTCCTGCCAGGAGATACTTTGATTTTGAAGATGGAATTGATGGCACCGATTCGGCGTGGCATTGTGCAAATGCAAGCAACTGCTTACGTAGGCAATAAAATTGTTTCGGAAGGCGAATTGACGGCCCAAATCGTGAAGCGACAGACCTAGTTATCCTCAGAATCCCCTTTTCTCAAAACACATATTTAGATGAGTACATTAAAACTAGCATCTATTCACCCGAAAGCAAAAATTGGCAAAAATGTCAAAATTGAGCCTTTTGCGGTGATAGAAGAAGACGTGATAGTCGGAGATAATACTTGGGTTGGATCTCACGCCATACTGATGAATGGAACGAGAGTGGGCGAAGGCTGTAAAATATTTCCAGGTGCAATTTTAGGTGCCATTCCTCAAGACTTAAAATTTGGGAAAGAAAAAACCCTACTTGAAGTAGGGAACAATGTGACCATAAGGGAATATTGTACTTTGAATAGAGGTACTTCGGATAGCGGAAGCACTATTATAAAAGATAACTGCCTTTTGATGGCTTATGTACACGTAGCGCATGACTGTGTGTTGGAAGAAAACTGCGTCGTTGCCAACAGCGTCAATTTGGCGGGACATATCCACATTGGTAATTATGCTAGAATTGGAGGCAATGTCGCCGTACATCAGTTTGTGAATATAGGCGATCATTGTTTTCTGGGAGGCGGTTCTTTGGTTCGCAAAAGCGTTCCACCTTACATCAAAGCCGCCCGCGAACCTTTATCATATGCAGGTGTCAACTCTATTGGATTGAAGCGGAGCGGATTTACGATTGACCAAATCCATAACATTCAGGACATTTATCGCATTCTTTTCGTGAAAAGAGGCTATAATGTGAAGACCGCACTGCAATATATCGAAGCGGAGTTTAGCACGACACCAGAACGCGACTTTATACTGTCGTTCATCAAAGCAGCAGAACGTGGTATCATTCGAGGCTTCAAGCATTTGAATGGGAGTTATAGTGAGGTGTAGTAAGTAGTCCTATTTTTCTTGAATCATAATTTATTGAAATATCAATCTCTATCCTCAATCGTAGTATCCACCTCTAGTGAATTGCAAAATTCATTAAAAGCTTGGCATTTGTCACTTTCAAATAGATCGTTGAAGTCTTTCTTGGATATTCGTCCCATAAATTTATTCACTTCAGCTTTTTTCTTATCGTAGCCGTCGTTCGCCAGTTCCATTATCTTGTTAATAAGAACGGCAGGATGAAAAACTTCCTTTTCAGGATCAATATCACTCAATTTTATAGCTAGGCTTGCTTCAATTTTCTCGTCCGTCAGGCGGTCATCAAAACTCAAGAATATATCTTTTATTCCTAAAAACCATGCCTCTAATTCCATAATCGCGAAATGGAATTCGATCTTGTCTGGATATTTAGCCACTTTATTAATGGTTGAGTTATGGCTATCAATGAATTTCTGATTGATCTTTTGCTCGATAGTTCGAGCTTTAACAAGCTCTCTGTACTCCTTCGAATATATATCTCTTAAACCTATGATCTTATCAAATGCTTGATTAGAGCTAAATAAGTACTTTTCCCTTCTTAGAATACTTGATAAGACTTTTGTGTCACTTCCAACGTTAATTATTTGGTAATAAAATTCAGCCTTCTTATTTCGGTGCGAGTAATCTACAGGATTTAGATTTCTGTCCTTGAAAAGAGAATATGCACTCAACCCATACATCTTGCCACTCATAGCATTTAAGAAGCAATTCTCGAGTAAAAATTAGCTCTGTTTGCCCTTCGACGAATATTGCTATTTTCTTCATTTTTGAATGGAAACTATGTAGTTGGAGGAAAAGAAATCAAAATTCGACAATCCTGTGAACTTGAATTCTTCAAAAAGTTCAGGATGCGATTGAGCACTGATACCATACACCTTTTTTCCCGCTCTGAAAAGTACATTGAGGTATTTTAAGTCCACAACTTCCATTAAAAAGCTATCGTTAGAAGTGGCGATTAGCTGAATGTCATTATTTAATGCTATTTCAAATAGGAGCTTACCAAGTTCTGTAGTACGCTCGTAATCAAGCCCTTCACATAGATCATCAATAATTATTGTTGCAGGTTTTTTGCGACTGATTAAGTATTGCATATAAACAATTAGCGCAAGTGCCCTGAACATTCCCTGTGAAAGTTGAAAGTGTGGCAAACTTTTCTTTACATCCTTTTCTTTCACGAGCATAATTGTTGTTGCTCCACTCCCTTGAATAGATATATTTGTTATGTTATATCCCAAATAATTAAAATAACCGATTATCTTTTCCTTATCAGACGCTTTCAAAGATTTAAAAAGACTTGGGATATCCTCAACTGTCGTCAATAAATCATATTCCTGCTGATTGAGTAAGGAATACGGACTAATATTGCCAAACTTAAATCCATAGGACTGCTCCGCCCAATCTGCAATATCCTCCAAAAATGGATAAGCTCTAATATCTCTATTTGTATGGAGAACTAATTTGTTATCAGGAGGATATACATGGTCAAATTTACCGTAGTCAGAATGATTTTTTATTTTAGCTCTTCCATTATTGTATTGTCTTTCTCTTGATAGTACCAAATCATTATTGAGGGTCATTTTTTCAAATGTTACTCCTCTTTTTCTATAACTCGTGCTGAATTCATATTTAATATCTTCATTTTTATGGTTTTCAAAGAGAATGTCCCACTGACCACCCCAATTCAAATCTCTTTTTTGAGTTATCATTTTTACCAATAAATCAATGGTTTGTAGCGTCCTTGTCTTGCCCGTTGAGTTTTTGCCTACGATCAGATTGACTTTACCTAATTGCAAATTTTCTAATTCCCAATTTGGGTCTTTATATGTCAATTGCTTAATCTTCATTTTGAATATTTTCCACAAATTTAAGATTAATTTCTTCTGCTTTTCTCGCTTGTATCCAAATCGTACTTCCTTTTTTATTTTTTTAGCACCGAAAAAGCATCGTAACACTTCAACTCAAAATAATCAAACACTTGCTGTATGCGATGCTTTACTTGGTCATCCAAAAGATTCAGCCCCTTGTTGAGTTGAGTTTGAATATCATCGCTAAAATTTTTCTTGAAATCAGAAGCACTTGCTTTGCGGAAATTCAGCTTTTGAAGGTCTGCATCCGCTAGCGGCAATTCTAGTGTTTTAGCTATCCGTTTAAATTCTTCCGTAGGATTCACAACTAAGTCTTCGTAATGGACGATGCAGCATTGATTCAAGCTATCTTTGTCCTGGAGGATTGGTGCATGGTTCATACACCAATAAGCTACTTTTACTTCCAACACGCTACTCAATCCTTTCAAAAAGTCAAGGTGCTGCTCGAATGCTTGCTCGTTCACACCATTTGGTGTCAATTCTATCTTATCAGGATTGATATTAAAATTTTTGATTTGAGATTGACAAGTCGTGATTGGATGTCGAAGTAAGAGAATAGGCGGTCGTTCTAAAGGAAGGTGTTTTAATATCCACGGCAGCATCAGATTTCCTCTCACGATTTTATGGATGACCCACTGCGCTTTCATTGCTGTTTTCACGCTGACATACTTGCTCGTCCAAGTTGTCGCTTTGGAGAACCGAAGTAGTTGTTCCATAAATTGCGCAACTTCTTGGTTGTCTTTTTCTTTTGCTAGGAAAGGACGCCAGCCCCAATTGTACGCTTCTGGTACACTGCCTTTCTGCGGATTCAGCGGCTCCCAATGGATGATACTATTCGGTAGATATTGCAATAATTCTGCCAGCCAAGTACTGCCCGAGCGCGGCTCACTAAAAATCAGTATCGAATTTTTCGGCTGGAAATCTTTGGTTTTTAGGATACGTGATTTCAGTAGGAATTTCGCTTTTTTATTGTTTATCATTGGTAAGTAATTCTGATTTTTGCTCCACGCTTTGAATCAATATGCCAAACTCAAATCCTGCGGAATCTCTTTCAAGTTCTTCAAAACCCTTTTATAAATATCTGCTAATGCGATGTTACAAGCGATAGAGTACAACTGAATAGATTGATCCAATCCTTGCGCGCTACTGATGCGCCAAAGACCATTGACTTCTCTATACCAAGTTTGCACACGCGGAATAGTTTGATAAACAACCATGTATTCTCGGAAGGAAGGAATGCTGCGATACATCTCGAACTTCTCACTCTTATCGTATTCCTTTGTCGATTCAGAAAGCACTTCTATGAAAAGAATAGCGTTATTTAAGACCGTTTGTTTTTCATTGTAATATTCTATTTCGCCATAAACAGCTGATAAATCAGGATAGATTCCTTTATTGTATTTTTCGATTCTTACGTTCATATCTGAATTGAAAACAAAGCAATTTCTCCCTTCCTTGTCAATGGCATTGTCTAGTGCCGTATTGAGGCTGCCAGCAATTAAACTATGATCACCCGTTCCGCCTGCCATTACCAAAATCTTGCCATTATGGTATTCATGGCGCTGGTCTGCTTGCTCCTCAAAGCTCAAATACTCTTCAAAAGTATAATCCGTTCTAGTTGCTGTGTTTGTCACCTTCATGCTT
>JBCCRX010000025.1:0-28841 GCA_039201015.1 Bacteroidota bacterium | reverse complement strand
TGATGGTGCCGCTGCTAAGAAGTTTATCTACCAAATACCAAAGCACCCGAAAAGGAGCTTGGGAGGAAACGCGCGTGAAAGAAAAACCTGCTAAGCCCGAACCACCAAGGGCAGAGCAGGAAAATCATTCTACTTGGTAAATGTTAATTTGTAAAACCTAGCTTATGGGAAAAAAGACTGCAACCATAAAATGTCATCACACCTGTCCTATGAAAGATGGGAAAAAAGAACATGTGGGTGGACCAGTCATACAAGGAAGCCAAGATGTATTCGTAGAGAACAAAATGCTAGCTCGGCATGGCGATTCTTTGCAGTGCCAAAGTCCCAAAATAGATAAAATCATTGCAACGACAACTTCTGTATTCGTAAATGGAAAACTATTGGCCAGAATACAAGACCCAACCATTCACGGCGGAAAAATTGTAGAAGGAAGCTCTTCCGTATTCGCTGGATAAACAACAAAAAATATGCACTATTCAAATTCAAAGATTAGACTTCATGCTATTTGGAAAGCACTATTATTGAGCATTCTGCCAATGATATTCACTGGGCTGGCAGTGTATTTGATCGTTGGTAGAAGCAGCGAAGTGGAGGGCGTAAATTGCAGGACAATGCAAGCAGAAAAAGTACAATTTAACCGATCATTGAAGACAGTAGAGAAGGACTGGAAGGCTTTACTGACTACTTATCAGCACTTGCTCAATAATGAATCGGGCAATGCTAGATCCGCATTGCTCAAAAATATAGAAGATGCGGAAATCAATTTACTGAATAATCTTTCCTTGATGAAAGAAACACTCGCAGATACCGCTTTTATTGCTCGAATGGCGACAATGAATAGGAATTTTGAGCAATACTTTGAGCAAATGGAAAAATACAGTACGCAAAATCAAAGGACTTTGCCTTCATCTGACCCCAACTGTGAGCTTATTGTATCGGGGCTAGAAAGGGAGATAGACGAATTGAGAAGAGATTTAGGGCGAGAACATAGAGCAGAGTTAGAACGGCTATTACCAACAACCAACATCATCAGGAGAAATCAACGCGCCTTACTAGAGATGATATCATTTGGTAGAGATAATTGAGCGGGTCTCCTAAAACTATAAAAAGCAAAAAAAATCATGAACCACTCGAACGCAACAATTAGAACAAGAACTATCTGGAAAGCTGTATTGCTGACTATATTGCCGATGGTATTTTCAGCTTTAGCGGTCTATTTATTCCTAAGAACAGACGGATTGTACGAACAGAAGTATAACACAGTAAATGCAGAAATGCAGGTTCTATCAAAAGAAAGAGCAGATTTTATTGCCATTCTTAATCAAATGAATGCAAACTGGAAAAATTATAGAGTACAGAATAGTAAATTCATCAGAAGCCAAGACTCGACCTCTTTAGAAGGGATGAAAATAGCCATTGATGAAAGTGGCACAATTGTTCTTCAGAACCTTTCGCCAATGCAACTGACGACTAGAGATTCTATCTACTTGGACTTTTTGGCTTCGTCAAGAGAAAACTTTGATGACTACCTCAAGGATATGCGAAAATTTCGTCGCTTCAAAGAGCGAATTGATACGGGACTTAGCGGAGGACAATGCTGTGAAGACATGGAAGCATACGAAGAACAGATGGAAAACGAAATAGAAGAACTAAAAGAAGAAATAGCAGAGTTGAGGATGCAAGCAGGTCAAGGTGGAATAGACAACAGTCGTTTACAGTTGTGTCAAGACAGAAATAGAGGTTTGAAGGAAGAGCTAGAAGATTTAGAAGAAGAATTAAATAAAAAAGAGAAAAAAGTGGCAAATAAGTTCCTACAGGCATTGTCTAACTATAAAGGCAGAAAACTTAAAGATGAGGTGATAACTTCAATAATCGAAGATTTGGAATTGAAGCGACAATGAAAAATACGAATTACTTATCGTATTCTGACTAAAAAATCAGTCTGAAACTTGAGTACTCTTTTCTAAAATCAGCTTATTCACCTTTCCCAAAATCATCCATACAAAAACATTTTTTTCAAAACAAAAACACAACAAATCATGAAAATGAAACCCATTTTCCTAGCCATTGCTATGCCATTATTTATCTTCAGTTGTACACAAGAAAAGCTGGAGGTCATACCCGAATCAAGCACTTATACCTTTAGTGACATTGATCTATCAAAAGGCGTTTCCAAATGGCTCAACGAAGAACAACAAGCTCAATTTTCTGCCGCAGAATTAGCGGAACTCGACGCTTTACTATCAGATGGACAGCTACCAAATGATATAGAAAACCGCACCACTGTAGAAGTTCCCGCTGGGTCAGAAGATGCCCTAGCAGCAGCAATTGCGGAGGCAGGCGAAGGCGGTATGGTCGTCTTAAAAGCAGGGGATCATTTTGAATCTGCGACGGTCGATATTAATCAGCGCATCACGATCCGTGGGGAAAGAGGGGCGGTCTTGATTTCAGATGTGAAACCACTGGGGCAAGTAGGTTTTGTGCAGGCGGCTTTGCACATCAAAGATGCAAACAATGTCGCTATCGTTGGTTTGACGATTCAGCCGACGACTGCACCTGGTGGTACGGGCATCTTGGTTCAAAATGCCAAACGTACTTTTGTGGTACGCAATACGATGAATGAATTGCAACTCGGTGTTTTCGTGGAAGAAGGCGATCAGACGCGCGTAGCGCAGAATACGGTCAATACTAGCTTGGCTTGGGCGACGGGAGAACTGATCACCGCGAGTGGTATCACCATTTTGAACGGCAATCAAGTACGCATCGTAGGCAACAATGCCAATTCAGGCTTCTTTGGCGTATTCAGTGCCGACAAAAATGGCTTGTATCTTGGAAACACCACCAACGGAAATGCTATCGGTCATATCCTTTGCAAGGTACCAACGGCTTATCCACTACCCGACGGTTCGGTGGTGGGTTCTAAGACTTCTGCCACCAATTGGCTGTCGCTTTACAATGAAGCCAATCAAAACGCGGCAATTGGCTATTTGGTTATTGACGGTGCAATGGATAACTACTTGGCGGGCAATGAAGCCGCAGGAAATGCCGTCTATGATATTGAACTGGCAGGAGCTTCAGAGCGATTTGGTTTCCCTACGCCGCCTAGTGTAGCAAATACCGTACTGGTGGGAGCAGGACAAAGTGTGAAAGATTGCGGTGAAGATAATGAAGTGATGGGCGGTGTAGAAGTAGATGTTGCGGCGAATCCTTGTAATTAAGTGGCATGTGAGGGTCGAGGGAGAAAAAAAGGTTTTTGAGAAACCTTTTTTTCTCCCTCCAACTCCCCCGTTGAAAATGCGAAAAAACTTAGTTTACAGTGTATTAAATACCTTATAAACTAAGTTTATCTGCACTTTAAATAGAGGATTTTGAGGGAGAAGAAAGGGTTTTTGAGAAACCCTTTCTTCTCCCTTAACCCTTATATACCGCCGTCTTCGACGGTGGTAAGTGTGTTTTTTGAAGCCAGAAATTCATTAGAATTTCTGGCTTCTCAAAATCAAAATAAACTCAATTTACAATGTATTAAATTTGACAACTTGTCTCCCTTCACAAACGCTCCACAAAGGCCTTCAATTCTTCTAACTGATATAAATAATCATATTTAGCTCGAACAACTTCGGAAGCGGCTTGCTGTTGCAAGTTTTGGAAATTGGTGAGGTCGAGGCTGTTGATCGCACCATTTTCGAAAAGGGCTTTGGCGTTGTCATAAGAAGCGGTGGCTTGCACCTGTCTGCGCTCGGCGATGCGAAGGCTTTGCTGTGCAAGTTTCAGCCGATTGAGACTTCTATTAACATCCAGTCGAAGGGTCTGAGCGGCATCTTTGTAATCCATATCCAGACCAATTTGAGCAATTCGGAACTGCTCCAATCCCAGTCGCAACTGTCCTCTCAAGAATATTGGTACTCTGATACTCAGCCCAATGGATTGTCCAAAGTTTTGATTGATTTGATCGAAAAAAGAAACACCAATGGTCTGTGATCTTTGTAGGATTTCTGCAAAATTGGAGCTCGCCGAACCGAAGAAATCAATGCTTGGTAAGCCGTCGGCCCTCAAAATTTTGGCGTCTAAGGTCGTGATGTTTTGGTTGCGCTCCAGTATGCTCAATCGTGGACTAAACTGAGCCGCCCGAGCGTAAAGATCGCTTGCCGATTGTATGGTTTCACCCGCATCCACTTCGTTCACATTGACAGTAGCTAATTCAATCGCCGTGCCAGGATCAATTTGAAGCAGAAAGCGCAATTCCGTGTAAGCCAATTCCAAGGCATTTTCAAATTCTATGACTTGTTGTTCATTGGTGGATTGATTGACTAAAATACTCAAACGTTCGTTTTGGGGTAATCGCCCTGCTTCTATCTGAATATCAGTCACTTCTAACTGTTGATTACTTTGCTCCAATTGGTTTTGAGCAATTTGTAGTTGTTCTTGGAATTGAAGAATATCGTAATAGACACTCGCCACGTTCAGCACGGTTTGGTTGATTAATTCAACTTGTTCTAAAGAAGCGACTTCTTCTTCCACCTTTGCCTTTTCAATATTGTTGTTGATGCGCCCACCATTATAAATGGGCAGTCCTGCATTCACAGAAAAAGAAATCGCGCCGATGTCCTGATTGATAAAAGTATTTTCGGAAGGATTGATCGTTCGTCCAAACTGGATGCCCGTATTGGCGGAAGCATTGGCGGAGGGCAGCCTCGAACGCCTTTGAAATCGGGTATTCACCTTGGCGTTCTCAATATTTATCGCCGATCTTTGGATGCTAATGTTGTTCTTTTTAGCAATTTCCTTACATTCGTCCAAAGTTATCACTCGACTGTTCTGCGCCAGTATGGAGTAGCAGCAGCCGATCAACAATAGGAGACAGATTAGGTTCTTCATAATTCAGTATCGGATGATTCAGTTACAAAATATTCACAAATATTATAAAACGGGCAGTAATTCTCTGCATGTTCTCAAAGGAATTGATTTACAAATTGAAGAAGGAACGCTGGCATCCATCATGGGATCATCGGGTTCTGGTAAATCAACCTTGCTCAATATCCTTGGATTGCTGGATGCTTACGATGAAGGTAACTACTATTTGGGCGAGCAATTGATGAAAGATTTAACACCAAATGAAGCTGCGAAATACCGCAATCAATTCATTGGTTTTGTCTTTCAATCTTTCCATTTAATTCCCTACAAAACCGCCCTGCAAAATGTAGCTTTGCCACTTTACTATCAAAATATCTCCTTGAAAGAACGCAATGAAAAGGCACTTACCTATTTGGACAACGTAGGTTTGAAAGATTGGGCAGATCATTTACCTTCCCAGCTTTCTGGTGGACAAAAACAACGGGTTGCCATTGCGCGTTCTTTAATTACAGAACCCAAAATGATCCTTGCGGATGAACCCACGGGTGCATTGGATTCTAAGACCTCCGAACAAATCATGCAAGTCCTAAAAGACATCAATACGGCGGGTACGACGATCATCATTGTGACGCACGAGCAAGAAGTCGCCGATCAGACCAATCGAATATTGATGATGAAGGATGGGCTGTTGGAGAATTGATTGAAATCTTGAGAAAATAGGCGCATCGACCAGCGGCAGACAGATAGATTCTCAAAATATCACTTGTGCAGTACAGATTTACTAAATCTTTGAGATTTAGCAAATCTTGCAGTAAGAAATAAATTTGTAATTTTCGGCCCAATTTGAAAAAACAGACTAAGACGCTCCGATTATAGTGCGAAATCTGATACCATATTTTATTGAAAATAAGCTTTCTGAAAACGAACATCACGGTTGGTTAGAAGCCTACGGCATGTTTGTTGATCTTTCTGGTTTCACGATACTGACCCAAAAGTTGACCAAAGAGGGAGTATCGGGTGCGGAAAAATTGTCCATTATCCTCAATCGCATCTTTGAGCCTTTGGTGAGCATGGTCTATCAGCAAGGTGGCTTCATCCCTTACTTTGCGGGTGATGCTTTCAATGCAATTTTTCCTTACGAAAAAAGTGAAGAATCCGTCACTCGTTTAATTCTGACGGCACAAAAAGCCAGCGCCGCTTATCTGGATCAAAAGTTCTTTGGCTCTTTCGAGATTGGTATTAAAGTAGGTTTGGCACATGGCATGGTAGAATGGGGAATCGTTGGAGACCAGGTAAAAGGATTTTATTTTAGAGGGGAACTAATTGATCGTTGTGCAAAAGCGCAAACCATCGCCAATAATCGTCAAATCATTCTTCATTCCGATCTAAAGCAGCAACTACCACTTGACTACACGGTGAGTTTAGTAGAAATTGGTCATTATCTCTTGAAGACCAATGTGAAAGAATTGGAGTTGCCAAGACTGGAGCTACCCAATAGAGTACTCTCCAAAGAAGTGGTCCAAAAATTTTATCCAGACGCCCTGATTGATCTGCCAGATATTGGTGAGTTCCGAACCATAGTGACGGTTTTTATCTCCTTTGAAGGTCTAGAAAATCACGAACAACTCAATCAATTCGCGAGCATTATTCTGGAGCGCGCCTACAACTTTTCGGGCTACTTCAAAGAAATAGACTATGGTGACAAAGGCGGTGTCATTCCCATCTTCTTTGGTGCACCTATTTCTTATGAGAACAATTCAGAACGTGCGGTAGAGTTTACTTTAGCCGTAGTAGAAGCCTTGAAGCAACAATTCAACAACAGCATCCGCTATCGCTTTGGCATGACCATTGGCACAGCATACACGGGTTTCATTGGTTGTGCAGACCGCTGCCAATACGGCGTGGTTGGGAACAAGGTAAATCTAGCGGCGCGCTTGATGACCTATGCCGATTGGGGAGAAATATTGGTCGATCAGGATATTCAATTGACCCGACAGTTCATTTTCAAGCACAAAGGCAATATCCACTACAAAGGCATCATAGGTGATATTCCGACTTACTCGCTGCTGGGTAGAAGCACCGAAAACAGTTTTTCTTTTGAAGGTGATATTATCGGGAGGCAACAGGAGTTGGATCAACTCACTTCATTTATTTATCCTTTCTTGGAGAAACAGCAAACGGGCATTGCTTATATATACGGAGAGGCAGGTATTGGGAAAAGTCGTTTGGCGTATGAACTAAGAAAAATCTTAATCAACGAGCGTCCGCTGAGTTGGTTTGTTTGCAAAACAGATCAAATTTTACGCAAAGGACTGAATCCTTTTATTTATTTCCTGAAATACTACTTCTCTCAATCTTCTGATGCTAGTAAAGCGACCAATGAAATAAAATTTGAGAGCGACTTTGATGCGCTGATAAAAGACCTTTCGGAAGTCGAACAAGAAAATACTAAAGCACTCGCACAAGAGACGATCAAAGAACTGCAAAGAACCAAATCCGTGTTGGCGGGGATGATTGGTCTTCACTATCCCGATTCACTTTGGGAATATTTGGATGCCAAAGGTCGCTACCAAAATGTGGTTTCTAGTCTTACTGCGCTTTTCATTGGAGAATCTATTTTGCAGCCCGTCCTATTGTTTGTAGAGGACGGACATTGGCTTGATGAGCAGTCCATCTTATTCTTGAATGATTTTATCCGATTAGTACGCAATCATTCTATTTTTATTTTAGTCACTTCCCGCTACAAAGATAACCGATCTAAGCCTTTGATTATCCAACCAGAAGTTATCAAAGAAAGCAATATTGAGCAACTAGAAATTGATCTGAATTTCTTTTCCAAAGATGCTATTCGCAGTTTCAGTATGAATAAATTGGACGGCATCATCAGTGAAGATTTTCATCAACTTTTGATCCGTACCACCAATGGTAATCCTTTCTATTTAGAGCAAATGCTCGAATACTTCCAAGAAAGTGATTTACTAATAAGAGAGGAGGAAGAATGGACGATAAAAGATCGAAATATCGAGTTGTCCAATTCCATTAATGCAATTTTGACGGCGCGTATTGATCGCTTGTCTTTCTTGGTCAAAGAAACCGTGAAAGCAGCGGCGGTGATTGGGCAAGAATTTGAACTGCCTGTGCTTTCTGCGGTGATGAAATCCCAAAACGATTTTGTCTTGCATAATGGCGATTTAGAACTCGTGCTAAAAGAACAAATTCAACAAGCCGAAGAAGGACAAATTTGGCTGGCAGTCAATGAATTGCGCTACATTTTCAAACATTCTTTGTTGCGAGAAGCGGTCTATAGTATGCAAGTGAGTTCTAGGCTGAAAGAGCTGCATCAGCGCATTGCAGAAGCTATAGAAACGCTTTATGAAGACAAAATTAAGTCTAGGTATTTGGATTTAGCTTTTCACTATGAGCAGGCGGGCATACTCGAAAAAACGCAATTTTATCTCAAAAAAGCTGCTGATTTAGCACGTCGTAATTTCCAAAATGAAGCTGCTATTAAACACTATTCTAAGCTATTGCGCCAATTACCAGAAGGCGCAGAGCGCATTGATATTTTGCAGACCAAAGGCATGCTGCTCGAAAGAGTTGGTCAGTGGAATAAAGCCAAAAAAGTGTACGAAGAAGCCCTAAAAATTGCCAGAGCGCAAAATGATAAAATACAATTGGGCTACACCAATAATACTTACGGCAAATTATTGCTCCTGCAAGGCAATTACGAAGATGCCCGTTTGCACCTAGAAGTAGCCGCTACTTTTTTTGAATACATCAACGACAGAGAGGGCATGTCGCAAGTCTATGGCAGCCTAGGCAATCTCTTTTTCCGTCAAGGGGCTTACGAAGATGCCAAAGCCTATCTCACGCAAAGCATCAATCTGGCCAGAGCATCCGATACCATTTATCCCGATCCTAAGATTATTGGTAATTTGGGCTTGACCTATATGAATCAAGCGAGCTATGACGAGGGCATTCGTTGGCAAAAAGAGGGCATCGAACTTTCAGAAGAACGCAACGATCAATTGGGTTTGGCGAATTTGTACACCAGCTTAGGCATTCTTTATTTTGAAAAAGGCAATTATCAAGATTCTCTGGATTGTCATTTCAAAGGCTTGGGATTGAGTGAGGAGTTGGGAGAAAAGCAAATCACCGCCATTTCTATTGGTTGCATTGGTCGCATTTATGAACGCCAAGGCGATTACGAAAAAGCCATGGAAAACTATGTAAAAGATCTAAAAATTTGCGAAGAATTAGGGGACAAACAAGGAAAGGCAATTGCTTTGGGGCTGATTGGTGATTTGCACAGCGTAAAGGGCGAGTTTAATGCGGCGATCAAAAACATTGAGCAAGGCTTATCCATTTGCAGGGCATTGGGTTATCAAAAAGGAATCGCAAAGGCAGCAAACACGCTTGGTGATGTTTATTACTATTTGGACAATTTTGAAATTTCGAATCAGTACTACGACAAAGCGATAGAAGTGACCAGAGAAATTGACCAAAAACTGGTTTTAGGGATGAGTTTGGTGGAGAAGGCAAGAACTTTGCTAATGTGGGGCAAAATAGAAGAAGTGCCACCAATCAAAAAAGAAGCCATAGAGCTGTCCGAAAGCCTAGGCAATCCCGATTTGATCTTTGAAGCAAGTATACTGGCCGCTCGCTACGCCGCTTCCACGAATGAACAAAAAACCGCTATTGACTTGATTAGCAGCCTTTTGAAATACTATCCAGAATTGCATCAGCAAGCCACCACATACTATGTACTTTCACAAATAGAACCTGAACAAAAAAGTCATCGAGAAATCGCGCTTCAATTGTATCAGCAGCTTTATGAGGAGACACCTAAGTTTATTTATAAAAGGAGGATTGAGAAGTTGAAGAGGAAATAGTCACATACTTGTTGAGCAATGTGTTTAGCTCGATAATAACAAGCTGAACCATAAGTTCTATTTTTTGAATTTTATCAAACTTTGATGCATACTGTATGATTAAGAGAATGGTACTTGAGAATTTTTTTAGTTTTGGAAAGAGAGAAGAAATAGATTTGAATAGTGAAAAGAATATTCTTGTAGGCATCAATGGAAGCGGAAAGTCTAACTTCTTAAAGGCAATTAGATTACTGTACGAGGCAGTAGCTGGTTCTGATGGTCTTGAAAAATTGTTTATGAAGGACTGGAGTGGGTTCGATACTGTTTGTAATTACAGCAAAACACAAGCAGATCATATAAAAATTAGCTATGAATTTAATAGAGAAGCTATTAGGAATGCAACAAATAATAAGGGTTACGTTTTCCGAACAAATCCGATTTATGAAATAACGATTCACAGAGCTGGAAATAGCAGCTATTACTTATCTGAATGGATATATTGCAGATCGTATAAAGACATCACAGAAGAGCCTTTTACATTTCTTCAAATGAAAAGTGCTCATGGAATTATTTCTACACGCGATGAAGGAAAAATTGGTCTTCAAAGATACAATGAGACAGACGATCAAATATCCTTTAAAATTCAAGAGCTAGT
Organism: Bacteroidota bacterium; assembly: GCA_039201015.1. Taxonomy (GTDB): domain Bacteria; phylum Bacteroidota; class Bacteroidia; order Chitinophagales; family Saprospiraceae; genus JAAUTG01. Next base: position 18,464 of record JBCCRX010000025.1, on the reverse strand, counting down.
CCTACGTCAGATAGCCGACCCAGATAGATACTACCCCTTATACACATTAAAAACGGCCTTGGAACAGATTACTGTCTATGATTATTTCAACACGACATTGTCAAGTCCAATAAGACAATTGAGTACATACACAGTTGAGCAAAGATTATTGCAAAATGGCGAAAACTTGGTTCAAATTCTACAAAGAATGAAAAATCATCATTCGTTAGAATACGAACAAATCGAAGAATTATTAAAGAAAATTAACCCTATGTTCAAAGACATCAGTTTTGATTTTATTGGCTCAAAGTCTTTGTTGGTCTTAAGAGAAAAAAAATTAGCTAAAAGCGTTTCAGTAGAACATATATCTGATGGTACATTACGCTATCTCTTGCTCCTAGCTATGCTGTATAATCCTCAGAGAGGCAATTTAATTTGTATAGATGAACCAGAAATTGGCTTACACCCAGATATGATTAACACCATCGCTAAAGCGATTGACCATGCTTCGCAAATGGGTACACAGGTAGTGGTCGCTACTCACTCTCCTTTACTCCTTAATTCTTTTGAGCTAGAGGATGTATGGATATTTGAGAAAAATGAAAGCAACGAAACTGTGGTGAATTTTAAAACGGAGGAAGATTTCTCAGAAGAAGAAAATTTTTTAGTAGGACAAATGTGGTTATCAGGTAAATTGGGAGGAATAAGATGGCAGTGATTAAGATTTATATCGAAGGAGGCGTATTACCAAATGCAAGTCTTGCTGTCCAAACAATTAACAACAGCCAACGCTTGAGAGAAAGCTTTTATAAATTGCTTTCACAAAAAGTCGAGCCTGATCGCTTTGAGTTGCAAGTCGAGATCGGAGGTGGATTCCAAAATACGATCAAGCTTTTCAGAGCAGAATTTGAGAAAGATAGTAATACTCACCTATTGATTGATTTAGATTTACCAAAGAGTCAAAGAAAAAAAAAGATCGCTGCAATAGAGTTAGATGACGAAATCTTCTATGGAAAGATATTTTTCATGGTACAAGAAATGGAAACTTGGATACTTTCTCAACCTGTCAAAATTGAACAGTGCTTTGCACATCTCAAGCGAGTAAGAATAAAGGATACAATTGAGAATGATAATTTGATTAAAGACATACATCCAGAAGATATTACGAAACCTAGTGCTAAGTTACGTGTCCTACTTGGTCGTTACTTCAGAGAAGAAAGAAAGGGAAAACTTAAAAGGAAAAAGTACAAAAAGCTTAAAGATGGAGCAGATTTATTGGAATTGTTAGACATCAATGCTCTTGAAGAAGTTTTTGAAGATATTAAGGCAATTGTGAAAACACTGCAGGAACGAGATTAACATCAACTATTCACTTGTGATAGAAGAATAAATTTGAGTGATTATAACCCATATCAGTATTAGAACAAAGGCATGCTTGTTGATAAATGCTAATACTTTCCTTCCAAACGATCTACATAATCAACGCTGCCCAAGCGGAAGCGCACGGGGAATTGCGTTTTTTGCTCCATTTTTATTTCGACCTTGCAGAAGAAGCCTAAGTTATTCCAATAGTTTTCAGACAGTTTTTTCGCTTCCAATATACTTGGTTGTTTGAGGGAAACTGAAGAGTCTATTTTTTTCCATGTCAGACGATAATGTTCAGTACCGAACAAAGGTGTAGCAGCCTCAAAATCACGAATTTCTAGCAAAGATTTTCCTCCAAGGAGATAGTCATTTTGCCCAAATCCGTTGGGTATGCTGCCCAAAAAACAAATCGCTAATCCAAATATCCATTTCATCTATTTTCATTTTTTACGGAGCAAGAGAACGTCTAATTTCTCCACAAATCACCGCCGTTGCTACCGCTACATTCAAAGATTCCATTTGACTTTTGCCATAGCTTGGAATACTGATTCGATGATTCAGTTTCGCAAGTTGTTCCTCTGCAATGCCTTTGCTTTCATTGCCCATGACTAATATACCTTTTGGGGAGAAGTTTTGTTCATACACAGAAGTTGCGCCAAGCACAGTGGCATAGGTCGGAATTTTTGGAGCAAGGTCAAGGAGTTTTTCCAGTTCTATTTCAATAATCGGTATTCGCAAAAACGCGCCCATACTGGCTTGGATGACTTTGGGATTGTAGATATCTGCACTGTTAAGAGAGCAAAAAAGATGCGATACACCAAACCACTCCGCAATCCGAATGATCGTTCCCATATTGCCAGGGTCTCTCACTTGATCTAAATAAATGGACCAACTGTTTTCTAAAGTTTGAGCTTTGATTTTGTATGAAATTTTTTTCGCCACGACCAAAACTTGATTGGGGGTTTTGAGTTGACTTACCTTCCTGAGTTCCTTTACCTCTACAATCTTTACCTGAATAAGATCAAATGAATACCTTCCTTCATTTTTCAGCCACCATTCTTTTGTTGCCAACAATATTTCTACTTTTACAGCATCAGTTTGCAAGATTTCAGCAACCAATTTTTCCCCTTCTCCGATAAATTTATTGTGCTGTTGCCGAAATTTTTTCTGCGATAGACTACGAATGTATTTTTCTGTGTTTTTAGATAAAGACATGAAGGATAATGTTTTATACTGCATTGAAAATAAAAAAGTGAGTTATAATCTTGTTTATTTATACGAATAACGGGCAAAAAGATTCTGAGTGTTGATAATCAGGTATTTAGATTTACTAAATTTTCAAAATTTAGCAAATCCTCTATGCTAATCCTCTAAGTCAATGATAAAATCACACCCGTTATTCGCATTATTTGTTGATCTGTTTATTCGTTTGAGCTACTTGTCACAAGCACTTCTAGCTTCAACAAATAAACAATTGAAACAAATCAACAGCTCGAATTTAATCTGTACAAATTTATCCCGTTCAAAAGATAACTTTAACCGCAAATAGCTCTTTTATATAATGATTTGTTTTCGCTACATCTTTTTTCTGCTGCTCTTTACGGCTTGCAATACTACCAAATATTTGCAGGAAGGCGAAGCTTTGTTGGAAGAGAACGTCATTGAGGTGGATAAAAAAACCAAAATTTCTAGTAGCCTAACTTACGACTTATCTACCTTACCCGACCAGCAAGAAAACAAACGTTTTTTCTTTATTCCACGCGAATGGCTCTACTACAGCCTAAAGGATACCTCAGGGCATATTTTCAGGCGTTGGCTCTATAATAAGCAAGCAGAAGTACCGACTATTTTTGAAGAAGATTTGGCGGAAGAGGCAAGCGTTTCAATGCGCAACTACCTCATTAGCAAAGGTTACTACGATGCTGCGGTCAGCTATGAGCCACACTATTTCAAGCAACAAAAAAAGGTGAAAGTACATTATAAAGTTTCACCGAATGAAAGATACGTCATCAATTCTGCAAAGATTATTAGTCAGGATAGTGTAATAGAGCAGCTTTTGATGAAGCGTGCAAAAGCAAGTTTGCTCAAAAAAGGGGCTCCAGTAACGCTAGATTTATATGACAATGAAGTCAGTCGTATTATTGACTATTTGAGAAATAACGGCTATGCCAGCTTCAACAAGAGCCACATCGCACCGCTGCAAGCAGATTCTATTGGCTCTAAAGTTGATCTCTCTTTGGAGATTTTGCTCAAAGCGGATAGCACCCAACATCAGCGATTTACTGTAGGCGAAATACAAGTCTATCCCGATTATGATCCCTTGGATTCACTAATTATCGTGAAAGGGACGCCGCCCATTTACGACCCAAAAGATAAGATCAATTACGTACAAGACACCATTGTAGAAGGGATTCGCTTTTTTCAACCCAATTGGCGCGATGCCATTGAGATGCAATACATTGCGAAAGAGATCCGCCTTGAGGAAGGCGGAAAATACAGTTTACGGTCAGAGAATTTGACCAATAATAATTTGAATCAACTGGGTGTTTTTCGTTTCATCTCTATCAAATCAGAAATTGATAGCCTACAAGATTCGATCATCCATTATAAAATCTATCTGACACGCAATAAGCCCATTGGCTTGAGCTATAATCTAGATTTTACTTATTCCGATCAAAATTTTACAAGAAACAGTCGCCTTAATTTGGTTGGTTTCACTTCTGGTCTATCCTTCAAATTGAGAAATGCGCTCAAAGGTGCGGAATTATGGACCAATACTGTGTCAGCGGGCGCGGAATTTGAACCGATTTCCATGGGCGGTAGGATTCGACGCTTCCGAAGAAGTACTTTTGATATCAATGTCGAAAGCCAACTCAATATCCCTCGTTTCACCGATTATTTAGGACTTTGGAAATGGATTGGTCGAGAAAAAAAAGACGGCAGTCTCTATCAATTTTTAGCACAAAATGCCAATACAAGCATCAGAGCTAGCTATAATTTTTTAGATAGAAGACAATTCTACGAGTATCAACTTTTTAATCTTTCTTTTGGCTATCGCACCCAATTGAAGGGTGGTCATCAGCTAGAACTCCAACACTTCGGTATCAACTATTTCAACCCCAATACGGGCGGCGAACTATTTGAAGACATACTACAAAACAATCCTTTCTTAGCCAATAGCTTCGGACAACAATTCTTTACAGGGGCTATTCTGCGGAACGTTAATTATTCTTACACCAGAAGCCGTCTAAGTCATGCCTTTTTTGTCAATGCCAATTTGGAACTCTCAGGTGTGGAGGTACAAGCCGCCAATGCTCTTTATAATAGTTTTGCTTTAAATCAAATCAATTTTTCCATTGGCGAAATCGACTTTTCCAGATACGCACTTTTGGATATTGATGCACGCTACCACAGAATTTTCAATCTTAAAAATACACTCGCCTTTCGCTTCAATTTTGGCATTGCATTGCCTTTTGGTCTGACCGATCAAGTGCCTTACGTAAGGCAATTTTACATTGGCGGGCCGAACAGTATTCGAGCTTTTTTGGCGCGCGAAGTCGGTCCAGGAACGCATTGCAGCACCGATGTACACGAATGTTTTGGCAATCCACCCGATTTAGAAACGCCTTTCTATCAGACGGGGAATTTGAAGTTGGAACTGAACGCAGAGTATCGCTTTGATCTCTTCAATCTATCCGATTACATTCAATTCAAGGGCGCATTTTTCTTAGAAACGGGCAATGTTTGGACAACAGAAATTGACGAAGAACGCCCAGGTTCTCAATTCCGTTTTAGTGATCTATTGGACGATAAAGGGCAGTCCTTGAACGAAGCATTTTACGAACAATTGGCATTGGGAACAGGTTTTGGAATCCGATTAGATATTAATTACGTATTAATCAGACTGGATATGGGACATCCGCTGCACACACCTTACAAAACCAGCAATGCTTGGACACAGAATTTGGCTTTGGATAAGATCAATTACAATCTGGCTTTGAATTATCCTTTTTAAGTGAGTAAGTTACCAATGATAAAGCAGTGAGTACGTAAGCCAAGTTTGAGCTAAAATAGAGATTTCAAAGAAAGCAACTATTTTTCAGGAGGATGTTCGCCAGACAAAAGCAAAAGCCTATTCTCCTCGAACAGATGCAGTAGCTAATTGGCGCAACCTAGTATGAAATTCTTTGCCAGGACCGCCGTCCTTTATATTATTTGTAAGTATCTGTACCCGATCCTGAGTAGAGGTGTTTTTACAATTTTGTTCAATTTGGTTCAATTCTTTTACTAGACTTTATTCACAATAATATTTTTAAGAAGTAGAAAGTATATTTTTCAACCCTTTCGAGCGAGTTAAAAATTTTTGTGAATAATCACCACTAAATACTCCAAATCGGAAAGTGGTAGTTCAGAAAATCCTTCTAAAATAGACTGAAAATCAAGACTTACTTTTTGATTGAATTGAACAGTTTGCATAATAGAAATCTACCTTTTTCTTTCAACAAAAATGCAAAATATAAAGTTGCTTTTGTATTCCCAACTCTAATTATTTCAATTTTTATAATCAAGTATTGTAAGAGAACATTCTTTGCCTAAGTTGAACAAGGTAGGGAGGTTTTCTTCGCAAGCTTATGTGCGTGATAGGTATTCAGTTATGTTGTTTGCATTATTATCGTCGGAGGCAGAGTTTTATAGGATGATAAGCTCTGCAAAGTTACCAAATCAAACTTTCGACCAATTCTCTACTTTTCATCCAAAGTGTGTTTTCAGCGGTTCGTAATGTTTTTCATTATTGGTAATAAGAGTAAAGTCATATAGTAAGGCGGTCGTACCAATCAGTAAATCGAATTCTCCTCGAAGTAGTCCTTTTGGACGCAGAAAAGCATACAATTCACTTGCTTTTTGAAGAAGGTTGGTATCTAGATAATAGAGATTAGTCGTTTGAATAATTTGTTCAAAAATGGCTAGCTTCTTACTTGCATTTATGGTTTTATAGCCTCTTAGACACTCGTAGTAGGTAAGACAACTGATATTGAATGCTCCATGCTGTTTTAGATACTGCAATCCTCTTTCGTAGGTAGGCGATTTTCGCTTTAAAAGATCAATGAAAATATCAGAATCAATTAAAGTCAAGTGGTCGTTCATCTTCTTTTGTTCTGTTTTGATAGATTGTTTCTACATCCAATTCTGCTTCTTCTATTGCCACATATTGCGCCGTCAGATTTACCCAAGCTTCGTAACTGCTTTGTTGAGAAGAAGTAGGGACAGGATATTTTGTCGTCAATATTGTACGGATAGCTTCTAGGAAAGAAACATCCATAATGCTATCAATGTGGTGCTTAATATTTTCCTTTAAATTATAAACCATTTATGATGAAATTGATTGAAACAAAAGTGGTCGCGCAGATTTATTTTTAAGATATGTCATATTTTAGTTTTTGAGGACAACCTCATAATTATTTAATAACCAGCTTCTTATCAAAATCAAATATGACATATCTAGCATGCGATTAATTATGCACGACTACTAAACTTGATATCTTTTTTCAACAAAAATACAAAATATAAAGTTGCTTCCTCCTTTTCAAATTGAAAAACACCTTGCTCTTCATTGGAATACAAAACTATAAGCCAAAGACACCACCGCCGTACTAAAAATAGAAAGTTGAAACGCGCCCAAACCATTTCGAGAACTGCTATTGGAGGCATTGCCGTAATACCAATTGAATGGATTCTTTCTGCCATAGAGATTATAAACTGTAAATATCCAATCGCCTTTCCAACGCTTATCCGTCTTGGTCGTAATGTTGTGAATGCGCCAAGAAAAATCCAAGCGATGATAAGCAGGCAGCCTAGCATTGTTTCGTTCTAAAAAAATCGGTACATTGACGTTATCAACTGTGAAAACGGCATTAGCGGCGGAATAAGGTCGCCCAGTTTGGTAGGTAAAATTCAAGCTGAAGGTATTGAATTCATTTTCTTGGAAATTGAGTGTACTGTTGAAGACGTGAGGGCGATCAAAGTCCGAAGCGAACCATTCGCCATTGTTGATGCTGCTCAAAACATCTTCCGAAGCAAACTGCCGCAGACTGCGCGACCAAGTGTAATTGAACCAACCATTTAGCTTACCGATCGGCTTTTGAAAACTCAATTCTACCCCATAAGAACGTCCTTTCCCCTGAATAACATCCTGCTCAATGAAGGACTGCAAAAAGAAATCAGCACCTTGCTTGTAATCCAAAACATTATCAACGGATCGGAAGTAGGTTTCCACGCTCATTGCAATTTGATCTGAATTGATGTTTTGGTAAAGTCCTAAACTATAGGTATTTGCACTTTGTGGCTGAATGTAGCGATCAGCCGTTTTCCAGCGCGAAGTGGGTAGCGGCGTCGTACTGTTGTAAATGTTTTGTAGATACTGTCGGGTGAGGGCATAACTAGCTTTCACGGAAGTACGCGGCGATAACTTCCAGCGCAAACCAATCCGAGGTTCTAATCCATTGTAGGTCTGTACGACTTCTCCCGCTCCGAATTGATTCACACCCGCAAAATCACTCAGAAAAGGATCGTTGTAAATAGCTTCTTCAAATGCACCCAACAATAGAAATTGTGTAAACCGCAATCCAGCAGAAATAGCAAAAGCACCAGAAGCCTCCCAAGTTGCATCCGCAAAAGCAGACAACTCTAGGGCGTTTTCTTGCTCCAATGCAACGGCTTCGATATTTTCTTCGCGACCAGGCAGCAATTCGCCTGGAGAAAGTAAATTTTGAAGGGCTTGTATGCCGGTCGAAAAGGAAAATTGATTGTTGTAATTTTTGCTGTACTCTGAAAGTAAACTGCGGTATCGAATAGCGGATTGATAAGTGATGGTATTGTCTAGTTCAGTTTGAGGAAATAAAATTTTTGGGTCGTATTCACTATTCACCAAATGGGTTTGCAAGAACGCACCGTCCCGAAAACTATGTATCCAATTCAGGGTATTATTCCATGTAGTATAGCGATATTGGTTGCTACTGGCAGTAATGTTATTGATATTGGAATTGATGTCCAATTGATAAAAATCGCGGCTGTAAAAAGTTGTCCAAGTAAAATTATCGCGTTCGCCTGCTTTCCAATTTAGCTTAAAAGTACCATCTACAAAATTGGCTTTGGTGTTTTTGAGCCGATCCAAATAGCGAAAAAGGAAATCATTATGTGCAGCGCGTACCGAAGCCAAAACACCCAATTTATCTTTCACAATCGGTGTCTCTACTGCCAGGCGACTAGAAACAAAGCCCACACCGCCCGTCATTTTGAAATCTTGTAAATCTGGATTTTTGGCTTTCACATCCACCACCGAAGCAATTCTGCCACCGTACTTAGCAGGCACATTAGCGCGATAGAGTTCCACCTCTGAAACGGCTTCGGGCGAAAAGACCGAAAACAAACCAAAAAGATGCGTTGGATTGAAAATGGGCGCATCATCGTACAGCACCAAGTTTTGATCCAGCGAACCGCCTCGGATGGATAAACCATTACTCGCCTCTCCCGCTGAACCTACGCCTGGCAACATCGTCAAGGCGCGCAATACATCTACTTCTCCGATCGCAGTGGGCAGACTTTGCAATTGTGTGGCGGTCAATTGTTGCACCCCCATTTGTGTACGTTCCACATTGGCGCGATTGTCTGAACCTACGACTGTAACTTGCTCTAAATCATAGCCTTGTGCTGCTAAAGAAATTGTGAAATTCATGTCTTTTTTCAATTCCACAAGACTGGTATCACTTTCATAGCCTAAAATGGAACTAATAATTTGATGTGCTCCACGCTTCAATGCAATGCTCAATAGACCATTTTCGTCCGCCGTTCCGCCGCAATTGCAAGGCGTAATAAAAATACTCGTAAAACCAACCGCCTTTTCTGTTTTTGCATCTTTTATTTTTAAGTTGAGCTTCACTTTTTGTCCAAAACTTAGCGAGAAATTTGTGAGTACAAAAAGGAAAAGTAAGACCGCTTTAGTGGAAAGAGAGCAAGTGCTATATTTCATTGAAGATGCTTTAAGTCTGCAAAGTAGAAAATAATTACTTTAATCCCTAGACAAAGGAGTGACAGAATTATTACTAGACTTGCTTAGTTTTGGCATTCATTTATTCAATCTATAAATTAACATGAAACAATTCTTCCTGCTTCCGATTACCCTCCTTGGTTTTTGCATCTGCGCTTTTGCTCAAGCCTTTTTACCTTCTAACAACGTTCAGAGTAAAACACCTACCGATTTACGACAGCTAGAACAACACTTTCAAGCATGGTCGAAAGAGCGAAATTTAGAAGAAGAAAAAGGCTGGAAATGGTACGCCAGATGGCTAGAAGAACAAAGCAGCAGAACCAATGCTGACGGTAGTTTGAGCGATCAAACGGAACTCTTTCGAGCCGCGATTGAGAAAGTAGCAGTAGAAAAAAGCAAACTTGAAAAACGCAGTCCCAATTGGATGCCCGCCGGCCCAAACGACTACGCGCGCATCGTCACTAGCTACATCATCAGAGGAATGGGACGCATTAATTGCATCACTTTTCACCCTAGCGATCCACAGACTTTTTGGGTTGGTGTAGCGCAAGGTGGTATCTGGAAAACAACGAATGGTGGCGCATCTTGGTTGCCACTCAACGAAGGACTTCCCATTTTGCGCATTAGCGACATTGCCATCAATCCCAATAATCCAGATGAAATGTATGCTTCGGTAGGCGATTACGCTTATTTGGGTATTTCTTTGGAATTGGATGATCGAAAACGCCATACACACTACGGTATGGGTGTTTATAAAAGTACCGACGGCGGTCGAAATTGGTCGGCAACGGGCTTGAGTTTTGAGCAAAGTAGTGAAGATGCTTCCTTGACTAGACGCGTATTTGTGCATCACGAAAACAATCAGCGGCTACTGGCGGCAGGTATTTTTGGTATTAAAATTTCTTTGGATGGCGGTGCGACTTGGACAACTATCAGTAATGAAATCGTACGAGATATAGAGCAGCATCCAAGTGATCCCAGCACTTTATACATGGCGACTTCTACTGTTCGTAATTTGGAGATCGGTAGGTCGGCAATTTGGAAGTCTACTGATTTTGGACAGACGTGGATGCGCCTAAACACTGGCATTCCTGCACAAAGTACCGTTTATCGAATCGAATTGGCCCTTTCACGCTCCAATCCTGATTACGTCTATGCCATAGCGACTAATCGTTCGGGTGGCATGTATGGCTTATATCGTACTACGGATGCGGGCGAAAACTGGGAACTTCGATCCACTACTCCAAACGTATTGCACTGGTTCGACGGCAATCGAGACGGCGGACAAGGCAGCTACGATTTAACGATAGTAGTGCATCCAGACGATCCAGATAAGATTTACACGGGTGGCATCAATATTTGGGGTTCGGAAGACGGTGGCAGAACTTGGCGCATTGCTTCGTATTGGGTGGGCGCACCTGATCGAGTGAGCATCCACGCCGATCAACATTTTTTGGCTTATAATCCACTCGACCAAAAGTTTTATGCTTGCAACGATGGCGGCGTTTCTAGAGCATCCGAAATTGTATTGGGCGACGAAAGCGCAACCGATGATTTGAATGCCTATTCCTTTCAAACCGATTGGGAAGATATCGCTGGTGGCATGCAAATTACTTCTTTTTATCGTATTGGATTGAGCGAATCAAAACCAGGCGATTTCATTGCTGGTACGCAAGACAATTCGAGTTGGTTGAAAAAAGATGGCGCGTGGACAGGCATCATTGGCGGCGATGGTATGGAAGGTTTGATACATCCAGAAAATCCGAATATCATTTACGGTTCTTCGCAATTCGGTAACATTTCTAGGTCAACGGATGGTGGCAATTTCTTTAGAAACATCAGCAGAAATATACCCGACGACAACGAGCCTGCTGCTTGGACAACGCCTTTTATGCTGCATCCTCAAAACCTCAATGCTTTCTACGCCGCTTACACCAATCTCTATAAATCCGAAGACGGCGGCGATCGCTTTTTTGCTCTTTCTGACTTTCCAAGAACGGGACAAGCAACTTCTAGTTTTGCTATTTCCGAATCAGATAGCAACTACATCTATTTGGCGCATCGCATCGTGCATTCTTTGGATGAAAAAAGCAAAATGTGGCGCACTCTCGATGGTGGCAATACTTGGCAAAATGTGACAGCAGGTCTGCCAAATGATTTATTTTTTACTTATGTGGCAGTTGATGATGACAATCCGCTTTTGGTGTGGGTTGTGACGAGTGGTTTTTCGGAAGGACAAAAAGTATATCGCTCTGAAGACGGCGGCAATACTTGGGAAAATATTTCGTACAACTTGCCCAATATTCCTGTCAATTGCATTGTACAAGACCCTAATTCTATCAATAATACTGTTTACATTGGTACGGATTTGGGTGTGTTTTACAGTCAAGATAATCTGAGAGAATGGTTGCCCTACAATGAAGGATTACCCAATGTCATTGTCAGTGAATTGGAAATTTTGGCTTCCGAAAATAAACTTTATGCCGCTACTTTTGGTCGTGGTATTTGGGAAGGGGATTTGCTGCTAGAAAGTGTGAATACGGAAACTCCTTCCATTGTAAATTTATCCGCACAAGTGAGTCCGAATCCAAATGACGGCTATTTTCAATTGCAACTGGACGGCTTGCCGATCAACGTACCTGTGGCAATAGAAATAGTGGATATTATGGGCAGACGTTTGCTGGAGAAAGCGCTTTCTATTTCCGCAACTTCTTATTCGGAAGCTTATGATTTGGATTTGGCGTATGGCTTGTATTTTTTGAATGTGAAAATGGGTACGCAGCGGAAGGTGGTGCGTTTTGTGGTGGAGTAAGGTACTTACTATCCATTATTGTCAATTAAGAATGGGAGTAATTTGACAAATTTTATTCTAAGGAGCAATGATTTTCTTTGATGTATAAGTCGCTGATTACATGTGTGTTCAATTTGAATCGACATCGAACCGATTCAAATTGAAGGGTTTTCTAAAGGGAACAGAGAGAATTTTTTCTGAAAATTCTCTCTGTTCCCTTTAGAAAACCATAATCAAATCTTGCTGGCTCGATGCCAGCAAGATTTGAAACTAAGTTACGTGTGGACAAAATGCTAATAGTCTATATTTTACACATTACGAAAAATTATTGTTCAATAGAATAGACAAATTTATATACTCACAAAGAACTTAATATCAGCGATTTAATTTTTAGAAAAAATCGAAATATCCAGTAATTTCCCATTACTGGATAACAGCTAAGCCCAAATTTCCGATCCGACAACAAGCGACTACTATGCTCTAGCCGCTTCCACCCACTGCGTCAATTGCACAAAATCGGCGACGCTTAATCTTTCAGGTCTTTGTTTAAAAAAATCATTCTGCAGCAGTTCATGTCCTTTCAAAAAGGATTTCATGGTGTTGCGCAGCATTTTTCGCCTCTGACTAAAGGTTTGCTTCACGATTTGCTTGAACAGCTTAGGATTGCAGCCTAAATCTTGCTCCTCTTTACGAATTAAGCGAATGACCGCAGAAGTGACTTTGGGTGGTGGATTGAAGTTGCCTCTTTTCACAGTGAATAGATAATCTGCATCGTAATAGGCTTGCACCAAAACGCTAATAACGCCGTATTCTTTTCCGCCCGAACTTGCTGTCACCCGCTCTGCCATTTCTTTTTGGAACATCCCCACCAATTCTGGCACAGCTGCCCGATAATCTAGCATTTTAAATAAAATTTGAGAAGAGATGTTGTAAGGAAAATTACCGATGATCGCAAAAGACGCATCACCGAATAACTGCTTCGGAGAAAATTTAAGAAAATCAGCATAATGCAATCTTTCTGCCAATTCGGGATAGTTTGTTTCCAAATAAGCTACCATATCTCGATCTGCTTCTACGGCATGCAATTCGTAGTCTTTTTTCAATAAATATTTGGTCAACATGCCCTTGCCAGGTCCAATTTCTAAGACTTTTTCATAGGCGGCACTTAAACTTAGACTGTCCGCAATGCGTTCTGCTATTTGCTCATTCGTTAGAAAATGTTGTCCGTATGATTTTTTTGCTCTCATGCTATAGAGTTGATGCGTTACAATTATATCTACTACCGTGTAAGCTAAATAAGTTTGTATCTCATGTTACGCAAAATACCAAATTGCAAATGACACAAAGTATTACTTGTTTACAAATCGTCGGGTGTCATCCTCACGCCTTAGGCGAACACGGTGAGGCGGGCAAGTCGAAGCCACTCTAACTCAAAACACGGTAGCTTTGACAAGCTACTGGATTTCTCCCTCACCCCTTGTTAGCGGCTGTCTTCGACGGCGGCAGATAGGTTTTTTGAAACTCGAAATTAAAACAAACTTAGTTTACAGTGTATTTACTAAAAAATTAAATAACTGACAATCAGTTTTTTGTGAACGTGTAAATTTGTCAAGTTTTAAAAACTTGACAAATTATTATCAGTTTTTCCTCATAACTAATTGATTTTCAATAATGTATCAAGTCTTATGATTCGCCTGAGTCCGATTAAAAAACCCAATATACAACCTCTTTCAAACTCAGATCAAAATAAACATGACTAAAATAAAGATAGGGATTAGCCTTGGTGACATCAATGGTGTAAGTGCGGAAGTGATCCTTAAAACATTCAGCGACAAGCGCATTTTGGAACTTTGCACGCCCATTGTCTATGGTTCTTCCTCAATTCTTGCGCACTATAAAAAGATGGTCAAAATTGATCTCTCTTACAATAGCGTGAAGAGTGTAGAACAGATTGAAGCTACTCGTCTAAATGTCCTCAATTGTTGGGAAGAAAAGGTGGACATCACGCTTGGAAAGCCCACCAAGGAAAGCGGACAATGTGCAATTCATGCACTGGACAGCGCGACTAGCGATTTGGGCGAACAAAAAATAGATGCTCTGGTAACTGCTCCGATCAACAAAGAAGCCATGAAAATGGCGAACTTTGCTTTTCCTGGACACACCGAATATTTGAGTGAAAAATTTGCGAAGAAAGACAGCTTGATGTTTTTGGTGAATGATGGATTCAGAGTAGGGGTGGTGACGGGCCACATTCCGCTCGGAAAAGTGGTGGAGCATGTCCGCAAAGAAGCGATTCTTGGTAAAATTAAATTAATGAATCAAAGTCTTCGTGTGGATTTTGGTATTGATCGCCCTAAGATTGCAGTTTTGGGGTTGAATCCACACGCAAGCGACAACGGCGTAATGGGCAAAGAAGAAGAGCAGATCATTCGTCCTGCAATTATTCAAGCCAAAAAAAATGGTATGTTGGCAATGGGACCTTATGCTGCCGATGGCTTCTTTGGCTCAGGTCTGTATCGCAAATTTGATGGCATACTTGCTATGTATCACGATCAAGGTTTGATCCCTTTCAAAGCGCTTTCTTTCAATGCGGGCGTTAACTATACCGCAGGGCTAGATGTCGTTCGGACATCACCCGATCACGGCACGGCTTACGACATCGTAGGAAAGAATGAAGCCAATCCTGCCTCTTTCCGAAAAGCGGTTTTTACAGCGCTGGATATTGCAAAGAACCGCAAACTGCACGAAGAGTTGAATGAAAATAAACTAGAAAAACGCTCCAAGAAACTAAAGCAATTTGAAGAACGCCCGTAAGATTACGCGGAGCTTTAGGAATAGAGTCATCTACGATAGTGCTTCCTCCTGCGCCGCTTGATCTGCTTGAAAAATACATTTGGCGCGCAATACCAATTCTGCTGGTTTGAAGGGTTTGGCAACAAAATCCCTAGCTCCCAAACGTAGGGCTTCCATGATTTCTTCTTCATGTTCTAGGGCAGAAATAACAATGACGGGAGGTGTTGAATCAGCGAAATCTTTAATGTGTTGAATCAACTCTAGCCCATTCATGACGGGCATTTCAATATCTGCGATCACCAAATCGAATGTATCTTGTTGCACTTTTTCGACTGCACTTTTCCCATTTTGAGCGAGTACGACATCAAAGCCTGCTTTGCGCATCCTAAATTCTAGGGCGGTCAAAAGAATTTCTTCATCTTCGCAGATCAATATTTTCATAGATTATATGCTTGAAGTTTCTGTGCCACAAGAGTGATGCTGCAAATATAAGCAGATGTGCTTAAAACAGAAGAGTTGGAAATCTTATTTATCATTAATAAGTACTTGGACAAAGTTAAACAGTCATTAACTCAGCAGCATCGCACTTGCAGCGCTCGCTGCCTCGGTGGTGGTCTTGGAGTGCAGACAGACTATGCGCGCCGAGCCGCACTGTGTCCGCCTTACCGTGTCCGCCTTACCGTGTCAGCCTTAGGCGTGAGGCGTGAGGCGATGGCACGCTAAACGTAATTCAAAATTATCCATCTACTTACTTATCCACTTTTTCCGAAAATTCATCGAAAAAACAGAATCGCTTTCCAAATAAAGCCTATTTTGTTGCTCCATGCAAAGCAAAAAATATGCAATACACTTTGGTAAAAAATATCTTCTCCCGAAAAAATCGTTTCGAGGTAATGGACATACACGAGCATCCCATTGCTACCGTCTCCAGAGCAGCAATCGGGTTATTTTCTAAGGTCTTTGAATTGAAACTTTTCGATGCCGATAACATCGAAATTAAGCAATACTACAAAGGCTTACGCTACAATTATGCGATCTACGAGTCTTCCGTCAAAGTAGCAGATTTGAATCGAAAATACCGCTTCTTTAGATCTTACTTTTGGCTAGATTGTCTGAACGGCAATATCTATAAAATAGAATGCGACAGCCTACGCAAAAACTACACTTTTTTTAAAGAAGAAGAAATCGTGGCTACCCTAAAGCGCAAAAGTCGAAAAATGCGTCGCTCCTATGAATTGACTTGCCTACAAATGGAAGATCAATCTATTATTTTAGCATCAGTGGTTGCCTTGGATGCGTATTTTGAGCAGAATGGTGGCGGGTGATTTTTTATTGTACTCCCTTGTCTTCCTCTTCCGTCTCCAAATTTTCCCCAGAGTACTCCGTTTTCACGGCCGCCGCATCGTAGCCTTGTTCTCTGAGCCATTTGGAGAAGATTTCTGTGTAGCCGTGGGTAACAAAAATTCGTTCTGCACCAGTGGATTTTATGGCGTCATTCAAGCCTTGCCAATCGGCGTGATCGGAGAGCACGAAACCACGATCTGCACTCCTTCTTCGTCTTGCGCCTCGTAGCGTCATCCAACCAGATGCTAGTGCAGTGGAAGCGGGAGAAAAGCGTTTCATCCAAGTTGATTGCATGGCAGAGGGCGTAGCAATGACTAAATTACCAATGTATTCTTTTTTATTGATCTGTGCGGTAACTCTGGTCGTCTTAGGGAGTGAAATGCCTTGCCGACGCAGCACCTCATTGGTATTTTCTATCGCACCGTGGGTATAAATTGCTCCGATAGAAATATCCAAATTTTGAAGAAGACGTTGTGCTTTCCCCAACGCGTAACTTCCGATAACGGAAACCTTTTCTAAGTTTTTGTTGCGCTGCCACCAAGCATTGATGTCTTGCATGACTTCCGATTGCGCTTGCCATTTGTAAATCGGTAAACCGAAAGTGGATTCTGTGATGAATGCGTGACATTTTATGCTTTCAAAGGGTTCTGAAATGCCGTCCTGCTGTATTTTGTAGTCGCCCGAAGCTACCCAAATTTCTCCTTTATATTCCACTCGAATTTGAGCAGAACCGATGATGTGTCCTGCGGGATGAAAAGAGAATTTTACGCCATTGATCGTTTTGCGTTCTCCATAAGCAATACTTTCGATATGGACATTGCCTAAGCGATATTCCATAACGGGTCTAGCGGAATGGGTACAAAGATAATATTGGTGTCCCCAACGCGCGTGATCGGAATGTCCATGTGTGATTAAAGCACGCTGTACAGGCTGCCAAGGATCAATATAAACATCTGCTTGCGGACAGTAAATTCCCTTTGATTGAAATTCTAGTAGTGACATAGAGGAGAAGTCAGATTTTCGTGAAAAGTTGTCCAGTAATGGGAATTTACTGGACAACTAGAAATCGGATGCAAGGTGCTGGTAATCAGATATTTAAACCGCTACGCTATAATCCCTCAAGGCATCATTCAAAGAGACTTTTTTGTTCGTACTTTCTTTGCGTTGCCCAATGATTAAGGCGCAAGCCACTTGGTAGTCTCCTGCTGGAAAAGATTTGGTGTAAGTGCCAGGGATGACTACAGATCGGGGCGGTACAAAACCTTTGTGGGTCACGGCTTCTGGTTGAGTGACATCAATGATTCGGGTGGATTTAGTCAAGACGACATTTGCTCCCAAAACGGCTTCTTTGCCTATGCGCACTCCTTCCACGACGATAGAGCGAGAACCAATGAAGCAATCATCTTCTATAATCGTAGGAGTGGCTTGCAAGGGTTCTAAGACACCTCCAATTCCGACGCCACCACTCAAGTGTACATTGCGACCAATCTGCGCACAAGAACCCACCGTTGCCCAAGTATCTACCATTGTGCCACTGCCGACCCAAGCTCCTAAATTGACGTAGCTGGGCATCATAATGACGCCTTTTTCCAAGAAAGCACCGTGTCGTGCAATCGCATGCGGCACCACTCGAACGCCCAAATCCGCAAAATTGCGTTTGAGTGGAATCTTATCGTGAAATTCAAACATGCCTACTTCAAGCGTTTGCATTTTTTGAATTGGGAAGTAAAGAATGACTGCTTTCTTCACCCATTCATTCACTTTCCAATCGCCATTTTCGGTTGGTTCTGCTACTCGAATTTCTCCTCGATCTAGCATTTCCAGTACTTCTCGAATGCTTTCTTGGGTTTCGGGTGCAGTCAATAAGTTGCGGTTTTCCCAAGCTTTTTCTATGGTCAATTGTCTGCTGTGCATAAGTAATTTTAAATTAGCTAGCTACTCTATCGGCATCTTTCTAGAGCTGTACGAAGTCTCGTTTTTGCTAACATTTTACTCGAAAATAGCCTAAGTACACTGTAAACTAAGTTTGTTTTAATTTTGAGAAGCGAGAAATTCCTTAGAATTTCGAACTTCAAAAAACCTATCTGCCGCCGTCTTCGACGGCGGCGAAAAAGGGGTGAGGGAGAAAAAAGGGTTTTAGCAAAACCC
>JBCCRX010000024.1:0-29149 GCA_039201015.1 Bacteroidota bacterium | reverse complement strand
CAAAAATTAGAGATTTTTGATGCTTTTCACCCTTAAAATCCCTTAAGCAGAAAGTTTTTCTCATCAGAAAAAAAACTTTCTGCGAATTTTGGAAACGGAATCCATACTCAAATGTCGATCTAATTTTTTGAACGTTACTAAATTTAATACTTCCCTAAAATATAATTGATTATGAACATTGTACAACAAAGGCAAATAGCAGCCACTATTGCTGAACTTTACCAAGACTCCAAAAATGATCATTTCAGAATGATGAAAGGCGTTGCAAAAAGTGTATTCCGACCAATGCAGCCCATTGATTTTAAAGATGTCTATCTGTCCATTTCCCAAGAACAGGGGGCAGATTTAACCGAACTTATTAAGCAGAAAAATCTTAAAAACATCATCGAATTTGGGACTTCTTTTGGCATTTCTACGCTGTTTTTAGCTGCGGGTGCAATAGAAACGGGTGGTCATATCATTACGACCGAACTGATTGCTTCTAAAGCGCGCCAAGCATTCGAAAATTTCAAGCGGGCAGGCGTAAATGATCTCATTGAAATCAGAATCGGAGATGCAGTGGAGAGCTTAAAAAATCATAGTACACCAATAGATTTGCTACTTCTGGATGGTTGGAAGGATTTGTATCTATCAGTTTTCCGATTACTTGAGTCCAATTTCCACCAAAATACCATAGTCTATGTAGATAATGCAGACATGGCAGATACCAAAGCTTTTTTAAGAGCGGTCAGTCAAAATCCTAAGTATCAATTTCAATCTTACTACGGAGGTAGAGTGGTACTGATTACAGTTACATCTTGAAATTATATCATATACATATAAAATTAATAAAAATGGACAACAAAGAAATTATTCGTAGTGGTGAGGGGGAAAATTACAATTATTCGCAAGATCATTGTTTTATCAAACTCTCCTCTCGTCATACGAATGGAGAACTTTCCTTTGTAGAGGACACATTAAAACCTGGCTTTCATCTAGGAAGGCATCATCATAAAATTATGACAGAGGTTTTTTATATATTGGAAGGTGAATTAGAATTGATCTTCGATGAGGAAACTATCTTGGCGAAGCCAGGCGATACTATAACCGTGCCACCCAATGTATGGCATGAAGCGAAGTGTGAGCAAGGGGGCAAGATGTTGACCATATTCAAAAATGGACAATTTGATCTTTACTTGGAAAAACTATCTACGCTAGATGACAAAGACTTTGCTGATGAGCAGTTGATGAAATCACTTTCTGAGCAGTTCGATATTTATGAATGAGACTGTGCAGATTATTGTGAAACACACCTTTAACTTTAATATTTGTCTGAGCGTATGTTTAAAGTTTTAAAGCATACGCTCAATTTTTAAGCATTTGATATGGTACGCATATTGATATAAACCAAGACAGAAAATCATGACTTACAAAGTCTCACTAATCACCACTTTCGGCTCCATTTCCAACACAATCTTACTCGATTCATCAATCTGTTGCCGAAGCGTATCCGTCACCGCAAATCGCGCCCAACTGTCTTCCAAGATGCGTACATTGGCAGAATAAAGATCGTAGCGTTCCGTATCAAAATTTGAGCTTTCGCCTACATTCAAATCCAGCGTTTTTCCTTTACCTACCAATTCTATCTTACCGCTTCCTTTTTGACGAATCTTTAGATTTTCGACATTGGACAAGAGCTTCAACTCGTATTCGCTGTTGAACACAATATCCATTTCCTCCTGATTGAAACCTTCGATTTTAATGTCTTCCGTTCCGTAGGCTTGTAATGATTCCAATTCAGGTAAACCAATGGACAGGCGAATTGGACTATCGGGATTTTCGACAGTGGAAGTGACAAATAACTCCTGGTCCAGCTCCTTGAATACGACCTGATCTCTATATTCACCTCTTCCGCTCAGTTCAACTCTATGATGATGCGATTGATAAAAATCTACTGTCATCTCTCCTTCAATCTGGAACTTTCTGATGCCATAGTAGTGATGCTTTTCTACACCCTCTTGTTCCCTATTGGTCAAGTTTACCAAACCGTCCGATTCCATTCTCCAAACACCTGCATCGTGATGCCAATATTTACTTTCCTTATCAGAACGATCCAAGTGCTGAATATGGTTCCCGATGTTTCTTCCAAAGGAAATGTGTTTCCCTTCTGGCACTTTCACGATATAGTTGATGTGCTGTCCTCTAAATTTTGTGCCTCTTGGAATATTGATGTGAGAAGGCAAAGTAATTTGATTGTTGGCTACTTTTGCATTGAAATCCACATCGGCTGCGAGTCGGTTGGCTTCTGTTCGGTTTCTACCTCTTGAGTAAGCCTTTTCTTCGATGTGAAATTGATCATCTTTACTTTTTTCTAAATCAATGTGTACTAAATCCACCACCATGCGGTCATCATCAAAGATCAGATTTTCATCGAATAAACGAATCAGATTTCCATTAACATCACCCATATCTTCCATAGAAAGATAAAGCGTATCTACGCCCGAAAGGGAAAAACTAGCCTTATTGACATCCGTACCTGCATTAAATTCTCTAGCAATACCACTGCCTACACTAAAAAAGCAGATGACATTTAATACCCAAAACGTTCCCAAACCTGCTCGCCAGTAGCTGTTCAAACGATAGCGCGTCCAGCCACGCATCACCAGCAACAATATAGACAACATAGGAATAGCGACTACTATAAAAGCATTTCCGATGCCCAAATAAGATACCCACGGGCGATCCGGTGTGATGTATTCCACAAAAGGTAAACCTGCAAAAATACCTACCGAAGCGGCTATCCACATCGCCACAAAAATAATAGTGAGCGTAAGACTGACTATAATCAAAAAGGGTTTCCAAAGACTAGAAACAGCTTTCAAAAGAATGTGAATGACTTTTCCAAAAATCGCAATGGCTTTCGCTAGTGCATCTCGCACACTGAAGCCCGAGCCATCAATCCTTTTTTTTTGATTCTTAAACTCGTCGCTGATGTTGTCGCCTAAATCAGAAATCCGTTTGGACAAATCTTTCATTTCCTCTTCCACCATTTTACCAATATTGGAGACATTGATCGGCTCACCTTTCATGGCAAGGCGATCAGAGCTCGTTTTGGCTTCTGGCACAATTGCCCAAGCAATCAAATAAGCAGGAATCAAAATACCGAAAGAAGAAAGCACCAAAATCACCAATGTAATACGTATCCAAAGTGGATCATTGATTCCGAGATAAGCCGCTAGACCCGAGCAAACACCACCGATCACTTTGTCTTCAACGTTTCGGAACAAGCGTTTTCCCGTTTTCATTGTAGGGCGTTCATAGCTCGTGTCTTCCTGAATCGGTTCTGCCCCAAATTCTTCGGGGGTTCCCATGACAGAAATTGCTGCTTGTACATCCATTTTATTGACAATCGAGCGGCTGCCCAATTGCTCCTGAAAGATTTCAGCCAATCGTATTTCTATATCGGTCGTGATTTCATCGTAGCCTTCCGAAACTTCAAAATGCCGATGAATGGTATTCAAATAGTTTTTCAGGTGTCCATAAGCATCCTCATCAATATTGAAGGGATAGCCTCCCAAATTCACATTGACTATTTTATTCATTGGTAGTGATGTTTTTCGTCGTTTCTTGAACGGCATTAACTAATTTATCCCAAGTCCCTAGCAATCCGTGCAGAAAGCTCGCGCCATGTTCTGTCAGCAGATAGTATTTGCGCGGCGGTCCTTTGCCCTCTACTTCTTTCCATTTATAAGCCAACAAACCTGAGTTTTTTAGCCGACTCAGCAAGGGATACAGTGTGCCTTCCTTCACAATCAAGTCGTATTTTTTCAATTGATTGATAATATCTGTTGGGTAAACTTCTTGTTCCGATATAATCGAAAGCACACACAATTCTAAGATGCCCTTGCGCATCTGTGCTTTTGTATTTTCCAATTTATCTTGTGTGTTTGTTCCTTTCATACTACAAATATATGGCATTACCTTTACTTATGCAATGCAAGGTATTATAATTATACCAAATATTCGATCAATGAAAGTTTTTTTGGGATGAAAGGAAAGGAAAACGGGAAAAGATGGGTAAAGAGGATTGTTGCCTAAGGAAAAAAGAAAAAATAAACTTTCGATTTGCCTGCTCTAACCTTCTTGTCTGCCTGAGGCAGAAGTCTGCTCATAAATAAATCGAAAACTTATTTTTTTTCGCATTGCCTAGTACACTGTAAACTAAGTTTATTTGTATTTTAAATAGGGGAGTTTGAGGGAGAAAAAAGGGTTTTAGAAAAACCCTTTTTCTCCCTCAACCCTTTTTCGCCGCCGTCTTCGACGGCGGTGAGGGGTTTTTTGAAGCTCGAAATTCTAAGGAATTGCTCGCTTCTCAAAATCAAAAGAAACTAAGTTTATTTGTATTTTAAATAGGGGAGTTTGAGGGGGGAAAAAGGGTTTTAGGAAAACCCTTTTTTCTCCCTCAACCCTTGTTTGCCGCCGTCTTCGACGGCGGTAGAGGGGTTTTTTGAAGCTCGAAATTCTAAGGAATTCCTCGCTTCTCAAAATTAAAACAAACTTAGCTTACAGGGGACTATCTATTCTTGATAAGGTGGATAATTGAACTGCTTGAGAAGTGACAGTTTAGTAGAAAAGTAAGGTTCTTAATTTTCAATTATTCATTTTCGATTTAGAGTAGGGCTTTAATATCTGCTTCCAATTGCCCAATACCTGCTAGAGGATTCACGCCTGTTTTCACGATGATTCCTTCCTTATCAATCAAGAAAGTTTTAGGAATAGAGGAAACGCCATACATTTTGGCGGGCAAAGCACTCCAGCCTTGTAGATCGCTGACGTGATAGGGCCATTTGAGATTGTCTTTTTCTATAGCAGCGATCCATTTGTCTTTACTGCGTTCTTTTTGTTGTGCAATTTGTTCTGCGTTCATGCCTTGTGTTCTCCGAGGCCCGTCCAAAGAAACACTGAAAATGGTAAAGCCTTTGTCTTTGTACCGATCATACAAAGCCACTACAGAGGGATTGGCTCTACGACAAGGACCACACCAACTTGCCCAAAAGTCAAGCATCACCACTTGTCCTTTCAAATCAGAAAGCGCGTACTCTTTGCCCTCAGGATCGGTCAAGCGGATGTCGGGTGCTACTTCTCCCACTTTTATCTTTTCTGCCGCTTGCTGTGCGATATAGGCTTGCTCGGTTTGCTGTATTGCTTGTTGGTAAGTGGTCGTCAGCGGCAAAGCGGGATATGCCAAGGATAATTTATTGACTACTTTCTTGTGAACATCCAATAAATCACCTCGAATTGGAACCGCTTTCATAGTAACCATGGCCGCTACTAGCGCATTGGCGGTGGTATCCACAAATTGCTCGACCTTTTCGAGGTCTAGTTTTCTGGCGTAAAGGTCTTGCATGGTATTGACCATCGTGATGGCAGGCTTGGAGCCACTGATCTCTATTTCGTATTGTTTCATCTTCTCTAAATCACCCGTCATATTGATGACCTTTTCATTGCCATCAAATACCAAATCTACTTCCTGCCGACCAATTTTAATTCGATAGATCGCAGGTTTTAGACCTTCGGGAAAGTTCATGGAAAATTTTCCATTGGCATCTGCTTGCACTTTCGTCAACATGATCGTTTTGTCGCCATTTTGCACTTCATCCAAATAAACTTGTAGATCGGATGCGCCTGATAGTTCGCCCTTAATCGTTGTGCCTTTCATGGCTGGCTCACAATTCGCAGCTAATACCGCTACTACAAAAATTAATAGTGTAAATCTCATCTCTTATCTTATTGTTAGCAATGAACCAACATCCACTGCTGGCTGAATATATTGTAAGAATTTTACTTTTATTGTTGAATTGATGAACCCTTGAATTATCTAACTGCTGAACAAGCCATGATCTTCAATGCTAAGCTGTATAGGCTAAGGGTTCAGTGGTAAACAAATAAACATCAACAACAACTTAAACAAGCTTATCAAAACAGCTCATTTTGCTTAAAGACAAAATTAAGTTCTTTTAAAACCAACCTTAAATGATTATCAGTTTTTTAACAAGAAGACAAGGGAGAATATGGAATGTTGAACAGGGAATATCGAACGAGGAATGTTGAAGTAGGCGTAGGTTGCTATTGGCAAACTTCTTTATTGGATATTTAGCATTTGATATTCATCATTCAATATTCGATATTCTATTCCTTTATTCTTTCTCCATTTTACGAGCGATGACCGTATCGTAATCCTCTTTCCAGCTATTTACTGCACCAAAGTCTTTTCCGTCAATACGGATATTTTCTGAGGTAACTTCTCCAAGTCGAGTAAAAGGAATATTGTGCGTATTCAAATAATTAACAAAGCTGTCTTCTTTGGTAGATTTCAAGGAAATGATTACTCGACTTTGTGCTTCTCCAAATAGGTAAGCATCTTTTCTGAAATTAGGATCTGTTTCGATTTCAAAGCCAAAATCATTGACCATTGCACTTTCCAACAATGCCACAAAGAGTCCTCCTTCTGATAGGTCGTGAGCAGAAGAGATCATACGTTTTCTGATGATTCGACGCATACTGTTTTGAATAGATACTTCTTCTTCCATATCAAAAAATGGGGCAGGGGAGTGATGAACTTGATGTATGATTCGCAAGTATTGTGAGCTTCCCATGTCGTTGGAAGGCGTACCTATCATATAAATTACATCTCCGACTTGCTTAAAATCTAGCGTCATTTGTTGATTGTGGTGATGCAAAATACCCAGCATCCCAATCGTAGGTGTTGGATAAACGGGTTCTGTTTTTCCTTTCAAAACGGATTGATTGTAGAAGCTCACATTTCCGCCTGTGACGGGTGTATTGAAGCGAGCGCAAGCATCTCCCATGCCTCGAATGGCTTCCGAAAATTGCCAATATACCTCTGGATCATAAGGGTTGCCGAAGTTCAAGCAATTGGTAATAGCAAGTGGTTCTCCACCCGAACAAATAATATTTCTTGCCCCTTCCGCCACAGCAATCACTGCCCCTTTGTAAGGATCAGCGAATACATAACTGGAATTGCAATCTACAGTCATTGCGAGGGCTTTATTCGTACCTTTTATACGAATAATGGACGCATCGGAGGGCTTATTGGTCGTCATGGAATTGGTGCGCACCATCGAATCGTATTGCTCATAAATCCAGCGTTTGGAGGCAATACTAGGCGACTTCACAATCTTTCTGGCTGCTTTGAGGTAATTTTTGGGCTTACTGACGACTGATGGATTGAACTTCCGAACTTTTTCTATGTACTTGGGCGTTTTTGTCGCTCGCTCGTAAATGGGTGCGCCACCACCCAGGACCAAAGATTCAGCCGGTACTTGCGCGACAAGCTCTTCCCCTTCAAAAAACGCTAACAGTCCCGTATCTGTCACCACACCAATTTCCTCACACTCCAAATCCCACTTCTCAAATACTTCAAAAAGCTGCTGTTCTTCCCCTTTCTTTGCTACAATCAACATGCGCTCTTGGCTTTCTGAGAGTAGGATTTCAAAAGGCTTCATATTTTGTTGTCGCGTCGGCACTTTGTCCAGTTGGATTTTCATCCCAACACCACCCTTCGCGCTCATCTCAGAAGTGGAACAAGTAATACCCGCTGCGCCCATGTCTTGCATCCCCACAATTGCGCCCGTTTTGATCGCTTCTAAAGAAGCTTCCAGTAGCAATTTCTCTTGAAAAGGATCGCCAACTTGCACCGCAGGTAAATCTTCTGCTGAATCCTCCGTCAAATCTGCGGAAGCAAAAGTCGCTCCATGTATGCCATCTTTACCCGTTGCCGAACCGACAATCAAAACGGGATTTCCTACACCTTCGGCGATGGCAGAAACCGTCTGTCCCACTCGTACAATACCTACAGACATTGCATTGACGAGAATATTCTGATTGTAACAATCATCAAAGTAAACTTCTCCACCGACCGTCGGTACGCCAAAACAATTGCCATAATCGCCAATGCCACTCACTACGCCTTCCACCAAGCGGCGTGTATGCTTCAAATCCAAATTACCAAAACGCAAAGAATTGAGGGCGGCGATGGGTCTTGCACCCATTGTAAAAATATCTCTGTGAATGCCGCCAACGCCCGTCGCTGCGCCTTGATAGGGTTCGATAGCAGAAGGATGATTGTGAGATTCAATTTTGAAAGCACAAGCCAAGCCATTTCCAATGTCCACCAAACCCGCATTTTCTTCACCTGCTTCTACAAGCAACTGCTTTCCATTGCGTGGCAGTGTTTTCAGTAGCCGAATAGAGTTTTTATAAGAACAATGCTCTGACCACATCACCGAATAGATACTCAATTCTGTGAAGTTGGGAACGCGTCCCATGATCGTTTGAATTTTCTTGAATTCTTCTTCCGAAAGTCCTAATTGTTTTGCTGTTTCTACTGTTGGTATGTTAGACATAGAGAAAATTGAGAAGCCGATAAGTTCGGAGCTTATTGTTTTTTCATTCCTAAAAGACTGCAAAGATATTCGACTTTGGAAAATATTGGTCTAAGATTTGCTTTTTTCTGTCGGCTCAATGAAATACAAAGAATACTGCTTAGATAAGTATGAATTGGGAGTAGTTCTAAGTGGAAGTAATGTCGAATGCCGTCAACTTATGGATTTTCAGACTACCCGTGTAAAATTGTACAAGATGGAAGGCATTTTATAAACCTGTTCGCCTTCAGACGCGATTACCAAAATCACTAGAAACGAATTTGTACTTTTTTACATCAGATAGAATATAAAAGAATAGCTATTTGTAGTGTGCCTACTAACTTCCAAACAAGCTCTTGATTTGGTAAGGATATCTCTATCTCTCTAAAACTATTTTTTATGTTTTTTTCCTGAAATAAGATTTTTACTCCACAACGATGTGCGGCACTTCTTCCAGTTTCCAATCAATCACCAAACCGCCTGCCAAACTTCTAGCAGTTGCTGCGCCGTATAAGTATTCACATAGATAAAGAGCCGCTTCAAAGGACTTTGCGCCACCCGCAGAAGTGATGTATTTTCCGTCGTGTACGAAAAGCACATTTTCTTTTACTTTCAGTTGCGGAAACATAGCCTTGTAAGCATCTACATCACTCGGAAAAGTCGTAGAGACTGCATCGTCCAGAAGTCCCGCTTTAGCCAAAACAAATGCACCGTCGCAGTGCGAAGTGACAAAGAGGGCTTGTTCATCCACCGCTTTCACAAAATTTATCAGGTCTTCATCCTCCAAATCTGTGTCCAAGTGATCCTCTGCGCTCGGAACGACCAAAATATCAATTTGGGGCAGATCATCCTCTAGGTAATTGTAGTCGGGCAGCAAGCGAATGCCTTCAAAAGTAGTAATGGTTTCAAGCGTATTGGCGACCAAAAACACATTCATGGCTTTGATGCTATCTCGAAAAATGGTATGCTGAAAAATGTCAAAGGGCGCAGTCAGTTCTGTATTGTAAACGCCGTCCATAATCAAAAAAGCAACATTGTATCGGTCGGGCGCGAGGTCTGGATAAGTTCTGATGCTAGCTTCTTTTGCTACATCATTTTGATTGCTTGTGCTTGCTTGGCAGGCAAAAAGACAAATGAAAAATAGTAAATAATAATGCTTCATATCTTATTTGTTCTTATCTTATGACATACCATAAACTAAGTTTGTTTTAATTTCGTGAAGCGAGAAATTCCTTAGAATTTCTCGCTTCACAAACCCTATCTGCCGCCGTCTTCGACGGCGGCGAACAAGGGGTGAGGGAGAAAAAAGGATTTTTCTAAAACCCTTTTTTCTCCCTCAAACTCCCTATCCAAAATACAAAGAAACTCTCAGTTTACACTGTATTTAATTTTGATAAGCAATTAAAATCTTAGCTTTTTGAGTTCTCCTCAAATTTCAGTTTTTACTGAGTATCTGCTCCCTTTTCTTCCTCCAATTCTATTTTCATCGGCGTAAAATCCAGTACCCTAGATGCGAGTAATCCAGACTTAGATTCTCCAGGACGAAGGCTTTTACCCAACAAATAATTATCAAAAAGCTCTCCAGCGAATTTCTTATTAGCAACGGCAGATACGATAATATTTCCTGTACCGATACCCAAACCAATCGGGATAGTCAATCCATTGCTGCTGTCATTATTGTTGAGATTGATGTTCAACACAAGCGGTAGATAAAGCGCGTAAGTCCATGGATGTTGCTTAAGAGCCCGATAGGGTTCGTTAACTTTGAGCGGATACAGCATTCTTCGATTCGCATAGAACTGCACATCTTCTCCAATGACGAGGGTGCGATTTGTATTGTTTTTGAATTGAAAAGCAACCAAATGAACGTCTCTTCGATCTTCTTTGCGTGCTATTTTTTTGTTGCCTGCTGCTTGCATAGCATCGTAGCGATAAGAATATTCGACCGCTCCTCCTTCATTGACTGGTTCGTAATCAATTCTATTGAGTTGCAGGGAGTGATAGGGACTGGCACAAGAAGCAAAAAATAAAAGGATAAGGTAAAAAGGTAGTTTTTGCATAGAAATAATTGAGTGATAAAAATGGAGGAGCAGAAATGGAGGCTAAGCATCTATGGTTGCTCGAGGAATTAGGGATGAATACTTGGCTTTTCTATCTGTACGCATTAATTATTTTTATGTTTCTTTTTGGATGAAATTTATTCCAACAATCTACTTACCTTCGCGCATCATTCATCGGAACGAAGATCAATGTTTTGATACACCATAGCACAATTTTTTTATGAAATCACGCTTGACACTCTTGTTTTCCCTCATCAGCTTTTATTTAATTGCCCAGACAGGAACGATTCGAGGCAATGTATTCGACAAAGATACGGGCGATCCGATTATTTATGCCAATGTCATTCTTTCTGGTACAACTTTTGGTGCTAATACAGACTTGGATGGCTTTTTTTCCATTTCTAATCTTCCAGAAGGTACTTATGATCTAGTAGTCACTTATTTGGGTTACGACAGTACTGCTATTTCTGTAACCGTCGAAGAGCGAGAAATTGCCTATCAGCAGATTTATTTGCAAGAACAAAGCGTAGAGCTCAGTACCGTCAATATTTCGGCTCGACGAGAGCAAGCCCGCTCAGATGTTCAAGTTTCCAAATTGACCGTTACTGCCGAACAATTGAAATCCTTACCTTCCATTGGTGGCGTAGCAGATATCGCACAATACTTGCCAGTACTACCAGGTATCATTTCTACGGGTGATCAAGGCGGACAACTATACATACGAGGTGGTTCACCCATTCAAAACAAAATCCTTTTGGATGGCATGACCATTTATAATCCTTTTCACTCACTAGGTTTCTTCTCCGTTTTTGAGACAGAGACAATTAAAAGTGTGGATGTTCTCACGGGCGGCTTTAATGCAGAATACGGTGGTAGAATCTCTGCGATTGTGGACATTAAAACTAGAGAAGGTAATAAGAAAAAATACGGCGGTGTCATTTCTGCCAATCCATTTCAATCCAAAGTACTGATCGAAGGACCACTGAAAAAACTCAAAGAAGACGGCGGCGGAAGTTCGTCTTTTATTTTAACCGCCAAACGTTCTTATATTGACCAAACTGCTCCGACGCTTTACAACTACCCGCCAATTGATTCGACAGGTTTACCCTACAATTTCACAGACTTTTATGGTAAGCTTTCTTTTGTTTCTAACAATGGTAGTAAAGTCAATTTTTTTGGATTCAATTTCATTGATAATGTCAATTTTGAAGGCATCGCGGACTTGAATTGGATGACCAGCGGTGGCGGTGCGAATTTTACTTTAATTCCACCCAATTCTAAAGTTGTGATTGACGGCACGGCAGGCTTTTCTAATTACGATATTGGTCTGGAAGAATCCGATGGCAATCCGCGAGAAAGTAGTATCACCGATTATTTCATTCGCCTCAATTTCACCAATTTTGGCAGCAACAATGAAATTCAGTATGGCTTTATTTTCAACGGCATCAATACGGATTTCATTTTTAGAAATTTCGTTGGCAATACCATACAGCAACGCGATTTTACGACCGAATTGGCGGGCTATTTGAAATACAAGCAAAAGTGGAATAAAATTGTATTGGAACCCAGTGTACGTTTGCAGGTATATGCCTCTCAATCCATAGCGCGTATAGAGCCTCGAATTGGCTTAAAATACAATGCAACGGATGCGCTACGCTTCAAATTAGCAGCGGGTGTTTACTCTCAAAATCTAGTAAGTTCTGTCAATGAACGGGATGTCGTAAATTTATTCGTAGGCTTCTTGGCTGGACCCGAAGAAACAATCTTTTTACCAGGTACACGAGAACCCACCAATGATCGATTGCAAAAAGCAAACCACGCCATTGGAGGGGTAGAGATTGACCTCAGTGATGCCTTAAGTTTGAATGTAGAAGGCTACTTCAAAGATTTCACGCAATTGATTAATATCAATCGAAACAAACTCAGCGAAGAAGACCCCAACTTTGCCGTAGAAACGGGCGAAGCTTATGGTATTGATTTTTCTATGCGCTACGAAACGCCCGCTTTATATCTGTGGGCAACCTATTCTCACGGCTACGTCAATCGAGATGATGGAGAGCAGGTCTATCCAACCATTTTTGATCGTCGCCACAACGTCAACTTTCTAGCCACTTATAATTTTGGTAATGGAAAACTTTGGGAAGCGAGTGCACGCTGGAATTTGGGTTCTGGCTTTCCTTTCACCCTCACACAAGGTTTTTATTCACTCTATGATTTTCAAGATGGCATACAAACCGATGTGCTGACAGAAAATGCAGATTTAGGCATCTTATTTTCCGAAGATCGCAACGACGGACGATTACCGTATTACCACCGCCTAGATTTTTCCTTGAAACGCACCATAGAATTCAGTCGAACGACCCAGCTAGAAGTAGTAGCGAGTGTTACAAATGTTTATAACCGAAACAACATCTTTTTCTTCGATCGGGTACGATATGATCGAGTCGATCAGTTGCCAATTTTGCCTAGTTTGGGATTGAATTTTAGCTTCTAGGACAAGTTTATACACACTGTAAACTAAGTTCGTTTTAATTTTGAGAAGCGAGAAATTCTAAGGAATTTCTCGCTTCAAAGAACCTATCTGCCGCCGTCTTTGAAGGCGGCGAGTGAGGGGTGAGAGAGAAAAAAGGGTTTTTCAAGAACCCTTTCTTCTCCCTCAAACTCCCCATCTAAAATGCACTGTAAACTAAGTTTCTTCCAATTTTTGAGAAGCGAGAAATTCCTTAGAATTTCGAGCTTCAAAAACACACTTACCGCCGTCGAAGACGGCGGCAGATAAGGTTTAAGGGAGAAAAAGGGGTTTTTCTAAAATCCTTTTTTCTCCCTTAAACTCTCTTGTAAAATGCAAAGAAACTTAGTTTACACTATATTCAGGAATACAGAGGAGATAAGGACAAAAGAAGCAGCAGAGCATGCGAAGTCATTTCCTACACATTTCTTATCTGCTTGCTTGGTATCGTATTATTCCTTAAAATTTAAACGATCAGTTGCTTTTTTCCTCAAAATAGGATTAGGGCATCAAAAAAATACGTCCGAGCAGCGACAATTGGAAAAAACCCGCTTTAAACGATTTTTTTATAAGTAACTGAAAATCAGAGGATTGAATGTTAATCGCCTTTTCTGTGATACTTTTGTGAACTTTCCGTGAGTCGCTCACAATACACTTCCTATAATTTTGTAGAAAAATATTTGGATAATCACTCACTAATACACTGTAAACTAAGTTTGTTTTAATTTCGAGCTTCAAACTCCCCTATTTAAAATACAAAGAAACTTAGTTTACAGTGTACTAATTACACTGTAATTTAAGTCTTTTAAAATTTCAGAAGCGAGAAATTCCTTAGAATTTCTCGCTTCACAAAACCCATCTACCGCCGTCGAAGACGGCGGCAAACAAGGGATGAGGGAGAAAAAAGGGTTTTCCTAAAACCCTTTTTTCTCCCTCAAACTCCCCTGTACAAAGTACAAAGAAACTTAATTTACACGGTACTAACTACAGTGTAAAATAAGTTTGTTTTAATTTTGAGAAGCGAGAAATTCCTTAGAATTTCTCGCTTCACAAAACCCATCTACCGCCGTCGAAGACGGCGGCGAACAAGGGGTGAGGGAGAGAAAAGGGTTTTTCTAAAACCCTTTTTCCCCCCTCAAACTCCCCTATTTAAAATACAAAGAAACTTAATTTACACGGTACTAATGCTATTGAATTTCAATAGTGGGCACGCTTTTAAAATTCGTTGAGTAGTGGACAAGTTTGTTGAACTATTTATTCGTTTAATACTCTCAATATCAATGTTTTACAGTTGAACGAATAAACAATTCAGCAATTTAAACGGACATGTCCGCCTAGGCGTGAGGCTTGATAAATAAGTCTATCTGTACATACAAATTTATCCCATTTGCAGCATAAGTCACTCAAATTAAATAAGGAAATTATGGAATCATCTGCGTTCAGTTATAATTGCCATTTGCCTACCAACAGGACTAATTCTTTTGATCGGAAAGATTTGAGTCTATCTCAACTCAGCCATATCAATCAAATTGATATTTTGTTGCAAAGAATAGCCAAGAAATATCCGAAAAAATACACTTTCATCGCTGCCGCTGATTCGCAACAAGTATATTTCATTCTGGAAGGACAAGTGAAAATTGGGAAGGAGAATGAAAAAGGGGAGATTACTTCTTTCTATCTATTGCAAGCGGGCGATAGTTTCGGACTGGAAAAATTGAGCGAAAGGACGACTGCTTACACCTACGCAGAAACCTTAATGGATACCGTCATTGCTAGCCTACCTGTACAAACGGTGAAAGAATTGATGCGCACGAATTTGGTATTCAATGAATTTGTGTTGAAGCAGCTTTTCTCCAAAGTCGAGCGTTTGGAGCAGCATTTCGAAGGACTATTGTCCCTCACTTCTCGGCAGCGTATCATTCGTTTTCTTTTGAGTCAGATGCAAGAGCGAGGACAACGTTTGGGCTACGAGCATGTCATCTGGAATTTTTACATCCACCGCGATATTGCCGTACTCACCAAATCTTCTCGCCAAACGGTTACTACTGTTTTGAATAATTTGAAGCGCAAAGGTATTTTGGATTTCAATCGTCGCCGTTTGCTGATTAGAGACTTGGAAAGCCTGAAGCAGGAGGCTTTGATTGCGAAGTGAAAGGGAGTGGAAAAAAGAGATCATAATTGTACCTCTTGACCACTACACTAAGTAAGGAATGATGAAATAATAAATTATAACTCATGTTACGCAAGTAGTACCTTAGTCTATGTTATTCGCTGATCTCTGAGATTGGCGTGTTTTGAATTAGAGTGGCTGCCATCCTCACGCCCTAGGCGCGAGGATGACACCCGACGATTTGTAAACAAGTAACACTTTATGTCATTTGCAATTTGGTATTTTGCGTAACATGAGTTAATAACAGTTAGAGTTGAGTTGATGCCTTATTAGATAATCAATAGGTTAATAGAGGAGATTAGATGCAATTTGTCAAATTTTTAAAATTTGACAAATTTGCGCTTTCAGCCCGTAAATCCTAATTCCGACGACAAAAAATCATTCCTCCCTTCCTGCCAAAAACTGTTGCAACAAAGCAGTTGCCTTTCCTCTATGCGAAATCTGGTTTTTTTCCGCACCACTCAATTCCGCAAAAGTTTTATCGTAGCCTTCTGGCATGAAAATGGGATCGTAGCCAAAGCCTTTTTCACCTCGTTGCTTCCTCGCGATCGTTCCTCTCGCGATGCCTTCAAAAGTATGTTCTTCACCATTCAAGATTAAAGCGATGACCGTCCGAAATTGCGCACCTCTATCGGTTTTTGTCTCCAATGAATACAGCACTTTTTTCATGTTCTCGTCCGCATTGCGCGCTGGCCCAGCGTAATAGGCGGTGTGAACCCCTGGTTCGCCATTCAAAGCATCGACTTCCAGGCCTGTGTCTTCAGCAAAGCAATCCAAGCCAAAATGCTCTTTGACGTAGCGCGCTTTTTGAAGGGCATTACCTGGTATCGTGTCTTGCGTTTCAGGAATTTCTTCCGTACAACCAATTTCCTCCAAACCCACAATCTCAATCGCATCTCCTAGAATGGCATTGATCTCTCTGACTTTGTTGGGATTGTGGGTGGCGAATACGATTTTCATGTGTTGATTAATTTTTAAAAAGCAATCACTAATCACTCTTGCGCAACGAGCGAAGGTGCAGCCACCACTTTTGCTTTCAAAGCCGCTCGACTCTCAGGCATCACTTTAGGTGTAATAGCTTCCACTTTTTGCGCCTCGACAATCCCTTCCTGCTCCATATAAACCGCTTTCTTTTCTTCTACTAAAATATGAAGCGCGGCCAAATCTTCTTTCAACTGATGAAGGGCAGATTCCAAGTCTTTTTTGTCTTGCAACAATTGGTCGTTGGTGGCAGCCGTCGCTTCATTGCGTTCTTCCAGTTGCTTTAAATTGCGATTAATCAATTCAAAGTCATTCATCAATTGCTGATTGCTATTTTGCAGCTTGCTTTTCTTTTTCTGCAAATGCTGTAACTGTTGTTGTGCTTGCTGTTCGCTGTTCTGCAATTGCTCCAACTTGCTTTTGAGTTGTTCTATTTGCTGCTCAACTTGCGCTTGCTCTGTTTCGTATTTTTGAACCAGCAATGCTTGCTTTTGTTCCGCTTTTTTGTGCTTTTTTTGCAAGCCTCGTGTGTTGATCGTTAGCGATTTTTCCAGCTCTTGCAGTTTCGCCAAATTAGATGTAATAGAACGCTCCGTTTCACTGTACTTTTGCGTAAGTGTGATGCGCTTTTGATTGAGTTGTTCTAATTGCTGCTGTAATTGCGTTTTCTCGGTAGTCAGCTTTTTCAGCTTGCTGCTTTCTTGCTGAATGTGCTGCCGCAAAGATCGACTGTGCTTTTCTAGCTTTTCAATAGCGGTTTCGTAATTCACACTGATAGAAGCCGTGCGCATAGTTTGGTTGGTCTTGATGAAAGACAGCAAAGCCGAACTATCAGAAGCATAAACCGTTTTAAAAGGCTCGAAAGCCTTGTCGTGCAAGCATTGGTGAATAAAATTGGTGCGCACTTTGAAGTCGTTGCTGCCGTGCAACTGAATGAATAAATCTTGATCTGTGATGTTGCTCGCTTCGATCTTGGAAGGTGCTAAAGTCGTCGTCAATCCTTGCAGGCGTTTGCTGGTCTTCAATTGCAAGCGGTCCAAAGTCGTCAAAAAGCGATCATCTGGACCGACATATTCGCGCAGTCTCGCCATCAATTCACTCAAAATCAGTAGAATCGCTTCCGCTGGCGCAATCGCATTTTTCAAAACCAAGGTACTGCCCAAGAAAGTGCCCATTCGATGCGATTCCATTTCTTTGGCGTATTCGTATTGCGTGATGAAGAAGAAAATATCCTTGTTCTGCACGATTTTGGTGATCGAAAAAAGCTCTACGCCAGGATCGACTTTTATGATGTTGTTGTCCAAATCAATGTAGCGACGAATATCGACTTGTTCGATGATGCCGCCGTTTTTGGTTTGTAAACCTTTGGGCGTTCCGATGAAGGCGTATCCAATATTTGTATTGTTCATTTTTTGCTATTGAAAAAGCGTTAAAAATAACGGATCTTGAATGCTGAATGCCGAATTATGAAGTTTTCTAAGTAGGACGTGTACTTACTTCGACAGCTTGTCCGCCTCAGGCGTGATTCATAATTCCTAGTTCGATATTCAAAATTCAACTCATCACATCCACTGCTTAAATTTATTCCAAATCGAGCTGCTTTCATCCTTGATTTTGTGCCCCGTAGTCGCTTGATACATCCATTTTTTGATGACTTCTGGACGCTCCGTATTCAACTCTGTGATGCTTTCGCCATCATCGGAAACATTTCCAATGGAGTAGCGTGCAATGGTTGCTTTCTTGGCTTTTAGGCGAGAATAGGTGCGCGGCATTTGCTCTTTCACAAACAAATCTACCTCGTTTTTGCGCAGTCCTTCGTAGCGATCCCATTTTGAAATCAGCAGCAAAATTTTGGAGTAATCAATATCTGGTTTGCGCTCTTTCAAGTAGTCCAGAAAGTCAATGACTAAATAATCGTGTTCTTCTGCATCTTCGTAAGGCACGACCATCATAAAGACCAAATTCAGGTTGGGACATTTCAGATATACATCAATATCGTTGGGCAATTGACCCGCCGAAGATTCACTCAATTCTACCTTACTTAAATCCTCGCCCGACATTTCCAAAAAGGTAAAATTCATCGGTATTTCGGGTTTG
Organism: Bacteroidota bacterium; assembly: GCA_039201015.1. Classification (GTDB taxonomy): domain Bacteria; phylum Bacteroidota; class Bacteroidia; order Chitinophagales; family Saprospiraceae; genus JAAUTG01. The sequence continues at coordinate 10,909 of JBCCRX010000024.1, read as the reverse complement.
TTGGGCGTGTAAGTTAAATCCAATTCGTACAAAGAACCAACCGCTGTTCGATTCATGAACTGTCCTTTGCGCACCGATTGAGAAAGCTGTTTAAGATAAGCTGCTCCTTTCAAATTATCGACTCGACGACGGGTCTCCAGCAATCCATTTTCATCTACGCCCATGTGATAGGCGAGAGAAGAAAGAATGACCGTTTTTCCAGCTTGCTGCCGACCAAACATGAAAACAAAGGTCGAATTTCGATCTTGTAATTGTCGGAACTGCTGCAACATGGAAGCTTTTGAAGGCGTTTGCTTCAATTTGTTCTGCGTATTTGTGCTTGCTTTATCCTCCTGAAAATTGAGTGGCGAAAAATGCGTCTCTGTAGGCAAGGCTTCTGTTGTTTTGGGTGTTTTTGGAAGTGGCACAGCAGGCGGATTGGCGAACAAATGCGTAAGGGCATCATCCACTTGTGGATTCTCCTCTCCTTCGATTTCTTCCTCCTCCAAATCTGTATTTGTCTCTAGTGTAGCGGTAGCAGTTTCTTCTGGTTCTAATGCGTCTGCTGGTGTGGCGCTATCGCTGGTCATGATCGGTTCTAAAGGCTCTAAACCCAAAGCAATCAGACGTTTACGATAGGCTTCGTCGATGTCTTCTGCATCAAAATTGTCGGGATTATCCAAATAATCTGTATCCGTACTTTGCTCTTCACCAACTGCCAATTCCATATCCTCTGCATCAATTTCCTCGTTCGCTATTGCCGTTTCTTCTAAGGGTTCAAACAGCTTTTCTTCCCAATTTCTATCTGCATGCAGCACGGATGTATCTTCTTCTAAATCGTCTTGCAGTGCAGCTTCTTCCGCAACAAAAGGAATTGCTTCTACTTCTTCTTCGATGCTTATTGCTTGTTTGGGTGCTTTCAAATCGGTATCAGCAGAAGTGGTGACATTACTTGCAAAAGTGCGCATATTGGCGTCCTTTATGGCGGCGCGACTTTCTTCGTCCAAATTAACGGCTTCTGATGATTCTGTTGCTGTTGCGGCTGCACGATTCTCAAAGTTCAGATTTTCCAATTCTCCTTCCAATGAGTTCAATTTTTCGTTTGGTGGAGCTTCGATTACAGTAGTTTCTACTGCTGTATCTGTAGTATTTGCATGATTACTGAAATTGGGTTTTGTGGCTACGGATTGGTCGGTATTGGTTTTATTGGAAGGGGGCGTATTGCTAGCTGCCGTAGCGGAAAGGATGTGCAGCAGGCTTAGTTTATCATTATTATTGCTCATTGTATTTTTATTTTAGATTGACATAGAGGGCTGAATGATCCAAAATGACAGGCGGACTTTAAGTCGCCCGTCATTCAAACTTATGTAAGTCATTCAATTTTTGGTTTAATGTGATGTTGCTTCGAATAATTGCGCTCCGCATCTCAATGCCGCCACTCAAATCACCTCCACTTCTCGCTTCCTCGTTTTCGTTCCCATAAAAACGGGACGGTTTTCTTCATCGCGTCTCGCAATGGTGAGTAGTAGATAAATTGGAACTAAAAAATCGACCGCTAGACTCGCCAAAGTCGCAATCAGCGTGGCTTGTGGGTTTTCCATTTTGGCAAAACCTGACTGGAAAGAGTGACTGATTTTACCAACCTGTAGCTGCTGCGACTTAATTGGCTCAAACTGAAAAGTGGATATAAAACCCTTGGTCATTTCACCAATTGTATTGTAAGTATTATCCGCCAAATCCAGTGCACTTCTTCCTTCCGCTGCAATGTTCTGCGGCAGCAATGCCAATCGAATATCGGGCATGACTGCATCTACTTTGCTGTTGATTTTTTTGATAACACTGTCGCTGTCTTTGGTTAAAACGGCTAGTTTAGCTTGTAGTACTTGATCTATTTGTACGTTCATTTTACTAGCAATTGCTTTAGCTTCGCCTTCGTATTCGGTCAGATTTGTGCCTAATATAGATTCGATTTCTTGCTTGATTTCGGTTGCCTTTTCCCCAAAACCCGCATTGGCAGGATCAAGGATTTGTGATTCGAGAGAATATTTCAGTTGATTCACTTTCATCTCCACCTCCTTCGCATTATTAGTGCCTCGTACGGCTTGAATCGCTTGCTGCTGAATCGCTGGAATTTGTGTTTCGTAAACGCGCAATTCATTTTCGATTAATTCATCCTTCATAAATTGGCTGTAAAAAGCATTGAAGTTTCCAGCAAAACTGAAAAAGGCGATGATGCAGTAAAAGGCAATGATGCCACCAATGGCTAGTCCTTTTCTTAGATTATCGCGCAAGCGCAGATTCGTCAGGAGCATAAAGGCACTAATAATCAAAGAGAACAGCCAAGTGAAAACTGGTCCTGCTAGCAGTTTGTAGCCGAGTGCCGTTTGTATGAAACTAATGGAAACGCAAATGACCGCAATGACGGCAAGTACGATGCCCGTTCCACTATTTGAATTTTCTGTTTTGTCCATTTTTGTAGTAATGTTAGTGTGATTGATTTGTGCTTGGTTTGATGACAATTGACAGTGGCAAATGTATGGGAGATCGACATGTGCTGTCGGATAGAGTGAGTGAAATGCAGCGATTAATCGGTCATTGGCGAATGACAACTAGCTGCTCGTAGAAAAAGCAGAAAAGCGCAGATTGAGTGAACGGTAGGATTTTCTAGATAATTGGTATAATAAGGAGTCGCCTTATTTTATGTAGGAAGATATATGGTGATTGGCACTGTTATTTGTTGATGATGTTTATTTGCTGACAAAAATTTTATCAATAAGCATTGACTTCGTCACCTCCACCAACAGCAAGTCTTCTTCCGCTTTCCCTAATTGAGCGATCAATTGTCCCTCTTTGTTCCAAGCGGCACTTTGCCCTGCACTTTCAAAATTATCGCAATAGCCAATGTTGTTGACCATCAGAACAGTCATTTGGTACTGTTTCGCAATTTTTGGATAGTGTACAAAAGCTTTTTCTAAGCCACGCGCTGGTTTAGCAACACTTGCGAGATAGATGTGACTTCCCTGTTCTGCCGCTTCTTTGGCATGTTCTATGCGCAAAGATTCATAACAAATGGCAGGTGCAATGCGCTGATTTTTGATATTGAAAAAGACCGCTTGATTGCCTGCCTGAAAGTAAGGTAATTCATCGGTATGTAGGTATCGTTTGTTGTAGATTTGGAGAGGCTGCTGTAGCTGAAAGAGCAACATACTAATGAATATTGCGTCTGCTTCGTTGGTGGTAGCTACGCCCAGCGCAATGGAAATATTTCCTTTATTGCTAAGCTGTTGGAATATTTTCAAGCGCTCTTCTTGCGGGAAAATAGCTGACTTTTTAGCTAGGCTCGGTTCATAAGCAGTAAGGGAAAGTTCTGGGAAAGCAATTAAATCGGCTTGCTGCTGGATAGCCTTTTTGATGTATTGAAGATGTTTTTGAATGTTTTCTTCAAGATCGTCTTTGTTCGATTTGATTTGCGCGAGCGCGATTTTCATTTTGTGCTATGTTGAAGTGTTTTTGACCGCAGAGTTACGCGAAGTATTTTTCGCAGAGTTACGCGAAGGATGTCTATGAATATCAGACTTTTGAAGTTTTTAAAACTTCAAAAGTCTTCAGACGAAAGATTAGGACAGTAACTTCTTCACAGTAGCAGAAATGGTTTTTCCATCCGCGCGCCCCGCCAATTCTTTATTGGCTTTACCCATGATTTTTCCCATATCTCTCATGGAAGTTGCACCGAGTTCTTCAATTACTCCTTTTAGATAAGTCTCCAGTTCAGCGGCTTCCATCTGCTTGGGCAAATAACGCTCAATCACTGCGATTTCTTCGCGTTCTACCTTTGCTAGTTCTGCTCTTCCTTGCTGCTCGTAGATTTCAAGGGATTCTTTGCGTTGTTTCACCAACTTCTGGAGCATCTTAATCTCCATAGCTTCTGTGATTTCCGTACCTGAGCCATCCGTTTTCGCTAATAAAATGGCTTGTTTGATAGCACGAATACCTCGTTTGCCTGCTTCGTCTTTTGCTTTCATCGCCGTTTTTAAATCGGCAGTAATCCGTTTTTCTAAACTCATATTCGATTAATAATTATTCGCTGTTAAGGTCCTAGAATTTGAGGTAATTACTAGGAATTTTTTTCTGTTTAAGTTGTTGATGATGTTTATTCGTTTACATGCTACTATTCCCGTCAAATGGTGAATACAAAATAGCTTATCTGATAAACAACATATATAATATAAACAAATCGACAAATTAGCTTCCCTACCTTAATATCACTAAAATTCACACTGCTTTCTGTCCTCTCTGCTCTGTCTTCCGACTTCTCTGCTCTGACCTCTACAAATTCCCTTCCTTCGCCAATAAATCCAAATCTCGGATAAGCAATCGGCGTCGGTTGAAAGTCAATACGTTTTTTGTGCGCAATTCGTTCAAAACAGTCGTCACCGTCTGTCGAGAGGTAGCGGTAAGATTGGCAATTTCTTGGTGGGTCATAAAGCCGCGCACCAGGGTTTCGTAGCCGACTCTTTGTCCTTTTTTATCGGCTAGATTTTTCAAAAATTCGATGACGCGCGTTCGAGAATCTTTGAAAACCAAGGATTCCAGTCGTTTTTCCATTTCCAGCATTCTTGAACCCATCAGCTTCATCATGAAAATACTGAATCCGCTGTGGTCTTTCATCAGGGCATTCATTTCCTCCTTGCTCAAAATGCAAACAATGGTATTTTCCATCGCCATCACAAAGTCTCGACGAGTCGATTGTCCGACCAAACTGAGTTCTCCGAATACTTCCCCTTTTTCCAGTATGGCTTTGGTAATTTCTTTATTGCCTTCCCCATAATGTCCTACCTTCACGCTGCCCTCGGCGATAAAATAGATTTTATCCGCATCTTCGTCGGGTAGATAAATATATTGTCCTTTTTTGTATTTCTTATGCGCATGGCTTTTGAGCGCATCTTCTAGCTTATTCGGACAAAAAATATTCGTGACGTCGATGTTTTCCAAGTACCAAAAAGATTGATTATTCGCCATTTTACATTTTTAATATCATCTGAGTGTATCGTGCTTGATTCGTTGTGACGACCACATAATACATTCCCTTTTGCCATTGCTCGCTGGGTATATCAAATTGGTGCATACCCTTCTCTAAGAAACTTATGCGACGTTTATATTGTTGCCTTCCATTGAGTTGTAACACTCGAATAACAACTGGGCTGTTTTCGTGTAAATGGCATTTCAATTGAACTTTATCTACGAAAGGATTGGGGGTGGTTTGTATTTCAACGACCTTGTTTTTCGTGATAGGAAAGTCTTTTTCTAAAGGAAGCAAATCGTTGGCAAAAGCGGCATTGCTATTGCTGACCATAGTACAATCACTGATGAAAAAATGTGCATCACTACCATTCTGAATAGCTGTTCCGTCTGCCAAAGTAATAGACACACCAGCCGTTGCAAGAATAGTATTTCCGCTCGGAACAGTGATGCTAAAAGTAGCTTCACCCTCCACTCTATATTCCTCTTGCATCGCTGGATTCTCCACAATGATTGCATCGCCTTGATAATCACAGCTACTGACCAAGACACTTCCACAAGCCGTTGTAATATTCGTTCCATTGGTAGAAATGCCCCAAACTAAATCCACGTATTCTGGATGATCGATGTAGGGATTCCGATTATTTTGTCGGATAAACACCCCTTCGTTTCGATCCAATTCTTTCTGGCTCACGGGGTCGTCTTTGTGCCATTTGAGCAAGCGATTGAGCAGACAAGATTCAAAAACGGGATAGCTATTGCCTGCTAGTGCTTCATTGCTTTGGTTGTTGCTGTTTTCCCAGCCTGCAATCTGGCTTTCGTAGCGTGTTGCCATGTAAAAATACATCCGAGCGAAGTCTCCTTTGTATTCATCTATGGGCTCAAAAACATTGGCGGCGCATCCGTTGTTTGGGCTACCGATTCTGGAACCATTATCTGATAAATAATTAGTAGCATTCACTTCTCCTAGCGGAAAATTGCTTTTCCTTGAATTGACGTAGATATCAGAAGGTAGCAAATTGTTTACATCAGAGAATTGATCGGCAGTTTGACTACCGCCCCACCATGATCTGGGAAATACGTGGTCGCGATTGAAGCCTTGTCCTTCTCCGCTTGCCGAGCCACCCATATCACTGCACTCATATTCGTAAGGTTCTGGTCCGTTTGGGTTATCGGAGAATACATCCCATATCCTAAACTGAGTGGTGCTGCCGTCTTTTAAAATAAGATCGTACTCACACATAAAATCCCAGACATCGTAGGGAGTCCCAGTGTAAGGAAGCACAATATGATCGTCGATTAAGCTAAATAATTGGGTTTTCAATTCCGCACAACGACCACCGTTGTCAATGAAATCTTCGATACAAGCATAATAATCACCGCTCACTGCTTCACAATCCCCACCGCCTGTATTCGTTTCATCAGAAATACAAATATTATCTACTGTCCATTCTTGCGTCTCGCTCGGTCCGCCTCCCGTAGCCGTATATTTGAAGGCGATGTAGGTATCACTGGTATTGAGATTGCTCAAATCAATATTAAAGGGCTGAAAAGAAGAACTAGCCACATCTGGTAGAGTCGCTAAAAGTATCCAACTGGCAGCATTGGGATTGCTAAAACCATTGTAGTCTTCACTGTAAAAAACTTCGAGATTTGGACCATTGAATTGTTCTGCGAACTCGAAATCCATTTGCCAGTCCAAGCCAGCAGAGAAATCCAATGTAGGAGAAATTAGCCAATCTTCTTCTCCTGTTGCACCACTTCCATCGAACCCATTGATCGTTGCTTCGTTCAGATCAAATTCCCAAGAATCGTTTCCCAGTACATCGAAAGTCATCCAGGTGCCCGAAGTACCACTATTAAAATCTTCTTGATTCAAGATAGTGCCAGTTGTGCATTGCTGCGCGTAAGTCAATTGATGGAGAAGGCTCAATGCAACTGCGTATGTAAGTGTTTTCCAATATTGCATCTTTGTTGTTTTGCGTGGTGTTGCTTTTGTCAACAGTCTGCGCGTGATTTATATGTAATTGATAATCGGAAGATTACAGGATAACTTACCAGTGGACATTTTCTTTTTTACCACAAAAGAAACAACAGCCTCACGCCTCACGCCTCACGCCTCACGCCTGAGGCGGACACGGTAAGGCGGACACGGTAAGGCAGTCAAGAAGGTCACAAAAGCTAAATGCTTGATTTTTAGTGTATTTTCTTTGTTTTCTTTGTGCCTCTATGGTTCTATTTATTTTGATGCCCACTGGTAAGATAGGACAAAATAGTGAAAATGTAACCCTTTGAATATCAAATTTTTGTGTTCTATGTGTCCTCTATGGTTCAAAAATTGCACGAACTATTGCTTTGTATCTCAAAGACAAAGATAGTAGATTTGGTTGGCTGCAAATAAAAGGAGGCTCTAAATGATTTCATTTGGTCGAGTATCTTTAGAAAGATATCGCCAACTATTAAATTTCGTTTGTTTTCGTTTGGAAGGACTCGACTTGTCCGCCTCAGGCGTGACGCCCATATGATTTGAAGATAAACGTGAGCTTCCATAAATAATGCTGACCAAATGAAATCATTCAGAACCAAAAAATGCGCGTTTATCTAGATGAGTAAGCCATTTTTTAACGCTGAATGAGGGAAAAAGAGCCGTTTACAGACCAATTATGTAATTTCCAAACAAGCTCTTAAATAAATAAACAATTTAAACAGACCTGTTCGCCTCAGGCGTGAGGTGTGAGGCGCGATCAACAAGTATACTTATTTGCACAAACTTATCCTGTTTGCAGTATAAAAGTCATGCTCTTAACTCGCAGATCATTTTCAATCTTATAAAGGAAGTCTAATTAATTTAACAGAATCTTATCTTGAATTAAATATTTTACGCAAAACTTAGTTCTGTTTTCTTTTGTTTCATAGCCAGAACAAAAAATATTATACATGAGTACACAAGCTCCCATCCTATCCTTCTACTCTCCAGGCGTACAAAGCCTAATTCCGATGTTTTATGTGGCGTGGTCAGATAAGGTATTGAGCCCAAGCGAAATAGATTTGCTTAGGCAAAAAGTGGACAACTTAGCATTTTTGACAACATCTGAGAAGGATGTACTAAGCCAATGGATGAATCCCTCACGTCCACCCTCTAGGGAATTGTATAAGCATTGGGAAATTGAGTTGCGAGAAGCAGCAGTGGAAATGAAAGCAAGTGATCGGCGCTCTTTGGTTGATTTGGGGCTACAAATGGCTAAACAAAGTGCAGTGCAAGTGATGAATACAGATGCAGTGATTCATTGGTCTTCCAGTGATGCGAGAACGGCATTGGAGGAGCTAGAATCTTATCTAAAGCCCTTTAGATCAGAAACTTACAATAGAATTTTTCATTATGAAGAATTAAATCAGTCAGAAAAAGAACACAAAACGTTCGATGTAGAAGCCATGTCGGCACTGCTACACGGTGAACAAGCCTCCTTAATCAAGCGAGTCAAAACCTTGCTTAAAGACCCCGTTTTTGAACGAAATACATTACCCGTCAAGGAAGATTATCGTAAACAGGTGCTAAACTGGACAAAACTATTAGCAGCGCAAGGATGGGGTGCACTCAATTTTCCTGAAGCCTATGGCGGACAAGATAGCATGGCACAATACGCCGCTGTCTTTGAAACTTTGGGCTATTTTGATTTGAGCTTAGCCATAAAATTTGGCGTACAATTTGGCTTGTTTGGTGGTAGTGTGATGTGGTTGGGTACAGAAAAACACCACAAAAAGTATTTAAAAGCGGCTGGAACAGCTGAACTACTAGGTTGTTTCGCGATGACCGAAACGGGTCACGGCTCTAATGTTCGGCAATTGGAAACCACTGCCACTTACGAATCTGCTAGCGATAGTTTTGTGGTTCACTCTCCTCGCTACGAAGCGGGAAAAGAATATATCGGAAATGCTTTACACAGCCGTATGGCAAGTGTTTTTTGTCAACTGATTGTGCAGGGCGAAAATCATGGAATCCATGCGTTGCTGGTTCCTTTGAGGGATGAAAATGGCAGCCTATTGGCAGGCATTCGAGTGGAAGACAATGGGTATAAAATGGGTTTGAATGGCGTAGATAATGGTCGAATTTGGTTCGATCATGTGAAAATACCGCGCGAAAATCTATTGAATCGCTTTGGCGATGTAGATGAATATGGAGATTATCACAGCCCTATCGAAAATCCTTCTCGTCGCTTTTTCACTATGCTTGGAACGCTAGTGGGGGGGCGCGTTTGTGTGCCCAGATGTGGACTGAGTGCAGCGAAAGCAGGCATTAAAATAGCCGTGAATTTTGGTTTGAAGCGACGGCAATTTGGTCCGAGTTTCAGCGAACCAGAGACTTTGATTTTGGACTATCCAAGTCACCAGCGCAGGTTAATGCCATTGGTTGCGAAAGCTTATGCGGTACATTTTGGTTTACAGCACCTTACGGATCGTTTCAATAATGAAGCAGAAGGAGATATGCGAGAAATTGAAACCTTGGCGGCGGGTATGAAAGCCTACGCCACTTGGTTCACAACGCATGCTTTGCAAGAAAGTCGAGAAGCTTGTGGTGGGAAAGGCTATCTAGCAGAAAATCGCTTCGCGCATCTGAAAGGCGGGACAGAAATTTTCACTACTTTTGAAGGCGATAATACCGTCTTGATGCAGTTGGTGGCAAAAGGCGTATTGACGAAGTTTCGACAGGAATTTAATGAAGAAGGTGTGCTGGGAATTTTGCGTTACATCGGTGGCATTCTTTCCACTTCTATGATGGAGAAAAATCCGATTGCAGTACGCAGAACGGCCAAAGAACATTTACTTGATCCGCAAATGCACTTGGCGGCTTTCCAATATCGAGAAGCAAGTCTGATTTATTCCATTAGTCAAAGGATGCGAGGCTGGATCAAACAGGGAAAATCTGCTTATGAGGCGGCTTTGATTTGCCAAACACACATGCTCTCTTTGGCGAATGCTTTTATAGAAAAAACGATCTTAGAGCATTGTCTAGTAGTGGTGGAGGAAGAAAAGAACCCTAATTTGAAAGCTACGCTACACAATCTTATTGGTCTCTATGCGCTGCACACCATAGAGGAACACAAAGGTTGGTATTTGGAGCAAGGCTATATGGATGGCTCAAAAACAAAGGCGATTCGTAGGACGATAGATGAACTTTGTGCAAGCCTTCGCGAAGATGCTTACGCGCTAGTGGATGCTTGGGATATTCCGAATGATTTGTTGGGCGCAGCAATTGTTTCTAACTAATCTAGTTTGGACTTCGATAATTACAGGTTCTTCTTGTAAAAGATTTTTTGCCACGAATGCACAAGTAAAAATTTAGGCGTGTACGAAGTCTTAAGCAATGCTAAAAATAAGTCCCAGGAACGCTCCTGAAGTCGCTCAACGCGATAGGGGAGTTTGAGGGAGAAAAAAGGGTTTTTCTAAAACCCTTTTTTCTCCCTCATCCTTCTTTGCCGCTGTCGAAGACGACGGCAGATAGGTTTTTTGAAGCTCGAAATTCTAAGGAATTTCTCGCTTCTCAAAATTAAAACAAACTTAGTTTACAGTGTACTAAGATTCAACTGTAAATAGCCGTAGCCAAAAGCTCTAAAAATCTATTTTCCTACGCATTGCTTTTATCTCCGAACGTTTTTTCTTTTGCTTCAATCTTTTCTGACTGTCAGGAACGATGCGTTTGATTCTTCGAACTTTGGGTGCTTTTACGCCCGCTTTCAAGAGCTCTAAAAAGCGTTTCGTAGCAATTGACTTGTTTTTGAGTTGTGAGCGTTTTTCCTGTACGCTGATTTTCAAAATACCTTCTTTGTTGATGCGCTGCGTAAGGTTTTTGTGTAACCAATATTTTTCTTTTTCTGATAGTGCATCCGAAGTTGCTATATCGAACAGCAGCTCT